>JAKSDJ010000277.1 GCA_022360155.1 Chloroflexales bacterium | reverse complement strand
TTCTGACTTCGACGCCCATGCGTTCGGCCCGTTCGTGCCGCGTGAACGGCTGCACTTCCAGCAGCAGCAGCATCTGCTCGCGCGGGGTCAGCCCCAGGTCCGCGAAGGGAGCGTGCAGGGCGGGCGAGCGATACGTCCGTCCGCTCAACACCGCGCTCAACGCCGCGGCGAGCGTCGGCGCCGGGTCGGCGCTCCACCACCACAACACCTGTGGCCTCCGGGTGCGTGGCGGCGATCAGCCCGTCCAGCAGCGTACTGGCAACCAGCAGGATCGGGACGGCGTGGGCGCAGCCGAGGGCGCAGACCAGCGTATGCTCACGCGCATCGGCGAGCGGTGCAAGCAGTTCATCCATCCAGACGCCTTCGCAGGCCGTTATGTTACAGATCTTATGGAGGGCGCTGACGGTCAGACTGTATAGACGTTGATCACATGGTTGCGTCCTGCAAAAAATGTTAGGCGGCGTTGCCTACCAACGCTCCCTTGCAAGGGCTGACAATTGCGTACAGCAACCGGGGAAGGAGCCTGTTTCGATTACACCATCGGGGGCGGAGCTCTTTTTGTACCAATTCAACGGACACACCACGCTTATCATGCGGAGCCCGTCGGAAGCCGATTCGGAGTCCTGCGGCGCCACGCAGGACCAGCTGCCGAAGGGCGCAGGACTGGCTTTGGGTAGGATCTCGGCTGCGCGGTAGCGGCGCGAACAAGGCGCCACAGGCAGGCGGCAGACGTGCGACTACGATACCTCTTCGCGTCCGCGCCTCTTCACCTCCGCGCCTCCGCGCTTACGGGATCATCCGGCCTTCGTACTGCGGGTCGACCTGTTGGGCGCAGGCCCACACTGCCTGGCGATCCGCGAGCCCCTGCGCGCAGGCAAAATACGCATCGGTGAGGCGCTGCGCCTCGGCCAATTCGGCCTGCACGTCGGCCCCTTGGAGCGCCCGGTCCAACGCTCGGTAGAACCAGTAGGGATAGGGTTCTTGCTGATAGACTTGCGCCAACGTGCGCCCGGTCTCACCAGTCACTTCCTGCTCCCACTTCGCCCAATACGTGTCATAGACTGCCATCAGATCGTCTGGAAATTGGTTCCGAAATGCCTCTGCTTGGACCACTGAGCGTCGTACCGGCCATGTCTGATCGTAGCTGTACGGAGCAAGATCCGCGCTGAGGTGCTTCAACCAGGTCCAACAGGCCTCGGCGTGCAGGCTCTGCGCGGAGATGTACAGCCCGCCCAGTCGGTAATCGACGCCGGCAAGCGGCTGACTGATGTAGGGCGGAAAGCGAATCCCCGTTGCGAATGCACCTTCCGGATTCCAATAGAGACTGCGGCTAAACCACAGTGCCGCCCGCCCCTCAGATACCTCTGTCAGAACGAGTCGCAATTCCTCTTCTGTTTCTTGACCGTAACGATAGAGCTGCTGATAGGGGCTCGCCTCGCGCATGAGCGTCAGAAAGGTCTGAGCGGCCTGCACCACCTGGGGATCGGTAGACGACACGGCAGCAGCCGGGTCTGGCGGCAGCAGCGGCATCCCTGCCAGGCGCAGCAACCCGTCGATCTGCGATCGGTAATCAAAACCATAGTCTTGGGTCGTTGCAAATCCGTAACGCTGTGGGCGATTGGTCAAGGCTATCGCCGCTTGGATGAACTCGTCTCGCCCCCACTGATTGGTCGGGAGCGGCCGC
>JAKSDJ010000444.1 GCA_022360155.1 Chloroflexales bacterium | reverse complement strand
CAGGAAGGCTCTCTGGTACAGATTTTTACTTTTCGACCGATGAATTCCGCATCAGGGCGCGGAAAATAATAATTTATATGACAGAGGCGTTTTTCGCATCAGAATGCGCTCCATCACATGCCAATGTTGCAGTCGACGACAGTATTGTTGGCAAGCATCTATCTGGCTAGCAATGCAAAGAAACGGCGATAAAGAACGTTCGTTCGTAACACATGCATAACTAGCAACTCGAATGATGTACTGATGATTCTGAATAGGCATATTTGCATCTCCTGTTTGATAACTTCCTGGGAAAAATATCAACGGTTTTGTCACGAGCATTAAAAGTTTGCTCAATGATGTACAATGAGACATTGAGCCATCGCTTCTCCTTCCAATCCACTAGCACTTGCCAGTAGCCACTGTTTATCTGATGGATCGAGTATCCACTGTTTGAGCGACTATAGCCTCTACCATGACTAATGCTCTTGGATAACAGTAGAAGCTGCAAATCTAATAATACTCGTTCGTATGGATTTCCTAGCCGCCGTGCCGTCGCCAATACGCCGAAGGCCAGAACATCTCGCCTGAACGTGGCGAGAAGGTCCGTCGAAATAGCCGACCTCGGCACATCGCGATCTGGTCCGCGCCGCCGCAATGGTATACCCGCGGCGAGCAGCGCCTGGCGGGCCTGACGGTACGTCATGGCCAATGCAACGGGATCGCGCGGATAGAGCGTCGCTCGTCAAGGTAAAGCCGGCGCAAGGTCTCAGGCGATGGCATTGTCTTCTCCTTCGTCCAAGTCGAGAAAGCGAGTGAGCACGATCTGCAGCTCTGTGAGCGCTGCACAGATGTTGGGTTGCTGCAGGTGCTACGAACGAGCGTCCATCAACGCGCGAAGCATGCCCTGGAGCGCGTTGGCTGCTGCCAGCAGCGCGGCGGCCAGAATCGGTGCCGCCGCGCTGTCGCCACGTGGCAGTGTGGCGTACTCGACTTCGTCGATGACAGGAGTATCGTCGTCCCAATCAGCGGCGTCGTCGAGGTCATCAGCGGCAGCGTCCATGGAATCATGCGGGCGAAGGCCAATGAGGTTAGGCGGTCTGGCCGGATTGCGAGCGCGATACGGAAAGCGAAGACCGCCAACGTGCTCATGGATCTCTATCAGCAGCGCATCGACCGTTTGGCGCAACGTGCGGAGCGAGATCGGCGCGACAACCGCATCGATGCGCTGGGTTGCACTGGCCATATTGCCAGTGCTGTGCGTTGATCCTGTTTATCGTGGGCCGACGCAACCGCTGCCAAGGAGTAGCTCAGGTATTTATGCACCGTGCAAAGAGGTGATTTCGAGATCGTCGCGAACCAGTGAGTCGAGCGTGACGTCGAACAACGTTGCGATCCGTACGGCCGACTCGATGGAGGGGAGCGGTTTCACGCCGCGTTCCAGGTTACTCAGATAGGCGCGCGAACGCAGGCCGAGCTGTGCAGCCAGTTGGGCGAGCGACCATCCCCGCTGGCGCCGCAGCGCCCGGAGTTTCGACCCAAATCGCGTTGCGCAGGCGACCTGCCCAAGACGCGCGCCAAGCAAGACGCTATGCACGGGTTCGATGGGGGAATCATCGCGCAACAGGCCGTCCACGGAAACCCCGAACAGGAGCGCCACACGAATCACAAAGTCCAGCGATGGGCGATCACGGTCCTGCCGTTGCCCCGTTTCCACGCCTGAGACCATGCTCTGCGATAGGCCACCCAGCCTATCCGCGAGCTCGGCCTGACTCAGCTGATGGCGCTGGCGCAGGATGCGGATTTTCTCCCCAAGCAATGCGGTCGTCATGGTCAACAGGGGCGGGGAGCGCTTGACACGTTCGTTCGCAATTGGCATACTGAATAACGGTATTGGGAAACAACTGTCTGGTTGAACCGCGTTGCGTTTCCACGCCAGTTCAACGGGATTGGAAAATGTCCCAATCCGCGGTCAAGCGCTGCCAGCAGCGGCTCCCCAGCAAGCAGTGGCAGCGCTCGTCCCCTGAGAGACCATGTCGCATTGTAGCATGATGCGGCAAACGTGGAGGAAGAGCACGTATGGCGGTCCCAAACAAGTTCTTATCCGATGCGATGCCCGACTTGAGCGATGATGAAGCGCGGGCGCTTGGTTCGATTATCAACACGTTGTACGAACGCTAGGAGTTCGTATCCACCACTTGGATCTGGCTGGAAGCAGCGGGAATGTCACCGGAGTTACGGCTCTTCATGGTCGCGTCCGCGCTCCGTCTTCAGCCCAACTACATTGCAGGCGTTGCACAGCTGCTCGTCCAGCTTACGCAGGATTAATCCCAGCGTCGGGCGTATCATATGTTCAAGCCCAGAACGTTTCGCCCAAAGCGACGGCGCCGACAACCCTGGTCCACGGCGAACGGTGTCTATCCGTGTTGGAGCGCCGACCGTACTGCGGACAACGGGCGTGGTGATCCTAGCGGCCCATGGTCACCATTTGCCATTCGCTGTGTTGCTATCGCTTATTCCTCCAACGTCCGGTCGAAGACCACATCCGCTTCATCCAAAGGCTCCTCAACAGCATTCCGTAGCCAGTTTGCTTCAAGCGGCGTATCTGATTGGGCGACAACCGTGATGGTCACTTCAAACTGGCCGGTCTTCTCGGCAAGATTCTGGAGCGGTTTGAAAGCGCGAAAGAGTTGGTGCTTGTTCGCCGTGAAGTGCAAGCAGTAGCGTCGCCCGCGTGAAAATGCGCTGCTTGCCCCCGACGTTTGTATGATCGATGCTGGCGTGCGCGTCTCTCCATCAGTTTGATATGCTTCTTGCTCTTCCTTGCCATTTTTATCTGGTTGGCTTGGTTCTGCATAGGCGACCGGCTCCGGCATGGTTGATGCAGGCGGTTGCGCCAGGCGCTGCGCCAGGGCTGGGGCGATGATGTAACTGGTCGATCCAAGATCGATCTCCACTATGCTCAGCGGCACGCCTATCTTAGCCAATCGATGGTCTGTGACGAATGCCTGGCTGCTGGCATCAAATTGCAATGCCGCGCTGTATCCGAACAGACCATCACGAACACCCTGGACAATGGCTGCGCGTAACGGGTCTGTACCAAGCAGCTTTGGGAAGGTGAGAAATGAGAAACACCACTCAACCAGTTTGGCGCAACTCAATGTTTGTGTTGCATCGTCACTTCCAAGGCGCGTTAACCCAACCAGCTTGCTGGGTGTCACACTGCTGAACACCCAATTGCGCAGCGCTTCGAGCATCCGTTCTTGGATCCTTTCACCGCTCAACGGTAGCGAACGTAGATCGAACCACTCTAGACGTAGCGGATCAGCTGCTCCTTGCGCCTCAAGCGGAAGCGCCACCAAGTCATAGAGCCGCTTAAGCGTGTTATCAATTTCACTCGTGAGGCGTTTCACGCGATCTTTGAGGTCTTCAACTTGATCATGAGACAAATGGTAGCGCCCCCGCGCCCCAAGCAAACTATCGGCTGCGAGGAGGTTGCGCGTAAACTGATCCTCGACGACCCGCCGCCAGACCGGCAGTAAACGCCCGATGGCGCGCTGCTCCTCGGATCGTTCATCGCGTGCCATACCAGGCGTTGGCTCGGCAGCAAGCCCTTTGCCTGCGAGGGCTTCGGCAACCATACGCAAACTGATCACATCCGGTTGTGCTTGAGCAAGGAATGCCGGGATCTTCGATGGTTGATGCTCGTTAAGCCATAAGAGCCGATGTAAGACATCAATCAGCGGAGCTGCGCTGTCCACGCCACCGCCTAAATGATGCGCCGCGCCGCGCCGCTGATAATCTTGTAACTGCACAACCTTTTTTATCTTCATAACAAGCGGCAGTGCGCCGCTCGTGATCGACCCAGGACCATCGAGCTCGACCCCGATGCCCCGATCTAGCACAAGCGCCTTATCGAAATCAATTTCTGCTGCACCGTATTGGTAACGTGCCAGTACATAGTATTGGCTCACTTTGTCGACGGTGCTCACGCTCGATTGGTTCAAGCCAACGACATATTCCAAGATGGTCGCTAACGCTGATCGTTGCACCTCGGTTAGAAATGTCGAGGCGTCGAGTTCAGCGCCATTATCCATCTCCACGCGGGCATACCGTGTATAAGCGCGCAATCCAGCGCCGACGGTTGCGACAACGAGATCCGCTCCAGTGATACTTGCTGTCGAGAGGGTTCGCACTCGTTCTTGTACAATGGCGGTAAGTTCCGGCAACACATCGCGGGTGTAATTGCCGATGGCAGACGTTACCCGTTTGCGCGCGACGATAAAGATACTGGACGCAAGCACCGCCGAATTCTGAGCACGGACACGACCGCGACTCTCGGTGCTGATCGGCCACGCCTCTGTCACCATGAAGTTTGCAGCACGTAGGGCATCGACAATACTTGACCACCCCGCCGTTGTCTTGTGGGCATACACAAGCACAAGCGGTGCGGAGGGTTTGAGTATGCGGTGCGCCTCATCCAGCGAGCGCTGAATGATGGTTCGATAGGTGCTCATCGCTGCACTGCGATCCCCGCCGTGACGCGCAGCACTCACGTACGCTTCCTGTTTCTTCGGCATGAGCAGACTCGCGAAGTGGTCAGGGTAGAGAAATCCGATACTGCGTTTGAGCCAAACGTAGAAGAAATCAGACAGATCGGCATATGGCACATTGTCGTAATATGGCGGATCAGTCACAATCGCATCGACGCTGCTGTCGGGAAGCTCACAGCTATGCGCTGGCCCGCGAGTCACCTGGGCGGCATCCGGGACACGCGAGAGCGCCGCTATCGTTTCCGCCATCCGAATCGAGCGCATCTGGCAGATTGCCCCAGCCGATGCCGAAGGGATACATTTCCACGAAGTTCCACATCATTGGGAGCGCCTGACGTGCAAACGTGTTGCTGATCGCTTCGCTCGTTGGCGCCCATTTGCAGATTGTACTGTTCCAATCAGCGAGCCGATTTATCAACAAGCCAAGGTAGCTCGCGATAGCACGGGCCTGTTCGGCATCTAGACCCTCGGCAAGCATAGCTTGGTGCAATTTGCGGAGTTGGTCGGCAAAGGTCAACAGCACCAGCAATTGACGGCGCGTAAAGAGATCACCGAACCGATCGAAGCCATACAGATGGGTGAAAAATGCTCGTGAGTCGCCACTGTAGATCTGTTCATCTGGTACTGTGAGGCCAGTCTCCGCACAGAGCCGGGCGATACGGGCGTCGAGCGTTTGGCGTAAAGGCAGAGCATCTGGGGAGAGATCCGCAGCAGCCATATAGTGGCGTTTATGGTGTACTGGATCGTGAAAGACAACAGCCATTAACTGAACAGCAAGATTACCCGCTTTCCCCTGCCGTTTGACGTGGGTGTTATCGACGGTTGCGCCACTGCAGACACAGCGGGTATGACCACGTGTACCCAGGCCATCGGGGGTGAAGCCGAGCATATCACATGTTGGCGCTTCGTGTCGAATAAATTGAACGCCCTGCCGATCAGCCGTTGGCTCAATGCGAAGCGCGACAACAGGCTTCTTCGGTTTATTGACCAGCCAGGTATTCGTCGTCAGCGGTACCGTTGCGCCACAATGCGGATTGGGGCAGGTAACGGTGTGCGTCCAGATATATGCGCTTGGCACGACTCCTGGTGTGCGAGCGCTATCCGTGTATTCCGCCTGTTGGAGCGGTAATTGCGCAGTTGTCGTATCAGGATGTTGTTTCATCGTGACCGGGGGAAAGGCATCGCTAACGGTATGCTGCACCTGTTTCAGCAGCCGTTTCCCCCAATATGACACCTGGGCGGCAAGCTCCGGGTAGCGCTGCGGATAGACCAGGGTGCAAAGTTCAATCAGATACGCAACGGGATTGAGATCACCGGCCAGTGTCGTACAGCCGAGGCGCAGCGCTTCGAGCGGTATGGAGCCGCCGCCCGCAAACAAGTCGACCACAAGCGGAGTTTCGGTAGGGGTGTCATCGTTTGCACGGGTGCATTCATAGTGAACTTCGGCTATCTGGCGACGGGCCAGGTTGAGCGCTTGCGACGATACAACAGTGGTGTTGCATAGCTCAATAGAGAGCTTCGGGTAATTATTTCGTACAAATAAGCTAACCGCCAGCTGTGGCATGATTCGGGTATCAACACCAATCAAGCTTCAGCAAAGGCGGTTAGCTATGCCCATTCTACCACCCGTGCTGCGGGCCGCGACCCGCGATCTGCCCGACGTACAACCGTTTGTTCAGTTCCTCATTGGCCAGTTTCTTACCCCCATCTTGGCCTGGCTCGAAACGCTCGTCTCTCGCCCCCTGCTGCAGCATTGCGCCGACCATCCGCTTGTCCTGCTCGCCCAGTGGTACGACCCAACCGCCGTGGTGACCGCCTGTGCCGGCTTTCATCACGCCCCCGGCACGCCCGGCGCCCCGCCGACCTTCACCATTGCCCAGTTCGTCCGCGCCGCGCTCGTCTGCGCCTGGGCGGATAGCTGTTCCGACCCTGCGCTGGAATCACTGCTCTCCACCAACCTGCTCGGGCGCTGGTTCGTCGGTCTGCCACTCGCGCAGCCCGGCCCCGATCACAGCACCCTGGCCGCCTTCCACGCCCACATGCAGATCCACGCCCCGGACACGTTCTTCCGCGATGTGCTGGCCTTCCTCGACCGGGTCGACCCCGAGAACCCGGCCGCCACGCCCCAGATCATCGATACCTTCGCTATGGCCAGCCCTGTCGCTGCCAGCCCAGGCCCGGCGCACCTGCTGCACCACCTCTGCCTGCGCCTGGCGCGCTGCTGGCGGCAGTACGCCCCATCCGCGCGCCAGACCGCCCTGCCGCCCCTGGACCGCGGCGCGCTGGCCCACCCAGGCCGCGCCCGCCCCGCCGT
>JAKSDJ010000780.1 GCA_022360155.1 Chloroflexales bacterium | reverse complement strand
CGTTCGAGTACAACACCGACCTGTTCGATGCCGCGACCATCGCGCGGATGACCGGGCACTTCCAGCGCTTGCTGGCTGGTATCGTCGCTAACCCTGCCCAGGCTGTGGCCGCGCTGCCCCTGCTCAGCGCGGGCGAGCGCGAGCAGCTGCTCTTCGCCTGGAACCCGCCCGCCTCGCCCTGCGCGGCGACGCCCTGCCTGCACGAGCGCTTTGCCGCTCAGGCGGCGCGTACCCCCGACGCCATCGCGCTGGTCTGTGACGACGCCCGCCTGACCTACGCCGACTTGAATGCGCGGGCCAATCAACTGGCCCACTATCTCCGCGCCCACGGCGTCGGCCCCGAGCGGCTGGTCGCCCTCTACCTCGACCGCTCCCTGGAGATGCTCATCGCCATCCTCGGTGTGCTCAAAGCCGGCGGCGCCTACCTGCCCATCGACCTGGTCTACCCGCCCGAACGCATCGCCTTTATGCTCGACGACGCCCAGCCCATTGCGCTGCTCAGCACCGCGGCGACGGCGGCGCGCCTGCGCGCCGCTGCGCCGCCGGGGCTCATCACGCTCGATACCGCGTGGCCGGTGATCGCCCAGCAGCCCGCGACCGACCCCGCAGGTGCGGCAACGCCCGCGCATGCCGCCTATGTGATCTATACCTCGGGCTCGACCGGCCAGCCCAAGGGCGTGCTGGTCACCCACGCCAATGTCATGCGCCTGTTCCGCGCGACCGAGGCCTGGTATCAGTTCAACCCAAGCGATGTGTGGACGCTGTTCCACTCCTACGCCTTCGATTTCTCGGTGTGGGAAATCTGGGGCGCGCTGTTGTATGGCGGGCGGCTGGTGGTGGTGCCGCAGTGGGTGAGCCGCAGCCCGGCGGCATTCTATGAATTGCTGGTGCGCGAACAGGTCACAGTGCTGAACCAGACGCCGGCGGCGTTCCGCCCCTTGCAGCAGGTTGAGGCGACCACGGGGCCCCCGGCGGGATTGGCGCTGCGCCTGGTGATCTTCGGGGGGGAGGCGCTGGCGTTCGAGAGCCTGCGGCCCTGGCTGGCGCGTCACGGCGACCAGCGACCGGAGTTGGTGAACATGTACGGGATCACCGAGACGACGGTGCATGTGACCTACCGCCCGATCCGACGGGCGGATGTGGCGGCGGGGCGGGGCAGCGTGATCGGGCAGCCCATCCCGGACATGCAGGTCTATGTGCTGGACGGGCAGGGCGAACCGACGCCGCTGGGGGTGGCGGGCGAGTTGTACGTCGGCGGCGCGGGGGTGGCGCGGGGCTACCTGAACCGGCCGGAGTTGACCGCTTCGCGCTTCCTGCCCGACCGCTTCGCGCCGGACGGCGCCACGAATGGAGCGCCGCGCCCGCGTTTGTACCGGACGGGGGACCGGGCGCGGCGCTTACCCAACGGCGAATTGGAGTACCTGGGGCGGCAGGACCAGCAGGTGAAGCTGCGGGGGTTCCGGATCGAGCTGGGGGAGATCGAGGCGGCGCTGAACAGGCACGCGGGGGTGCGGGCGAGCGCGGTGGTGCTGCGGGAGGACACGCCGGGGGCGGCGCGTTTGGTGGCTTATGTGGTGCTGGAGCCGGGGGACG
>JAKSDJ010000131.1 GCA_022360155.1 Chloroflexales bacterium | reverse complement strand
GAGACGCGGGCCAGGCGCTCGGCAGCCGACTGGTTAAGCCGCCCGGCGGCCACCGCTGACGCGAAGGCTGGGCGCTGCATCGCCAGATCATAGATGCGCAGCAAACGCTCAGCAGTGTCTGCTGTGGTCTCCGTCGCCAGCAAGAAGTCGTCCCACTCGCCATGCTGCGCCGCTGCACGGGCCTCGCTGAGCCAGCGCGCCGCCACCAACAACGCCTTGCCGCTGCGCCGCCGCGCCCGCAGATAGTTGTCGGCAATCGAATGCAGCTCGCTGCGCAGGGCCAGCACCGCGGGCGGCAACGGGGCGTCGTCATCATCATCCAGTGACGAGGTGTAGGGCGCCCCGCGGCGGAGCGCCGGCGTCATGTCGAGCGCCGCCGACGCATGCGCATCTGGATCGGTGGTCGAGAGCGGGGAGGATGGCGCTGGTTGCGCCGGTTTCTCCTCCTGTGCCTTCTTCCGCTTCGCCAGCTGGTCTCTGAAGCTACTCATAGCGGGCGGCCACCTCCTGCGCCAGATCGCGGTAGGCCTTCGCACCGCTGCTATCCGGGGCGTAACTGACAATCGGTGCGCCGAATGCCGGCGCTTCAACCAGCTTCACGTTGAAGGGAATGACGGTCTTGAAGACCAGGTCGCCATACTGCTGGCGAGCCTCCTCCTCAACGACCTGGTTGACGCTGGTGCGGCGGTCACTCATTGTGATGATGATCCCGCCGATGTGCAGGGATGGGTTGAGCTGTCGAACAATCCCGATTGTCTCCTCAAGCTGCGGCATCGCCTTCAAGGCGAAGATGTGGGCTTGAAGCGGGACCAGCGCCACGTCGGCGGCGGTTAAGGCGTTGATGGTGAACACCCCCAGACTGGGAGGCGAGTCGATCAGAATGTCATCATAATCGCGGCGAACCTCTTGCAGCGCTGTACGCAGCAGCAACTCGCGCCCAAAGCGTCCCGCCAGGGTCAGCTCCGCCCCAGCCAGCGTCAGCGTCGCCGGCACGAGGTCAACGCCATAGCTCGTGGCGAGTGTGGCGAAGCCGGGACCATGCGTCGGGTTGAGCAGTACCTCATAGACCGAGTTGGTGATCTGGGTGGGATCGCAGCCCAACGCCTGGGTGAGATTGCCCTGGGGGTCGATGTCGACAAGCAATGCCCGGCGCCCCATGCGGGCCAACTCCACCCCCAAACTCAGGGTCGTGGTGGTCTTTCCCACTCCGCCTTTTTGCATCGCAACGGCGAATATCGTCATGCAACGCTCCTTCTGAACACAACAGATCTCTACTTATCAAAGCATCGGCACAAAGCCCTGCGCCTCATGGCTGCGGGAGGTGCGCCGTATGCGCGTTATCCATCAGAGGGATCACTTACCGCCTGTTGTTCAATAAACGCCATCACCTGGAGCAGCAGATCCGGTCGTGCCCGTAAGACATGAACGACTCTGTGAACGGCCGCTTCCTCCGGCGTGTGGTGACTAACAGGCAGGGAAGTAGGCAACGCCCGATGCCGCTCGGGCAGCAGTTCAGCAGCGGGAATACCGAATCGCTCTGCGATGGTCAACAACATCGCAACGGTCAACCCACGCGCGCCGCGTTCCCACCGCGATATCGCCGCGTGTTTGACGCCTAAGACCTGTGCAAGCTCCTCCTGTTTTAGCACGTAGCGCAGCCGCAATTCGCGGAGCTTGGCGCCAACCTCCTGATCATGGATGCGTGGAGCGCCATCAGTCATACGAACGCCTCCTGGCGTGGCCGAAGCGCTTCCAGGGCATCGGGCGCCAATTCCGTGGCGGTTGCTTCCAGCCAAATGAGCGCCTCACTCACTGCAACGAACGGATCACCGGCAATCTCCTCGATTGCTGATCGGGAAGGCTGCAATTGAAGACCAACCGCCTGACTCATCAGCGCTACCTGCTCCGGTCGCATGTTCCACAGCGGAACAATACCATCAAAGCCACCGCTTGTCAAAGCACGATGTTCCGATAAAGGAACGCTGGCGCCGTGTTTGCCAATATGGCAACTCAATCCCGCCATGCACCGATTGTTGTTTGCCATATTGGCAAACCGTGCTATGAGT
>JAKSDJ010000377.1 GCA_022360155.1 Chloroflexales bacterium | reverse complement strand
GGGCGGCGATCTGCAGCATCAGGTTGGTGAGGTTCAGCGGCGTGAGAAAATTCGGGTTGGCAATCCGGAAAATCGTCCAGATCACGATGAGGCCGAGAATGACCGGCAAAGACCCCAAGTCGGCGCGGCCAAGCCGGCGCAGCAGGCTGCTGACAGGTCCGCCGGCTTCGTCCTTGATCAAACGCGGATCGTTGAGCATGGTACTCATAATGCTGCTTCTCCCTTGAATGTAGAGGTTGCGTCTATGCCGAGTCGGCGCTGAACTCTGCGCCAGTGATCGCCGCGACAATCTGCTCGCGGCTCGTTACCTTCGCATCGAAGGCGCCAACCAGCCGGCCCAGGCGAAGGATTGTGATCCGGTCCGCTACTTCGAAGACATCGGCGAGGTTGTGACTAATCACCACGACCGCCAGGCCTTGCTCGCGCAGTCGTTTGATCAACTCCAGCACCTGGTGGGTCTGCGCCACACCAAGCGCCGCCGTCGGCTCGTCGAGCATCACCAGCTTGGAGTTCCACATCACCGCCCGCGCAATTGCGACCGACTGGCGCTGCCCGCCGGAAAGCGAGGCAATCTTGGTGCGAACACTTGGAATTGAGACCGAGAGGCTGCGCAACACCTCGATTGCTCGCTTCTCCATGGATGTCTCGTCAAGCGGCTCGGCGATCTTGGGCAGATACCGGTTGACTTCCTCCCGACCAAGGAAGAGATTCGCGACGACATCCAGATTGTCGCAGAGCGCCAGATCCTGGTAGACCGTTTGAATGCCGAGCTGGGCCGGGTCTTTTGGTCCCCGGAAGGTAACGGGCCGACCCTCAAAACGAATCTCGCCGCTATCGATTGGGTTGATGCCCGAGATACACTTGATCAGGGTGGACTTGCCGGCGCCGTTATCACCGACCAAGGCGACAACTTCGCCCGCATAAACGGTGAAATCAATATCGGCGAGGGCCTGGACCGCGCCAAATCGCTTACCAATCCCGTGCATTTCGAGCACCGGAATACTGGTCATTTGCCGTACTTGCGTTCGTGTCTCTGTAATCATGAGCTGCCTCCTATTGGAAGCGGCGAGGAGCATCCCTGCCCCCCGCCGTCTTGAATGAGCACTACGTCGAGGGATACGCGCAACTATTGGAGTCCGGCATCGGTGCAAGCCTGGGCGTATTCGGCGGTGCAGATCTGCTCGACCGTCCAGAAGCCATCGGCGACGACTGTGTCCTTGATATTATCCTTGGTGACCACGATCGGCGTCAGCAAAATCGAAGGCACATCGATCACGCCGTTATTGACGCTGCCGTTGATCATATCGGCGGGAACTTCCGCGCCGGTCAGCAGAAGATAGGCGAGTTCAGCCGCGACCTCGGCCTCGGGCTTGATGGCTTTGTAGACCGTCATGTACTGCTCGCCGAGGATGATGCGTTGGATAGCGGCCAGTTCGGCATCCTGCCCGGTCACTGGCGGCAGCGGGTTGACACCGGCAGCCTTCATCGCGGCGATAGAGCCGCCGGCAGTTCCATCGTTGGCGGCCAACACGCCGTCAACCTGGTTGCTCAAGGCGGTCAGGGCCTGGGTCATCTGGTCCTGGGCTTTGTCCGGGCTCCAGTCGGGGGTGTCGTATTCCTTGGCAATGTTGACTTTGCCATCGAGGACGCTATGGGCGCCCTGTTTGAACATGCTCGCGTTGTTGTCGGTCGGCGAGCCGTTGATCATCACTACCGTCGGGTTCTCTTTGCCGGCGAGCGCATCGAACAGCGCCTGGCCTTGCAACTGGCCGACTTTCTCGTTATCGAACGAGATATAGTAGTTCACCCCATCCGAGCCTTTGGTGAGGCGGTCGTAGGAGATCACCGGGACATTCTGAGATTTGGCCATATCGGCGATGACCGAGGCCGAGTCGGAGTCGACCGGGTCGAGCACGAGGATTTTGGCGCCGTTGGTCAGCGCGGCCTCAGCCTGTGATTGCTGGTTAGCGGCATCCTGGTTGGCATTAAGGTAGATCAAGTTGTTTTCGACATCGAACCCGAGTTCTTGCAGCTTGTTCCTGAAGTTGGGGAGATCCTGGCTTTCATAGCGGGCGGTTTTGGTCTCGGGCAGGAGGATGGCCATCTTGCCATCGGCGCTTGGCGCGGACGCGGAGTCGTTGCTCGGCGCAGCGTCAGAGTTGGTAGTTGGCGCGGACGCGGAGTCGTTGCTGGACGTATCGGCTGGTGCGGCGGTTGGCGAGCTGCCACAGGCTGCCAGAATCAGGCTAGCGAGGAGCAGCAGTACAGCAAGGGTCAAACTTTTGTGTCGCATGGTTCTGTCCTTCTCACATTCATTGTTACAAGGATCAACAGAGTGCCCTTCGACGGGTCGCAATGGATAAACGTTCTAGCGGCGGCGCTCTCCTTTCTGTGGCCCCTGCAGCCGGACACAGCGACATATGGCAATAGCGGACAGTCTTGCCGTCTGGAGCAATGCTCAGCGACAAGCTTGCTAAGTTCCCTGAAAGAATTGCCAGTGTCGACTTTGTACCCGGCTGCGTGTGTGATTGTGGCTTAGGAATTAATTGGGATTGAAGACAGTGTAGAGGAAAAGAGCCCGCAGGACAACCCTCCTTTCCCCCCAAAACAGTAGCGGATTCCCCTCGGGTTTCGTTAGGGGTTTTCCCCTAATCGCCAATGTCGGCGATGACCTGGCGCAATGCCGCCGCGTCGAGGTCTTTTTTATCCAGGAACGCGACGGCGCCGGCTTCCAGGCCGCTGCGGTGGAACTCGCGGTCTGGATACGCGCTGATCAATACAATTCGCGCCGTAGGGGACAGGGCTTTAAGCTGCCGCACACAGCGGATTCCATCTTCGTCGCCCAACACCACATCGACGAGAGCCAGGTGTGGGTCCGTCTCCTCGAAGATGCGAACCGCCTCACGGATCGTTGCCGCCTCGTGGATGACCGCGTGCGCCGCCACGTAGTTGATCATGCGCCGCAACTGGTTGCGATAGCGAGCATTATCGTCGACCAGCAGGATCACGATGGGCGTTCGCGTCGATGCTTCGCGCGACATGGGCGCAGGCGTGAATGCCGTTTCACTTAGGCCTAACACCTCGGTGTGGCGACTGACATAGCTCACCGCTTCGAGGCGGCTTTGCACATTGATCTGGCGGTAGAGGCGGGTCAGGTGGTTCTCGATGGTTTTGACGCTCAACCCCATTTGCTGGGCGATCGTCTGGTTGTCAAGGCCTTGCTGCAAACAGTGCAGGAGTTCGCGCTGGCGGCTGGTTAGGTTAGGGGTAGCGGTCGGTGTCGTCTCGCGGTACTGGACCAGCTTCTCAACCAGCGGACTGGAGAGCCAGCGCCCGCCAGCCAGCACGCGCTGCACCGCCAGGCGCAGATCGCTCAATGACTGGTCTTTCAGGTGATAGCCATCGACGCCGGCGCCAAGGAGCCCCTGGACATAGGCGTCGTCGTCGTGGGCGCTGACAATCAGGATCTTCAGGTCGGGGTAGCGCGCGCGGATCTGCTTGATCGCCGCTACCGGGTCGAAGTTCGGCATCGCAACATCGAGCAGCAAGCAGTCAGGCTGCAACTGGTCGAGTGCAGAATCGATCGCCGCGCCATCACCGACCTCGCCGACGATTTCGATGTCGGGAAGATCTTCGAGGGCTTCAGCAATACCAGCGCGCACCACAGCGTGGTCATCAACCAAGAGCACGCGGGCCTTACTGCTGTTATGATGGCCAGCCATCGTCGGCTCCTTTAGCTTGCGGTATGCCTAGTATAGCATGGTTTCTGCGCCGCATATAAGGTTCGTTTGGGAAACATCAACGCTCTGTAATAAGCAATCCTATCTCATTCGTAAACTTCACGTCGTGCCGCCTTCAGGCGATTGCTGTTTCACCGCCTAATGCATTTTGACGATCAAAATCGGTAAAGGGAAAGGCGCTCGTCGTGCCGCCTTCAGGCGGTTGTGCTGCCGTCAAACCACCTAAAGGCGACTAACTGCGGCTGATTGTCAAATTTCATAAGGCGGCACTACATCGGCTTCACAACTCAAATAGGGCTGCTATAGTACGCAGAATGGCTCCCGATTTGCGGTAACCCACGTCCTGCAATGGCACACAGGTGACGCCAATAGGCGCCGATCAACACAGATAGACTCAAGGTGGCAGTGGTCCGCATCTTGCAAGAGCACGAAGATGAATGCTTATGTAAAGAGCTTACGTGGTTGCTTCTCGGCGCGACGAAACTATTCATCACAAAGTGTTCCGCCTGTGGCAGCGCAATACATGCTCATCGTTTCAGATCGATTGTGCGATGGAACCGCACAATCGATCTGAAAATGGAAATCTTCCACCCTGCCTGAGGCGAATCGGGTCTTATCTACAGACGTAACCCCCTGTAACGTTCAATCCCTAACGTCTGCAACGGCCTTTAGCTGATCTGCGTGTATTTTCCTATTGATGGACTGTTAGGAAAAACTTGTGCAAACACTACACATCCTGTAATATATCCTAACTATGTATTAAACCAACCTGAGCTAAACGTTAACTTTTCCTTAAATCTTGGCTGTTACAGTAGGCATATCCCTTTGGGTTTCGATGTAGCGCGTAGCAATGACGCACGACTCTGCTGGTATCTCTCGGGGCGTCCGCTGCGCTGAACACGAAAGACAGCACAGCGTAGACGCATGCCATGTTCGATGAGGTGGTTTCGAGGGGATTTGCTCCTCAGTTGGACATCCTTGTTTCGGAACGGATGAGTGACGCGCTGCAACGAAGAATGAATATATCGTCAGAAGGAGCATCTTCGCAAATGAACAAATCTCTGCGTAATCGCATCCTCGTCGCCCCGCTCACCCGCCGCCGCTTCCTCACGACCGCTTCTGCCCTGGCCGGTCTGGCGCTTGTCAGTGAGCTGCCTGCCTCACTCGCCAACGCCGCCCCAACGTTCAGCGCCTATCCGTTTACGTTAGGTGTCGCATCGGGCGATCCGCTGCCGACGAGGGTGGTGATCTGGACTCGACTCGCACCCGATCCTATTAACGGCGGCGGGATGCCGCCGCAACGGGTAGCCGTACGCTGGCGAGTCGCCACCGACGAACAGATGAGCCATGTCGTGCGTCGCGGCACGGCCGTGGCTAGCCCCGATCTTGCCCACTCGGTTCACGTTGATGTGCAGGGCCTGGAACCAGACCGCTGGTACTGGTATCAATTCAGCGCCGGCTCCGAGCTGAGCCCGATTGGACGGACGCGCACCGCGCCGGTAGCCGGCTTTGCAAAGGATCGTTTCCGCTTTGCCTTTGCCTCTTGCCAGGACTGGCAAAACGGCTTCTATCCCGCCTACCGCGGCATGGCCGAAGAGGATCTGGATTTAGTCGTCTTTCTTGGCGATTACATCTATGAATATGAGCCCAGGGAGGGCGCGCTGCGCCAACACAACGGCCCTGAGATCGAAACGCTCGAACAGTACCGCAACCGCTACGCGCTGTACCGGACCGACCGCAATCTGCAGGCGGCCCACGCCGCATTCCCCTGGGCGGTCACCTGGGACGACCACGAGGTCGATAACAACTACGCGGATGCCATCTCTGAGGAGGAACACGTCGATCCGGCGCGCTTCCTGGAGCGGCGGGCGAATGCCTACCAGGCTTACTACGAACATATGCCGCTCCGCCGCGCCTCGTTGCCGGTCGGCCCAGATATGCAGCTCTTTCGGCGGCTCACCTTCGGCGATCTGGTCGAGTTCAGCGTGCTGGACACGCGCCAATACCGCAGCGATCAGCCCTGCGCCGATGGCCTGAAGCCGCGTTGCGCGGCAGCCCTCAGCGAAGATCAAACGATGGCTGGCCCTCCGCAGGAGCGCTGGCTCTTGGGCGGGCTCGCCGTATCGCGGGCACGCTGGAACGTGATTGCCCAACAGACCATGCTGGCCCAGTACGATTTCCTGGCCGGCCCTGGGCAGGAGGGCGCTCCCAGTCAGTTCTTCAACATGGACCAGTGGGATGGGTACGTTGCGGCACGCAACCGACTGCTGGGTTTCTTGCTCCACCGGCAGCCCGCGAATCCGGTGGTGATTACCGGCGACATCCACTCCAGTTGGGTTCACGACCTCAAGGCCGACTTCGACGATCCGGCCAGCGCTACGCTGGGCGCCGAGTTCGTTGGCGCCTCGATCAGTTCGGACTTCCCGATGGAGTTCATTCCGCTGGTCCAAGCGGCGCGCGCCGACAACCCGCATACCAAGTTCTTCGACGGGGCGTTCCGGGGCTATGTCCGCTGTGAACTCACGCCCGAGCAGTGGCGTAGCGACTACCGCTTCGTGGCCTCCATCCAAAGTGAGGATGTACCGGTGCTGACCTTGGCCTCGTTCGTTGTCGAGGACGGCAAGCTTGGCGCGGAACGGGCTTAGGAGCGGGACGTTAGCATCCTTCGCTGCGCCAGTCCTGAGCGAAGCCGAAGGGCTCAGGACTG
>JAKSDJ010000553.1 GCA_022360155.1 Chloroflexales bacterium | reverse complement strand
GGGGTCGCTTGTCGCCGCCCTGCTCCTGCCGCAGCAGGCGACCGAGGGCCAGCGGGCGGTAGCGCTCGCAGAGGGCGTCGAGATAGGCGCGCAGCAAGTCGGCGGCGTCGTTTAGGGGCTGCGGGCCGAAGAAGAGCTGGATCACGCCCTGGTTGACCCCGACCGCCGCGCCGCGCAGATGGCCGGAGACGTCGGCGGCGCCGTGGATTCCCGTGACCGGCGCGCCGCGCCGGGAGATGAGCGCGCGCGAGCTGGAAGTTCTGCGCCTGATCGCCGCCGGTTCATCGAACCGCGCAATCGCCAACCAGTTGCTGATTACCGTGGATACGGCGCGTCGGCACACGCACAACATCTACGACAAGCTCGGCGTTAAGAGTCGCACCCAGGCGATTGCCTAGGCACAGGAACTGAAGCTGTTGCACTGGCGTTGAAGCATTGGAGCGTTGGAGCGGGCGTAGGTACTGTGTAAGTCTTGGGTTCGTCTTGCGCAGACATAAATACAACTTGACAAACCAGCGGTGATAAAATAGCATATACCATCTAAATTAGTACCATCTAACAAAACATATTAGCTATAAGACAACATAATCGTCCTATCTTGCAGCCATAACTTCCGACAAAACGGGGCCAAAGCGATGATGGAGATATATCGTCTATCTCGTGATGATTGTGATCATGGGAACGACATCATACACACATAACAACACAGCCTGACTGGTTCCGCACCAGGATATTGGGCAAAACCTATACGATTATCGTGAGCTATAAGGAAGTTCACAATGTGTCAGCTTTTCTTAACTGGAAACTGGAGCAACGCCTATCATTTTCTCACAACACTACATCAGCATGGTTATAGTTTGATGTGGGCGCCTTGTACCGGGTGCCCTATTCAGTGTCATCCGATTGAACGAGTGCTTCCACTGGTAGCGGTAACGAACGAGGCAGATCTGCTGCCGCTAGCCACGCTGCGGGAGCAACGAAGTCTTCCCTGGATCGCCTGGATGCGTCTGGAGCATCCCCAGCTTGCATCACTGCTCTATCAGGCGGGGGCTTTAGCCGTCTTACCACCAGATAGTAGCGCGGAAACGCTCTTACAAGCGGTAGGTAATGCGTGTGTCACGCTTGGCTATAATCAGAAAGAGCACATGCTGCATGTGCGTACACGCGAACGCCACTATCAACGTGGGGACGAGATTGTCTTAGATGTGAGTGATGTGCTTGATATTCAGCAAGGCATCGTTACGATGAGTGTTATCTACCAGGATGGCACTGAAGTATTGTTGGGATTCTATGGCTCTGGACATGTATTGGTTCACCATCCAAACGATGACTATTGTATGATGTTTCGAGCACATACTGACATAATCGTACATAGTTACCCCTGGTATGAGGTCGTGAAAGACCCGGTGTTTGCCGAACGCCTACGCACCTATTCCGCACAAACAGCAACCTGGTCGGCGTTGCGTTCCCATCCCTATATCGAGCAGCGGGTTATAGGAATACTGCGCTTCCTGGCTGAGCAATTTGGTACACCGCATCTCTACGGTATCTTGATTGATATACGGATTACACACGCGCAACTGGCCGCTGCGTCGAGTACAACACGTGGTACCATCACTCGTATTATGAAAGAACTCCGCCGGCGCAATCAGGTTATTTCGGTCAGTTATGGGAATGAGGAGCGCTTTTGCCTCTGTGCATACGACGATCATAACGCTATCTTGAAGCAGAAGTAAGCCAGTTAGTTATAAGTGATTATGCTGACTATATCTGTCAACATGTATACTGTTTCGGAGTCTGTCTAAAAAACCCGCGACACGACCTGTCAGGGTCTTTCGTTCACCCGCTCGCCCACCACCGGGACGGCGTGGCACACAAGGTCTTTCGTACTCGCGCCACCGCAGGGGCAGCGTGGCACACAAGATAGTACGTTGTCATATTGTACATGTGTTCGTATTTCTGGCGATACGCTCCGTTGCAGCAGACGTCGGTTAACCGCCCGGCACCGCGTTAGGGCGCCGCAGCTGGCGTGTGACCACGCGCTTTGTCGGGATCATAGGTGGCGCCATGCTTGGCCACACCGGAGGCAATATGCACCAGCTTCCGTATCACGGCCCCGATAATGACCGGCTTGGCCTGGCCACGTTTGGCCAGGCGCTGGGCAAAGGCCGGGAAGGCGGGACCGCAGCACAGGGCCATCAGCGCGGGTAAATACCAGACGGCCCGCACCCCGGCTTTGCCCACGTTCGAGCGCCGGGGGCGATGTCGCACCGCCGTGCCCGACTCGTAGTTGGCCGGTGTCAGTCCGGCAGCGGCGGCGACCGCTTTGGCCGAGTCATACCGAGCCAAAGCCTAGAATTCGGCCGCCAACTGGATCGCCGTCACCGTACCAATCCGGACGATGGCCGTCAACAACTGGACCGACGTCTGCAGCTCAGTGTGGGCCGCCAGATGGGCCTGGATCGGCTCATCGATGGCCGTCAGTTGGGTCTCCCGCGTGGTCAGCACCGCCGCCAACGATGCCCGGATCACCAGGTCGCTGGTAGCGCGCAGCCGGTGCTGGTGCTGGCTCCGGGCCTGGATGCGATCGTCGCGCTGCCGGGTCAACGCGCGCAAATGACGTTGGGCCGGGGTCGGCGGCACCCAGGTCTCCGGCCGCTGCCGGGAATAGAAGATCGCACTGACCAGACTGTCTTGCTGGTCGGTCTGGTTGCGCTGCAGCTGGCTCTGCGCAACACCCGTGATCCGGGCCGGATTGACCACGCTCACCGGGTGCTGCTGGTCGACCAGGAACGGGCCAGCGCTTCCCAATACACATGCGTCGCGTCCATGCCGGCATGGACGGTGGTGGCCGCCAAGCGAGCCAACCAGCGCTGGAGCTGGTCAAAACCTTTGGGGTAGTTGGTGAACCGCCGCCGCTGGCGGGCATCGGGCGGCGTGATCAGCGGCGCCGCAACGAGGCGTTGCAACACATCAATGCCCAGGTCATGCAGCGGCATCCGCCCCGCCGGCGCTGGCGTCTTCCACTGGGGGCGGGTTCCCGGCGCAACCTTGTGCTTGCCTGCTGGCGGCTGCCGCAGTCGGATTGTACTCGGCCTGCTGGAACACCGCGTCCTCGTATAATGCATGTGTTCCTGGGTGGTGGTGAGCGACTTCGCGTCCTTGGCGGCGTCGACCGCGTGCAGCAGCATTCCGCCCTACCACCTTTGGGCAGCCACCATCAGCACCGTAGCATGTGGCCCCGAGCACGCATCACGAGGCATGACGTTTGTTGCCTTGCGGAACCGTGTTTCCTGACCAGGGGCGCTTTGCCCACGTGAGATCCTCTGTCTGCTCCAAGCGCACCCCAGTATCAGTTGTTCGTGGGCGTCGACATTACCGCCACCTCGTTTGCCGCCGCGTGGACGCGCGACGTACCAACCCGCGAGCCGGCTCGGACGTTTGCCCAAACACCCGACGGCTTTGTGGCATGCCAAGCCTGGCTGACCAGCACTGGGGCGGCTCCCGCCGCCACCCTTCTGGTGCTGGAAGCGACGGGCGGCTACTGGGTCACGCTGGCCGTTCCCATGCAGCAGGCGGGGTACGCGGTCAGTGTCGTGAACCTGGCCCAGGCCCATGCCTTCGCCCGCTCCCTCCTACGCCGTGCCACAACCGACGCGCTGGATGCCCAGGTGCTTGCCCAACTGGCGGCGGATCAATCTGTCAGTTGGCGTCGATGCGCACAGGTCATTCGCGATCGCTCGACGCATCCACGCCATCATACCCCATCCGCACAGCGTCTAGCACGGCACATGGTCGTTCGTTGTTGAGCTTAACATAATCAGCAGACGCTCTTCAAACAAGGTCAGGGTAAAAGAGCACTTTGTTAGACAGTTTCTCAGAAGATGAAGAGAGAGCCACCCATTATTCAGCGCCAGAATCCACAACACAATGGGAATGAGCGTAGACCACGCTGCACCGCTGAAGATACATGCACCCCCAACGGCCACCAGGATACTTTGCCCGATATAGGTTCCCCTCATCAGCAACCCCAATACAACCGTCCCGGCAATCTGACGCCGAACCCCATGCGTCAGAGTAAATAAACGACGATTGATACGCATCGGCGTCATCCTTCTCTTGCAGCGGGTAATGTATGTCTACCGGTGGTAAATCTGCCCTATTCTAGCCTGAATGATATGGCAAATGCGGTATCACGTTTACCCGGGATGTGTATCAAATCGTACTTAGAGTGTGTATCAAATCGTACCGCAAAGCCCCCGCGAAGCTGCTAGGCTAGGTACTAGCGATACAGTAATTGTATTGTTGTGTTGTTGAGGTTTGTAAACTGATATTTTGTGTTGATAAAGATGCCTAATCCCCATTACATAGTTGTCAATCCACAAAACGTGAGGTGTGTTGCCCTCTTATAGTTAAGGAAAACATGAGGTTTTTCATCTCTCTGACCCACTGTCTATATTTCTTAGTCTATATTCTTATCTGAAAGGGGGTGAGTGATATGATTACTAAGATCCGGCCACGCTACGGCGTCAATCCTGTTCTCTTTCACAACCACCATCACGCCGTCGGGTATGTCAGCTTCAAATGGCGTCATGCTTAGTCACCAGACGATTATACGCCAGTGTGCCAGTATGATCCACTCGGCTTGCAGGATAAGCTGAAGCCAGCGAGTGGGAAGCGAAGTCGGCTATGTGCCATCGACAGTGGTCAGAGAAGCCGGCTTCGCTTATTGTATACCTGAACCAACATGTATATGTGTGTT
>JAKSDJ010000333.1 GCA_022360155.1 Chloroflexales bacterium | reverse complement strand
GTTGGCGAACTCAAAGCCAAATTGGATTCCCTGGGGTATCGTGTCGGCCTTGTCACATGGCTGATTGGGAATATCTGGCTGATTGTTATCGTTGTTGGTGTTCTGCTCGCCGTGTTGCGCGCTTTTGGGGTATTTTAGCAATGCCATTCGCCCATCATCCGGATTCACCCTCCCCCGCCATGTTTGGTATAAGGTGAGAAAATAAGGTGAGCATAGCGCTCTGTGCTGACCGGAGCAACTTTCCGGCGATCGGGTAACGCGACCCGTTATGGAAACGTTAGCTGTAAGTAATACGAGGACATGATCACGAATATACCGCTTGAGACAGAGCGTTTCATTCTGCGCAGATTCGAAGACCAGGATATACTGGATTTTCTGAATTTTATGCTGGATGAAGACTCAACGAAATATCTGATGTTCGATGCCGAGCAGAAGACGGAACAAGGTGCAAAAGAGCTTTTTGCATATGTCTGCAGAGCCTACGACTCAGCCGACCCCATTCATTCCTACGCCATTGCTGAAAAAGGATCCAATCGCTATATCGGGTCGTGTGGTTATGCGCCTTATGACGAAGGGGTGGTTGAGTGTTATTACAGTGTAAAGAGCGATGAAATCGGCAAAGGTATCGCAACGGAAGTGATCACGGCTTTGGTACACGAGTTGTCGCATGAAGCGGAGGTTCGCGCCTATTGCCATCCGAAGAATTTCGCGGCGCACATAGTAGCGAAAAAATGCGGGTTTATTCCAATGGGCCTCCACAAACATAAGAACTTTGGGAGCGAGGGCGAACTGTTTGTCTATGCGCGTCGCTAGCAAGGCGTCCCATGACGCTGCAAAGAGCAATTTCACGAATACGGCACACTATCAAATCCTATCCGCTGAAGAAGCAACATTATTGGGGTTGGCTGGCTGAACTATCCGGCATTTCACTGTATCGCTTTCGTTCACAACGAGAAACAGAACTATGGTTTCAAGGCCTAACCCAATAGATCACAAAAAAGCGGCGATTTTGAAGCAGTTGGTTTTGGGCAAAATATCTTTCGGGACAACGCCGCCAGGGATCTGATTTGAATATTCGGTGACAACCTATCTCTTTCATACCACGTGAATGTTGGTCATACGCCACATCTTCACCATATGTGACCAACGCACAGGTATCACGCATTTGTGTTGTCTATCTCTGTCGCAAAGACTAGCGGATATCGCGTGACCACCGCATCCACGATCGCTTCACCAAGCGCCCAAAAGCCTCGCTCCGAATGAACCCCTGTCCCAGCCCACGCCCATCGCCACGCTCGGTGTTCGTCCTGCCATACGTTCAGCCCTTGTGCGCTCAACTCGTCGAGCACCAATCCCAGATGCCGTAACAGCGTGTAACTTATTACAGTTGCATCTGGCGGGCACATCGAGCCATTCAGTTCGCCAGGCATCATATCCAATTCTCCTGCAGGCGCGCAAACATCCACGCTGCGGCAAGCAGAGCAACAAGCCTATTGCATGCTACAATAGCCCTCGTCGCTGTTGCGGATCGTATATCGGGCTAGTACTCGGTTTTGTTGAGGAAAGGCGCTTGGATGGATATTCAGCTAGACCATTGCGTCATTCACGTTTCTGATTGGGAACAGTCTAATGCGTTTTACCGTGATGTCCTAGGGGCCGAACTGGTTTCCATCGGCTCAGGTTGGTCGTACCGCTTTGGTCAAACCCAGCTCAACTGTCACGGCCCTGGCGTGGACGGAAAGCCGGTTGCCCGTGTGCGCGTGATGCCTGGCGGCAGTGATCTGTGTTTCGTCTGGTCGGGTTCGATTGATGAGGCGATTTCCCATCTTCAACGTCACAATGTGGCTATCGAACTTGGTCCTGTCGCGCGCTTTGGCGCCCGCGGCCACGGCACAAGCATTTATTTTCGCGACCCTGATGGCTCACTCATGGAGTTTATCTCCTACGATGCAGTATAATACGATATGATCCAACGGCTGCTAAGTTATATAGATCCCCTGCTGTATTCAAAAAGGAGAGCCTTATCATGCTGATTGTTGCGGTAGAAGTTATTGTAGATACAGGCGCAATTGATGAGCTGCGCAATGCATTACGCACGATGGAGGAAGCGACTCGCAAAGAGTCGGGATGCCTGACCTACGCCTTCTCGGTTGATGTCAACGATCCAACAATGCTGCGCGTCTTTGAACGCTGGGAAACAATGGAAGCGCTCAATGCCCATTTCAAAACACCCCATATGGCAGCCTTCAACACAGCCATAGGCAAGATCCAGCCCAAGTCAATCGATATAAAGGTGTATGAAATCGCCAAAGAGGTTCCGCTACCTGGTTGAGGCGCCTCGAACACTTTTACCAGATTGTATAACCCAATGATATCTTATCGGAAGTGCTTGGGTGCATGTTAGCAAGAGGACTCGTCATGAAGAACGACTCGACTGCCGATTCAACGGGCGTCGGCGCGCCCCCGCCGCGCTGGGTCATCAAGGCTATGACGCACACGCATGTGTTTCTGCATCGCTTTACCGGCGGACGCCTGTTCAACACACTTGGAGGCAAGGATGTTTGCTTTGTCACAATGACGGGCGCTAAGAGTGGTCGTACCTTAACGATCCCGCTGATGTACATTCCCTACCAAGACAGCCTGCTCTTGGTGGCCTCACAGGGCAGCGCCCCGAAAAATCCCGCTTGGTATCACAACCTCGTGAAGAACCCCGCCATCACGGTGAATTATCGTGACCGGCGTATGAAGCTCCGGGCGCGCCTGGCCACCCCAGACGAAAAGCTCGACCTTTGGCCTGTCTGCGACCAGCGCTACGCTCCTTACGCCGACTACCGCAAACGCACAACCCGCGACATCCCAATTTTCGTCTGCAAGCCTGCGCCTTGAGCATTTACGATTGTTACGAAATATTTTCGCACGTGTATCTGTCCTTGGGAGCGAAGGTATGTCACAAGAACTTTTCCCTTCTTCGTACCTGCGTGATTGTGGTCATCAATCCGACTTCTTTGAGCGTACGATACGCGAAGCGAAACGCGAGAGCCACAAATTGTTTATCTGCTCGACTCTGAGCCTGATGAGCATACGATCGTCTTTGCGCAGGGCGCAATGGTAGCGATCATCTGCCCTAACCAGCAGACCGCTACGCAAGAAGCGCCCTGCGTTATAGACAACGCCAAGCAGAGGAGAGCGAAGAAGCTACCAGGATCAGGTCACTGCAGCCTTTGTACGGCCCACACCATCATCACGCAAAAACGAATGTTTTAGAGATATACCTGTAACCGTTCTTGGGGGCGCACAAGATCAGATGCATCACTGCGCTCCAGCAGAAAACGACTGCGAATCTCAGCGCCATTCGTGATCGTATCGTCCTCCAACACATCGAGATCCTGCAAGCCAACAAACTCCGAGAAGACCATTTCATTATCGGCATTCGCATAGGAATGCTCCTCAGCTTTGCCCAGTGCAAACGACTCGGCGTAGGCTGTCTCGACATCCGGCGCAGAGACCATCCGAATTTGCTCTTCAAACGTCCATGGGCCATAATCGTACGCTCCGACCTTGCATCGCATGATCATGCTGAGCATCAAGACTCAACAGCACTGATCCGCCGCAGATATTCACAAAATACGACCAGGGTTCACGATGAGCGTTTTTGAGAACGATGAGCTCATCTCTGATCTGCGGCTCATCGCGATAATAGAACCGACCACAGGCGCTAGGTTGCTGCAAACAAACTCGAAGTTCTTCCATCATAATAGATTCAAGTCGCTCAACGAGAAAGCTAGATTTCTTATTCGCCCACGCGAAGCGAGTGTCTTATTCTCTGATGCAGCGCTAAACAACAGCGCGGGCCGCCCCAGTCGGGCAGCCCGTGCTACGCTTTAGATCAAGCCCATCTCCTTACCGACCCGCTCGAACACATTCAGCGCTTCGTCCAAATCCTCTTGCGTATGCGCCGCCGTGACGATCGTACGCACCCGTCCTTTGTCGCGCGCTACGGTTGGGAAGGCGATCCCTTGGGCAAAAACCCCTGCCGCAAACAACCGATCCGAGAACTCCATCGCCTTCGCCCCCTCCCCGACAATCACCGGCGTAATCGGCGTCTGCGAAGCGCCCGTATTGAAGCCCAACGAATTCAGCCCCGCTTTGAAGCGACGCGCGTTATCCCACAATCGGTCAACAAGATTTTGGCCCTCATCGCTCATCAGCAGATCGACCGCCGCAATACACGTCGCGGTGACCGATGGGGGATGCGACGTGCTAAACAGTATCGGCCGCGCTCGATGCTCCATCAACT
>JAKSDJ010000154.1 GCA_022360155.1 Chloroflexales bacterium | reverse complement strand
TTCCACTCGAACACTTCAATGAGCGTTCCGTCATTCGCTTCCATCATGATCGAGGCTCGGTCGGTTACTAATTCTTGTGATTGAAGAATAGCGACATGGTCTTTCATGAGTATCCATAGCGCTTCATTTTTGCCAGGTTTTGGTTTGTAACAGGCAATCACGACTTGTCCCATGGATTGCTCCGCTGATAATCCATTCGTGTTCCTGGTTGTAAATTCCAATCATCGATACGTGGTCAGCGCCGCGCCTGTGCTTACTCGAGAGCATCCTCCTCCCCAATCCTCGTGCCCACGTGCGCGCCTTGACAAATCTGGAGCATTGCACCAGGAGCATCGAAATCAAACACGTGGATGGGTAAGTGATGATCACGCGCGAGCAAGACCGCCGATTGATCCAGTGCCCGCAAATCGTTGCGAATAACCGTATCGTAGGCCACCGTGCGATAGCGCCGAGTGTTTGCATCATAGCGCGGGTCACTCGTATAGATCCCGTCGATCCCGTTTTTTGCCGCCAGCAAGGCATCGGCCCGCAGCTCAAGCGCACGCTGAACCGCAGGGTAGTCGGTGGTGACGTATGGATTGCCCGTTCCTGCGGCCAGCACGACAATCACCTGATTCTCTAAATGGCGGACAGCGCGCAAGCGGATAAAGGGTTCGGCCACCGTGTTGATCGGGATCGCGGTCATGACTCGCACTTCAGCGTGGCCCCGCGCTTGGAGAACCCCACGCAATAGCAAGCTGTTAATTACCGTTGCCATCATACCAATATTATCGGCCTCGGCCCGCTCAATCCCCCAGGTTTCACCTAGCTCGCCTCTGAAGATGTTGCCGCCGCCGACCATGACGCCAACTTGGACTCCGGCCTGATGGAGACCGAGAATTTCATCGGCAATATGGTTGAGGGCTATCGGAGCAAAGCCCCAGGCGGCATCGCCAGCAATTGCACCCCCGCTCAGTTTCATCAGAATGCGACGATAGTGCATAGCACCTCCCCTACTGAAGCTTCGGATCACGTGCTGGTATTGTACTATAGAGCAATCGGGCGGGTGCAGTTCAACTGTTGAGTTTAGCCTCTGCCGGAGACGTGCAACATGCAAAGCGCTACGAAGCAACGTTCGTGCGTGCCTGTTTAGAGGTTGTACTGCACGCGCATGTTGGGCTGCGTCGTTTAACGCGCCTGCTGCCGGTACCATTCCAGCGCCACAATCTCAATCGTCTTGATCCACGCATCCTTGCCATCATTATAGGCGGCGATATCGCTCGGATGCTGCGCATAGACCGCTCGCTTCAGGGCCGCATATTCGTCGCGTATCTTTGGGTGGCTTCGTAAATAGGCGCAAAAGGCTAGGTGGCGCTCGATATCCGGATTGCCCGCTTGATAGATGTGAATGTTGTGCGTACGATAGTTGTCGCGATCCTTGGTGAAGAGCCGCCGACCGGCAATCCCATATTCGCCCCAGGCCCGGTAGCCAGCCTGCTCCAGCTTGGGTGTGAGGCCGTCAATCGATTCGATGCTGCGCACAAGCGGCAACAGATCGATGATGGGTTTGGCGGCTAAGCCGGGAACGGAGGTGCTTCCAATGTGATGTACCGTGATCAACTCTGCGCCGAGCAGCGTGGTGAGGCGTTCGGCTTCCTGATTGAAGGCGTCTGGCCATGTTGGTGAGTAGTCAGTGAATGTGTATTGGCTTGGCATAACATTTCCTCCTGTAGCGTCTGTGTCTCGCGTCAGTGGCACGCGATGATCGCATGCAACGGCGCAAGAGTATGGGGCGGTAGGCAGCGTAGCGGGCGACGCGGGCTGAGTTTCGAATACGGCGGGCGCTGATGAGCTAGGGGCAGTATACCCTGCCGCTGTCGCTTCCGCATCGGTCGGATGGCTGAACACAGTTCCCGTTGTTTTATGCACCGCCCTGTGCTCCAATATGGAGAAACCATAAGTTTTCAATGAAGCTGTCTTACACTGCTTGCGAGAGAATATTAGGGCGTGCTGGCTAACACGGCATATACATGACCGGCGGGATTCATCCCCTAATTGAGTTGATTCTGGCTTGAGCATTTACCGCTATAATGAGCCTTGTCCACGTCCGCATACTAGCGGGTAACGCCTGTCATTAGCCGTTCCGAATATCGCACATTTACATAGGATTTGTACTGTATGCTTTTCCAAGAACTTGAAGCGATAAATTCACGCCCCCAGCCATTTGAATTCTATACGGCAAGTGAGCTTTGGACTGACGAACATACATCAAAGAAAATGTTGTCTTTTCATCTCGACGAGAGCGTTGACCTCTCATCAAGAAATGCCAAGTTCATCCGGCAATCTGTGGATTGGATAGTTTCGCGTTGTGGCTTGTCGTCTAATTCCTCCGTTGTCGACTTCGGCTGTGGCCCGGGGCTCTATACAACGCAGCTTGCAGAGCGCCATATCAAAGTAACAGGCATCGATTTTTCCCAGCGATCGATACAGTACGCTATTGCAGTCGCCGAAAAAAACGGATTGCCGATTAGCTATGTACATCGCAACTATCTTGAGTTCGAGTCCGAAGAGCGATTCGATCTGATCTTGATGATTATGTGCGACTTCTGTGCGCTGAGTCCTGCGCAACGGAAAACAATGCTAGACAAGTTCTCTTTATTGTTGAAACCCAATGGCCATGTTCTGCTGGATGTCCATTCCTTGGCAGGCTTTGTCCAGCGCGAGGAAGCAGCCGGCTATGAACTCAACCAACTGAATGGCTTCTGGTCGCCGAAGCGGTACTACGGTTTTTTCAATACATTCAAGTACGAAGAAGAGAAAGTGGTTCTCGACAAGTACGCTATAGTGGAGTCCGACCGTATCCGCACAATATATAACTGGCTTCAGTACTTTAGTCCCGAGACAATCAAGACCGAGTTTTCGAATAGCGGATTGAAGGTAACCGACATCTATTCTGACGTTGCAGGAAAGCCTTTTGATGCTCAATCGACTGAGTTTGCGGTTGTTGCAGAACGCCTATGAAGGAATGACGAACCCTGCGGTTAACACGGACGCTGCGTGGTAAAGCCGCGTAGCGCCAGTTACCTTGCACGTCGGGACTCTATCCATAAAGTGAACAATCAGCCGCAGGCGAGCTATCGATCACCTGCCGGACTGTCTCAGATCTGCGGCAAATCAGCGCCTATTTGCGACATCTGCGTGCTCTGGCAGGGCTATGCTAGGGCGGCAGCAATAGAGCAACAATTGGAGGGTATCACTCGATGACCAAGCTGCATATTCAAAAACCGACGCTGCTGCTGGACCCGGTGAAAGTCCAGGCCAACATCGACAAAATGGCGGCCAAAGCACGGCAAAGCGGCGTTCGTTTTCGCCCCCACTTCAAAACTCACCAGTCGGCTCAGGTTGGGGAGTGGTTTCGAGTGCGTGGGTTGGAGGCCATTACGGTTTCGTCGGTTAGCATGGCCGCTTATTTTGCCAGGCATGGCTGGCAAGATATAACGGTTGCCTTTCCGGTCAACATCCTTGAGATAGAGCACATCAACTGGCTGGCGCAGCAGGTTAAGCTGGGATTGCTGGTCGAATCGGCGCAGGTGGTGCAATTTTTAGCCGAGCATCTGACAGCGTCAGCTCAAGTCTGGGTGAAAGTCGATACGGGCTACCATCGGACGGGGATTGCCTGGACCGCGCCGGAGGCATGTGTGGCGTTGGCTCAGGCTATCGAGGCTGTCCCACAATTGTCATTCAAGGGGCTGTTAACCCATTCAGGCCATACCTATGCGGCCCGCTCCCAGGTGCAGGTTGAAGCCATTTATCGAGAAACCGTGTTACGGATGAAGCACGTCCAGGAGCGACTGGCCGCAGCCGGGTTGGGGCAGGCCGAAATCTCCATTGGCGACACCCCCAGTTGCAGCCTGGTGGATGACCTGAGCGCTGTCGATGAAATTCGACCCGGTAACTTTGTGTTTTATGACGTGATGCAACTTGAAATTGGAAGCTGTACAGAGGCAGAAATTGGGGTGGCCGTGGCTTGTCCAATCGTGGCCAAGCACCCGGAACGAAACGAGCTTGTCGTGTATGGCGGGGCCGTTCACCTCTCAAAAGAGTTTATCGAGGTGAATGGGACCAGAATATTCGGCTACGTGGCCCTTTTAGAGCATGAAGGGTGGGGGCCTTCTCTCAAGCAGGCGTATGTCTCCGGGATATCGCAGGAACATGGCTTGATCAAAGTCGACAACGATACCCTCGACCGTCTCAATATTGGCGATATTGTGGCGATTCTGCCGGTGCATTCGTGTTTGACCGTTGACCTGTTACGCGATTATCTGACCACAACCGGGGAAGCATCTATCCGCTGAAGCAGGCGGTCGCCGCCGCAATGCGATCAGGCGCTGCTAGATGGTTCAGCAATGCCGCAATAGCGACGCCCACGGTGCAGCTCGTCAGGCAAAAAACTGTGTAATACCAATTCGACGGAGACGTTCCACATCGTGTCACCCTGAGCGAAGCGAAGGGTCTCAGCAGCAGAAAGCTGAGATGATTCGCGGAGCCGGTCCTGAGCGCAGCCGAAGGGCTCAGCATGACATGCGTGGTTTTCATGTTGAATTGGTATAACATAGGCAGCGGATCATGGTAGAATAGGTGGACGCATAACCATAGTTTTCAACAGCGCCAAGGGGATACGCTGCGACGAGTCTGGCGAACGTCCGGCTGGTGTGGCGTTCTATCGGCGCATAACCGTGTCGTGCCGAGGAGCGAGGGCGGCGAATCATCAGGGAACTGTGCAGTTAGGAAGCGCAATGATTGAACGCATCCACTATCGCTACGTATCTGACCACATGGTTTCTCTAGATGACTTGCCGCCAGTAGGTCGGATCGAAGACCGACGCCATTTCTTTTCTGCACTTTCCGATTCCAATCAATTCATGTTCCATGGCTCCCAGCGTGGCACGATATCGGCATTATCTCCCAAACGGGAATCGTCAGATTCGAGCGTTTTCGGTAACAAACAACAGGTTTTTGCTACTCCAGACATCTTCTGGGCCATGTGGTTTGCATTACTTGTTCGTGGCCAAGTCAAGTCAACACACAATGGTTGCTTCATCGATAGAGGTAAACGCATCACATACTGCCAATTTGCTATCGACGCTGAATCATATTCAGTAAATCCTTGCCCGCTGTCGCAAGGCTGGATCTATGTCTTGAGCCGAGAAACCTTCACCTCACGCAATATGGAGGTACGCTGCGGAGAACTCTACCTGGCAGAATTTGGTTCGTCTGTCCCGGTCACGCCGATTACCAAAATTGAAGTACATCCCTCCGATTTTCCATATGCTGCCCTGATACAACCCTACAATGCCGCCCAATAAGATAGTGCTTGGGCATGGGCTTGGTCGCTCCATCGTACAATACCGGAACTTGCATTACATTTACAGGTGTGTTAGGTGATTTGAGACTATACAGAACTGGTTCGTTTGCGTTGCGGATTGCTAAATCGTTCAAGGCAGAAGCAACGTGAGGTTGTGGTAACATTGAGCCATGTCAACGCCGATCCTAACTACAAAACTGTATCTCCCCCCGCCGCGGACGCACGTTGTTCCTCGCCCCCGCCTGGTTGCGCGGCTCAACGCGGGGCTGCACCGCAAACTCACCCTTATCTCCGCCCCCGCCGGCTTTGGCAAAACCACCCTGGTCAGCGCCTGGGTCGCCGACTGCGCACGACCGACTGCCTGGCTGGCGCTGGACGCCGGGGATAACGATCCCGCCCGCTTTTTGGCCTATCTTGTCGCGGCGATGCAGACGATTGCGCCACAGATCGGTGCTGGAGTATTGGCGGCGCTTCAATCCCCCCAGCCGCCGCCACCCGAGTCGATCCTGACGACCCTGCTCAATGAGATTGCCGCCCTCCCGGACCGGTGCGTTCTCGTTCTGGACGATTATCATGTGATTGACACCCCGCCGATTGACCAGGCCCTCGCCTTTCTGCTTGAGCACCTGCCGCCCCAGCTGCACCTGGTCATCGCCACCCGCGAGGATCCG
>JAKSDJ010000516.1 GCA_022360155.1 Chloroflexales bacterium | reverse complement strand
TTGCGCGAGGTCGCCGAAGCCGAGCGGGTTGTAGACGAAGCCCAGGCACACTGGGGCCAACTCGACGTGCTGGTATGCAGCGCGGGGATCTGGAACCGTACGCCGCTGGGCAGTGTGACTGCGGCGCAGTGGGATGATCTTTTTGCGATCAACGTACGTAGCGCTTTCTTCATGGCCCAACGAGCGGCGCCCCATTTGCGCGCCGCCCAGGGAAGCATGGTCGCAATCGCTGATATTGGCATCGCTTGGAGTTGGAAAGGCTATACGCCGTACCTATCGAGCAAGGCGGCCCTGGCTATGACGATCAAGAACCTGGCCCACGACCTTGCCCCAGAAGTGCGGGTTAACGGGATATCGCCCGGCCCGATCCTGCTTCCTGATGATTGGAATGACAAACAGCACGACCGTGCCGCCCAAAGTACGCTGCTGGGTCGGGTCGGGCGCGCTGAGGATGTCGCCGACGCAACGCTCTTTCTCGCCCAGGCTGACTACATCACCGGCGTTGTGCTACCAGTTGACGGCGGTCAGCGGTTAAAATGAATTTCCTTTCAAGCGAATGGATTGGAGCTCAAAATGGTCGCAGTCCGTAGATATACGAGATCATGATCACGATTGATGAGTTGCGGGCTATTCAGTTCTTTGCCACACTCGACGAGCAGACGCTTGTCGATACGAGTCGACGGATGCATCGCTGTACGTTTCGCCCTGGTCAGTACATTATGCTCGAAGGCGAGCAGCCGCCAGGCCTGTTTTTTGTGCTGCGCGGCAAGGTGCGCCTTTCGCGAACCGCACCGGATGGGCGCGAACAAGTTCTGGCAATGGTCGGACCGGGGGAAAATTTCAACCCGGTGCCTATTTTCGACGGCCAGACCAACCCCAGCACTGCCCGCGCGATGAGTCCGGTCTCCTGCCTCTTGCTGCCATGCACCGACTTGCTGGCCTTGATTCGGACCCACCCTGACTTAGCCCTAGCCGCACTCAACGAAATGGCGGGGCAACTGCGCGAGCTCGTCAGCCTGGTGGAAGATCTGGCCTTTCGGTCGGTTCGGGCTCGACTGGCGCGTCGTCTTCTGACCGAAGCCGCCGAAGGCGCTGCGGAGTTAACTCATCAGGAATTGGCCGAACGCGCCGGGACGGTACGCGAGATTGCGGGACGCGCGCTGCGTCGTCTGGCGGAAGAGGGATTGGTACGGTTGGAACGGGGGCGAGTGATTGTCCTTGATCCTGCTGGTCTGGAGCGGGTTGTAGCGGAATAATGTTTGCTGGGCGCTCATCCTCGAGCAAGCCTCTGCAATGGGGAATGAAGCGGATGACCGTTCGTAATTTGTTCACTTGAAGCGGTTTGGGTCTGCATAAGCCTCACTGGTCACTAGTCCTTGGGTCAAACCTCTGAACACGAACCCCCTGCCCCTGCAGTTGCGTAGACAAACTCATGGCCTTTCAGTGTTGCTGTCGCCATTTGTATGACGAGGCTGATCGGCGAATGCCAGAAGTTGGGATGCAGCCGGTTCAGATGATGCTGATGCTGCGGGCGCATCCGTGCGAGCCGGCGCTACAGGCGCTAATGCTGCGGGCGCATCCGCGTGGGCCGGCGTCGCGGACAGCGGAGCACGTTCCGGCTGCTGCAGATTGGGCGCCTCTGCATCGCGCATGATTGGGTTGTGCTCAACAGCACTGCTCACCTCAGAGACGATCCGGGATGGGTTCAAAGCCGGCATCGACGTGTTCGTAGGCCCGTCGGTCGTCGCTGCTTCGATCATAACCGAGGTTCGTGCGGCATCACTGTTCGACTCGGAGACGATCCAGGATGGGTTCAAAGCCGGCATCAACGTGCTCGTAGCGCTATCCTGCGGGAAGGCCCGCTCGTGCCAATTGGGAGCATGGGGCGGCGTTTTCGGGGTCTCATGGGTGAGCGTGAGGCCCATCAGCGGCCATACCAGGAAGGCGAAGGCCAAGAGCAGCACAAAGTGTACCGGCAAAAGCACGCCGCTTAAGCGGAGTAAATCACGGGGCTGGTAGGTCGGCTGCTTGAGTTGGCTAAACATCGCCATCGGCTT
>JAKSDJ010000387.1 GCA_022360155.1 Chloroflexales bacterium | reverse complement strand
TGGGTCGGAGGCTCGGCAAGCGGCAGACGGAGCTGTGTGGTTAACGGTATTGTAGCGGGTAATGGATCGGATGACGTGGGAATACCTATCATATCCATACATAGACCGTGGTTGCCCTCTCTCCAGCAGTAGGAACCAATCCCGGCTGTCTGCACGCTCGGTCTAATTTCGAGGGTCGCAGGTGGCGGAATTATATCAAAAGACATATTGACCTCATATGATTGACGGCGCAGAAGGCACGATAGTTTGTGTCGGCGCCGTTTGGTCGGTATGATCAATCATCGCGCATCCCGCCAGTTGCCAGGCAATCGCGAGCAAGACCAGCGAATACATAGGCTGCATTGGTGACTTCATTGCATACATGCTCCTCAACAATAGCAGCTGTCGATCGATCATATCAATAATGACGTTTAACCTGCAGTAAATGTCACCGAATGCTGGCAGCTTTCGTTCAGGGCATCTCCGGAAGCAGCCCTGCTCTGTCCCTTCACTTCTGTAACGGCCTGCTCATTTCGTTATGCGCTGCAGCCCGGTGGCGCAGGAGGCTTGGGTTTGCATGTCACGCCACATCTTTAGAGTACGACTCCGGCTGCTGGGCCGTTGCCAGGAAGTCGGTCGCCAAACACTCCATGTAGATTTCATTGTAGCGGGTGCGTCCAATGCGGAGCGCCTCGTGTAAGCGGCCAACCTCGCGAAACCCGGCTTTGTTGTAGGCGCGCATAGCGCGTTCGTTGGAACTGCTCACCCGTAACCAGATCAGGTGAAACCCAAGAAGCTCAAAGCCATAGGCGAGCAAGCGGCGGGTTGTTTCTGTGCCATAGCCTTTGCCCCAGCAGGTGGCGTCACCAATCATAATGCCGAACTCGGCTGTTTGGTGGGTCAGGTTGGACTGTAAATCCGGCTTCACCAATTGGACGAAAGGTCGCTTGTTCGTAGATGACGAACACAATGTCATTATTCGCGCGATTCCGTTCTGCCCAGGCGGCCATGTGATCGGAGGTGTAGGAGCGAATAGTCATCGCGCGTGACGCCGAGACGGCAAAATCATTGATCCACTCTAATGCCTGGACACGATACTCCGGCGTCATCGGGCCAAACGCTAACTGCTCACTGGTGAAGTTGATAATCGGTTGTGCTGCATCAGACATAGGTGTTTCCTCAGACAATGGTCGAACGTCGACCAACAACATAGTGTGGATTGCTTTCGTTCGAGGGCGTGTTGGCAACGATAATAGCATGGTCGGTGTCGTGCGCCATCAGTCGATGGAGGGATTATGCGCGTTGCATCGGCGACAGTCGTCGTCAGGCGTCGTACAAGCTAGAGGGTGCGGGCTGATCGGCCAAAACCGGCAATGAGGAAAGATGTCATAGTGCCGCCTGAAGGCGGCTGGGCTGCTTTCACGCGGCTGAAGGAAAGACTATGTCATACCCGTTATTGACTGTCAAATTTCAGTAGAGCGATCACCACAGGCAAAACAATGGTACGGCGTGTATATCCTACTGCTTCTTGAAGAGGAAAATATACTCGTGCTTGAAGATGTAGAAGCCGCCGACCAGCGCACGGTAACGCCATAATTCCTTCTGGTTGCGCTTGGCCGATGTATCATCGAAATTCTTGACGATAATACTCTTCAGCGCGAAGCTCCGTTGCATAACCTCGTTCATGGTCTGGAACCCGAGCGGTATCCAGTCGCCCTTCACATATTTGTCGCCAATCACCAAGACAAGGTATCGCCCCTTATCGAGTACGGGGGCGACCTTGTCGATCAGTCTTCCCATCATCGCAAGAAATCCTTCGACCGATGGGGCATTCGAAAGATCGCGCGGGTCATCACTGAACTTAATAATATCGAAGTAGGGCGGATGCATAACGACGAGCTGTACCGACTCTTGTTTGTATTTTTTTAGAAGCGCTTTGTAGTCAAGATATGTGCTATCGTCCTCAATAATATCAATCGTGACGTTATGCGGATTTTGCTCAGATTCGGCAAGGCGACGAGTATGCTCGACCATGCGGGATTGTAATTCAATCCCGATGGCGTGTCTGCCCAAGCGCTGTCCTTCGATCAGGGTTGTCCCTGACCCGGCGAAAGTATCTAAGACCCATTCGCCTTTTTTGGTATAGCGCTGCATCATTTGGTGCGGGATTTGCGGGACGAAGTTGCCCCAGTACCCTGCGGTGTGAACCCCGGAACTATCACGCCGATCAATCAGCCACAAGCTATCGGTATAGATGTCCTTGTACTCTTTCCAGCGATTGAGGTTTATATCGTTGATGGCGTTGGTCTTGACTTCGCGAATGCTTTTCAGGAGGCGATCAAGATAGTAGTGCGCTCGTTCGAGCGTTAGGGATTCGGCAATCTGATCGAGGTCCGCGAGCAAGTAGCTCTTGTTGAACACAGTGGTCGGTACGCCATCGCCATTCTTCCGCAGTTCGTCGTCCGCGTCGCCGATACGGCGCTTCATCTCGACGATGGCCTGGCGGAGACTCGACAGCAGTTCAATCGATTTCCACTGTTGGATGAGGTCGACGAAGAGCGCTTCGTTCAAAGAGAGTGTCGCATCATCCTCTGCGGCGTGGTTGTCATCGAACGGAGGAAGATCCTGGGATGCGCGCTCATCCATACGCTATGCTCCTTGCGCTACCACCTAAGCGAGACCAGCCACAGTGTACCACAGATTGCGCGCCACAATAAGCGATTCGGCGGCTTCAGAGTTAGGCGCAAGCCCTGCAATTGGACGCTGATGACGCAAATCCACGCAGATTCGCCGCAGATAGTTGCCGATCGGCTCACATCTGCACTTGATCTGCAACTCATCAGCGACTGATGTTTCATGTTGGCGGAGTCCTAATGGGTTTCGATCCATTAGGCTTGCAGCTTGTGATTGTAGAGAAGGCGGCGGAGTTGTCAGGCTTTTGGGAAGCGATGATCCCGCGTGCGCCGCATGAAGCCATGTTCGTTTGGAGGGAGGCAACGCCTGGCTACGCCGCCTCCAAAATGGAGAACGACTTATCGGGCCAGGAAGCCGCCGTTGATGAATATAGTCTGCGCGGTTACCCAAAGTGCGTCCGGCGAAGCTAAAAACCGGACCAATGGCACGATATCGGAAATCTCACCGAGTTCTCCGGTCACGCTCATATGCTTATAGTTGCTGTGAACTATTTAGGGCTTGCTAAACACAGCGATGTAATGGAAGCACTCTTTGGCAAAGAGCAACTGCAAATTTATTTCAGCAACTCTGAACCAAGTCAAATTATTCATACAAAACAAACTCGGGCAAAGGATGGTGCATGGATTGGAGAAATGGGTGTAAAGTATACACGGATTAGTGCTTTGCTGTTCTCACGACAGATCACGCCCTGGAACTTAGTCAATGTCAACCTACGCCTCTATCATAATCCCTGGGCAAAAAGGTCAGGCAGAAAGTTACTTGGTGAGCTTCCACAGGCTATTCCCGAAAATGGAGAAATGAAACTTTCTCCCGATGTAGATCTAGGAAAACTACTTAAGCTGCCCAAGTCTTGGCCTCAAGATTAACCCCAAAGGACTGTCCAAAATCGTCTTCTCTGGAAATTCCATCAAATTGTCGCCAGCTATGGGGTTTGGAGATGATGATGTATCGGCTTTGTGATTACAGCAGACAACACAATCACTGCGATTTTTCAGGATAAGCAATGTCGCTTGCATTCCACTTAACAACTCTTTCTCGATGCTGTCGCTGAAGCTCAGTCTATTCGACTACGGCAAATACACGCTATGCTATGCCACTGTGATTCGATGTCTTGGCTAGGTTATACCAATTCAACGTGGACACCTCGCATGTCATGCTGAGCGGAGCGAAGCATCTCAGCTTGCTGCTGACGAGACCCTTCGCGGAGTTCATCCTGAGCGCAGCCGAAGGGCGCAGGGTGACAGCATGCGGACTATCTCAGTCGAACTGGTATTATTGGTTTTAACAGAGCGACATAGGACGACTGTCACATGCCTGACAACCCTCAACACAACCTCAGACCGTCATCTTGTCAGGCAGCGCCTAAATACCTGCAATACGAATGCAGATGCGACCCTCTAGAGTTTCTCTAAAGTAGCGCTACCCCACCCCCACGCCTACGGGAACCAAAACGGCGCCAGCAGCGTCATGTCGCAATGAATCCAATGAAATGCGCCGAGGCGTGTAGCGCGCACCAGCATGTGCGTCTGGGGCGGTGAGCTGAAGAAAGAAAGGAAGCGCGAGATGCCAACCACATATACAACCCTGTGTTTGCTCTTGGTGATGGCGCTAGGTGCGGCGGCGTGTACCGCGTCGGGGGGCGGACTTGGCGCAAGCGACGGCGACGCGGTACGCATTGTGTTCAAGGACCAGCAAAGCTTCATCGAACGCGATGGTCTCGCGTTGGGGCCTGGCGAATCGGAAACGTTTCTCTTCGCCGCTGAGGGAGTCGATCGATACACCTTCCAGATCGATGCCGACTATGACGTTCAATTTGCCAGCGAAGTGCATCACCCCAACGGCAAGCGTTTGAGCAGCGGCTACAGTCGGGCGCTCGACTGGCACAGCAGCCGCACGGCCAGCGGCGATTTTCGCGTGATACTGACCAACGAAAGCGCCGATGATGTCACCTACCGGATCAGCGCTGCGCGCATCCTGCCTACCGCCGACCAGACAGCCCTGGATGACTTGCTGGCCAGATTTACCGCTGCTGGCATCGCCGTCGAGCATGCGCCCAGCATTCAGCGAGACACCATTTTTGACAAACTGTACAGGCGCGAGATCGCCGCCCGCGAGACATTGTACATCGAAGAGCCGCAGCAGCGTGTCGATGTCTACATTTTTGCCGATGAACAGACGGCGCAGGAAGCAGCTGCGAAGATTGAACCGGGCGCCAGTCAACTGGTATGGCGCAGCGACAACGGCGTCGATAGTCTGCCGCTGGATATCGAGAGTGGCAGCATTCCCTTGTGGTGGTTGAGCGGCCGGTTTGTGCTCTACACGGCCGGACCAAACACCGCTCTGGAGCAGAAGCTCACGACCATGCTAGGCGATCCGCTTGGCGTACCGGCAGCGAACTCGGTCAGTATCCGCGTACACAACCGTACCGGTGGCACGTTGACCAACGTACATATCCGGTCTGGCGCTGACGAAGTGATGCTGCCGGATCTTTCGTCCGGCATTAGTGGCTATCACACCCTGGCAAGCGACAGCGCTATGAAGGTTGCCGCCGAATATCGCTCTCAATCGTCAACCATCGAAATCGGCGCCCTGCCCTCTGGCGCCTACCTGCTCGATATGCTGGCGGTAGAGAACGACCGGCTGCTGGCCCGCCCTTTCGACAACCGCACCTACTATGTCGCGACCGATCTTATCAACCAGAAATGGTTGTGGCAGCATACCGACCGCGCCGATGGATCGCGCTTTGCGGCGGTGTCGGCTGATCGCGAACCATCGTACTTGCGCTTTCGTACCAGCACGACCGGCAACATCAGGCAGGCTGGACTGGGTTATGGCGGCAATATGGGTTGCAATGGCATGGGCGGAGCGTACTTTGCCAATGCCGACGGCGCGCTCCTGCTCGGTCTAAGCAGTTCAACCCTTATGGGCTGTGAGGAGGCTGCGATGGAGAGCGAGGATTTCTGGCGTCTGAGTGTGCCGCTCGTCTATCGTTATACTATCGAGGGGGACACGCTGCGCCTCTTTGTGGCCAATGGCGATACGTTTGTGTTCGCGCGGGAAGGTGAGATTTCAGCCGAAAACCGCATTTATCGCAGCATTATGATCGGACATGGCAGCGACACGCCTATCCTGATCGTCGCGGAGAGCGCGGCGGGGCGACCCGGCGCAACCCCCGCCGATATCCGCACAACGCTCGACAGGTTGTTTGGCGCCTCGCCCGAGGATTCCTTCGCGCTCCAGGCCGAAACGGTAGATGACTTTCTGGCCCGCAACGCCGCGTCGACTGGGTTAGCAGAAGTATTGACGTTGGATGCGGATATGGCGTTCATCGATCCAGCCGAACTTGATGCACTCTTCGCCAATGGCGAAGACGCAGGTTGGGACGCGCTCGCCGCTCAGTATAATGGCGCAGAGACGATTCTCACCTTCTCGCTGCCCGGCTTCGGCGCGACGGGCGATCAAGCCCTCGTCTACTGCGGCGTGCGCTCTCGCGGCTTTGATGGCGGCTACTATGCGCTCAAATTCAACAGTGGCGACGACTGGTATGGCGGCTCTACCAGCCTTGTCTGGAGCGAAGAGGATTGATGCTGGGCGTCGCATCAGTGGCGCCGATGGCTCGCTCCGCTGTTCGTAGAATCGCTGCTAGCATCTGCGTTCCTCCCGATGCGCTGAACGAGTCATGAGTGAGTTTTTGTCACCATTGGGTCTATAGTATAGTAGAGCCGATCCGTTCGTGTAACGTGGGCGGCAAGCATGCTTACCGACAACGATTCGCAAGCGATGCATCTTGTGCAGGTGGCGCAGGATGGTGACTATGCCGCCATCATAAAACTCTATCAACGCTATAACTTGCTGGTGTTTCGCACCGCGGTGCTGCTGCTTGGTGATCATGCGCACGCGGAGGAGGCCGCCCAGGATGTCTTTGAACAGTTTGCACAGCGGGTGAGAACGTATCAACCCGCGCGAGGCGCTTTTACTGCTTGGTTGTACCAGGTGACCATTAATATGTGTCGCGGCGTCTACCGGCGGACCCGCCTCCGCGCGTGGCTCTCGTTGGATCGTGTTCTCAGGTCTGGTTTCGATATCTCAGATGGCGCTCCTTCACCATTACAGCAACTATTGCGCGACGAAGCGCACCGCCAGGTGTGGGAAGCCATTCAGCGTCTGCCGTTCAAACTACGCGCCGTCGTCGTTCTACGCTACTATCATAACTTCAGTTATGCGGAGACTGCGCAGGTGCTGCGTTGCCCTATCGGCGCCGTCCGTTCGCGCCTCCTCGCTGCTCACGATCGTCTGCGCAATGATCTCGATGAGGTGTACAATGTCTTACCAACGGATTGATGATGATATTGTGCTTGCATATGTCGATAACCAACTTGACGCTGTGCAGCGCGCTGAGATCAATGCCCAACTCGCCGCAATACCGGAACTGCACGCAGAAGTTGCAACGGTCCAGCGACTCCAATGCCGCTTGCGTGCGGCTTTTGAAGTGGTAGATTACCTGCCCGTTCCGCACCGTCGCCCCACGCGCACAGCCCGCAGAGACAGGACACGCCGACTCTGGCTTGCCGGGATGATCGGCGTGGTTGTCTCTATGCTAATTGTCGCAACATTCATCACAGCCCAATCGATCACAACACCTATGTTGGCCACACAATCATTCTCGACACTCGTTCCCCTGCCGCCGCCTTCTGCAAAACAGACAAGGCCATTTACAGTAACGAAGCCTCTCCCGACAGGTCAACTTGTATTCGCGACTCTGCGCGATCCAGCTGCAGATGGCGGGTGTGGCCGTTTTGGAATCTACCTCCTAACGAGCAATACGACTCCAACCCGCCATCTTGCGAATGGTTGTAATCCGGTTCTATCGCCTAATAATCAACTAGTCGCCTATGTGCGTGCGGGCCAATTGTGGGTGGTCGACACCGCTGGCGACGAGGAACGCAGTGTCAGTGATGATGGCATAGTCGATGGAAGAATATTCCCGGCATGGTCAGCCGACAGTCGCTGGATCGCTTTTAAGATGGGACGAGGAGGGCAAACAGATATTTATCGGGTTAACATCGATAGCGGTCAGTTGGTCCGCTTGACGAATAGCGCCGCAGTCGCAGAGGATTGGACCGCGTTTACGCCGGTCTGGTCACCAGATGGGCGGCAATTGGCGATGATTGGATCAACAAATCCGTGGGAGCCGGAGGAGAATTGGGATGTATATGTGATGCAGGGTGACGGGAGCGAGCTAACCCGCTTGACCGAACACCCAGCGCGAGAGGGTCCAATCGCATGGTCGCCGGACGGCACGCGTTTGCTCTTTTGGTCCGATCGTGATGGTGAGAGCACCAATGTGTATCTCATGCAAACCGATGGCAGTCAGATGATGCAAGTAACCCACGGAGTCTACGACTCACGGGCAAGTTGGTCGCCAGACGGTACACAGATTACCCTGGCTTCAATCGAAGACGGTCAAATCTATATCGCAAACATCGAGCGCCACACTATCAAGCCAATCACAACAGGCTTACCGCACAGCTATAATCCCATTTGGTCAGATGACGGTCAGTATATCTTCTTCGGTGCGTTCGCGGACAACGGCCATTTGGCCTGGATTTACCGCGTGCGTCCCGATGGACAGCAGTTAGCCCCGCTGATAACTACGACCAATGGATTACAATGGACGCAACGTTAGTCAGGAGCACGAGGAATCAATCGATCCTGCGCTCCTGACAGTCAAGGGCGAAGTTATCGATATAAAATGTACGTTGTTGCCTGGAACGGCGCTGTCTATGCGACTTGTGCCGCGCTCCGGCGTCTGATAGCGCCCATCCCGCGTGGGTGACCGGCTGGTCGCCCACGCCGAATACCATTACTCCCCATACATGCGATAAAGAACGCGCAAACCTGCTAACGTTTTAACGTGCCAGCCTGCCAACGCCATCTCCAATTTTGCCGTCGACTCCAGGTCGACGCCACAGTGTAGCAGGCTGAGGATGATCTCCGTGTGCAACCAAATATGTACTGTTGCCGTATTATGTATTGCAGATATTCATCCGATACGATATGCGTTGGACAGCCCTGAAATGTTCCTGGACAACGAAAGGAGAGAATCGTGGAGAGACATCAAGGAAAACGTCATATCTATCCTGCTCGACTGCACGCGCTACGGAATTGGCGGCTGTTGCTTATCGTCTGTGTTGTTATGGCGGGCTTCCCGCTCACGTCAGCCCAGGCCACACCCATGCAGCCGGAGCAGCGCGCTTCCGTCACGCCCGCCCAACCTAGCCAAGGCCCTGGAGCTGTCTACTTTCCCTTTATTAGCGCCGGCGCCTTGACCACGCCGCCATCCCCCGCTCGCTTCGAACCGAGCGCCTGCTCGATTGCGCCACCACAGGGCTTCGACGTAACCTGCGGCTACCTATCTGTGCCGGAGTCGCGGCAGCAGCCGACCGAACAGCGCCTCCAGTTGGCAGTCATGATTGTCCATGCAACGGGCGCCAATCCCGCCACCGATCCGGTCGTCTTTTTGCAGGGCGGCCCTGGCGCCGCCGCGATTGAACTCACCGGCTTGCTGGTGCAGAGCTATGCCCCCGTCCTCGAACAGCGCGACCTGATTATGATCGACCAGCGGGGAACAGGGTTCTCGCGTCCGGTCTTACCCTGTCCGTATCCATCGTTTCCCAGTAGCCAGCAAACCCTTGCCCAGCGGCTGGGGCTGATCGACACCGCGCAGCAAGCAGATCCGATTCAGGACGCTGTGGCTTTGTTGACGCAATGTTATGCCACATTGACGCAGGCCGGCATTAATGTGGCAGCCTACAATAGCGCCGAAAATGCGGCAGACCTGGCCGATCTCCGGCAAGCGCTGGGCTACGAGCGTATCAATCTGATCGGCGGGTCGTATGGCACCCGGCTGGCGCTCACCATCATGCGCGATCATCCCGATGCGCTCCGCAGCGTCGTGCTGGACTCGGTGTACCCATTGCAAGAGAATTTCCAAATTGCCACCTACGCATCGCTCGATCAAGCGCTGCAGAACTTATTCGATGGCTGTGCCGCCGATGCAGCATGCAATGCAGCTTATCCCAATCTGGCAACCGTCTTTGACACCTTGGTGGAACGGCTGAATACGACCCCTGCCGAAGTTCCTATCACCGATCCCGCGACCGACCAGGTGATCACGGTCCCCTTTACGGGCGATGATCTCACGATGTTGCTGTTCCGTTTGCTCTACGATACGGGTATTATCCCAGTCTTACCGAAGCTGATTACGGATACCAGCCAGGATAATTATGAACTATTGAGCAATATTTTGAGCCTGTTCTTTTCGAGCGCGGGCGGTTTGAGTCTCGGTATGACTACGGCGGTGCAGTGCTCGGAAGATGCTACCTTTGCAACGGCGGAAGACTTTCGGGCGAGTCGCGCAGCGCATCCCCGCACACAGGCGCTTCAGTATACTATCCTCTACAACGAGGCCTTCCTGGATGTGTGTGCGGCTTGGAACCTCACTACCCCCAACCCGGTCGAAAATGAGCCGGTGACGAGTCCGATTGACACGCTGGTTATCACTGGTGAATATGACCCGATCACCCCGTCGCAATGGGGAACGCTGGCTGTCGAGACCTTGGAAAGCAGTTTTATCGTGCCGGCCTACCCGCGTGGCGGTCATGTGCCGAGCGTGGTAAGCCCATGCCTGGCGAGCGTTATGGCGGCATTTCTCGATGCCCCAACCCAGGAACCAGACAGCTCGTGCCTTGCCGCCGATGCCCCGCTTCCCTTTGTGACTACGCCAGAGGAAGCTATGTCGTTGCTAGAGGATAGCAGTTCAGTCTATCTGCCCTAATCGTTGTTTGGAGGGTGTGCTGAACTGTTTGTGATGTCGACTGTCCCGACGCTATTCACCTCCGGCAGCGTGGGAGGAGGCAATCTTTGGCGCATAGTGGTGCAAAAACACACCACTATGCGCCAATCACATAACGCCCGTCCGGGTCAAATCCGAGGCGGGACGGGCTGAAAGGTTTTGGCGTTCGTGCCGTTGTGCGGCTACAGGGTTTCGTCGGGAGCGTCAGCAAAGAAGGCGGCAACCGTACTGCGGAAGGGGGGCGTTGGCGAAACAAGTTCACCGGCGGGCGGTACGTGATCACACTGGGCATAGCTACCCGTATGCGCCTCGGGCTTCGTATAGACCAGCACATCGCGCTCTGCTGGGCGCACAATCCAATATTCGGGAACGCCAGCTGGCATATGCGCCGAGCTTCACCTCGGTGTCCTGCTCCGGATTCGAAGGCGACAGCACCTCTACGAGCAGGGCCGGGATTCCAAAGACGCGCCGTTCACGAAATATCGCTAAATCTTGACGGTGCACCACCAGAATATCGAGCTGCACTGGATCGCACCCCGGCATAAAAAGACCAATCGGCGCCCAGCGCGTTACGCCAACTTGCGGCTGATCAATCTGTTGTGCTAGTGCAAAAACGATCTGACGAACGACCCACTGGTGAAAACTGCTCGGCGCGGTGGTTATATACAGCACCCCATCAATCACTTCATAGCGGTTTCCATCGGATGGCAGTCGCTCCCAGCGTGCCCGGTTCCAGGCAGCATCGAGCGAGCGCAATACCAGATCAGGCGTCTGGGTCAGGATCGACATGACGGAAAACTCCTCTCGCGATGATCGGACGGGTTGGCTTGCAACATGCAGTATGATAGCGCGGAAGCGGGCAGGCCTCAACGGCGCGGCGCCCGCAATATAAAGCGGTTGCAACACCCAACAATCACTCACAGGTTCATATTGCTCAATCTGCGGAATGTATAGATGAGTGCAACCATAACTAGAAAAGACAATGTTTGGCGGGCGCTTCCTGTTCTTCTGTTGGGCTTAGCGTATCGGTTTCGGATACATCCTATGCCCCAACCATCCCAGGCTAAGCGAGCAATCATTGCTACTTGTCGCACGTGTATGCCTAAGCTTCTTTTATTATTGTCGACCGCCAGACCCAGGCTGCCAGCACGCCTTGAAAGGGCAAGCGTAACCAGAGCGCCCATCGCGGGATATGTTGGTAACGCTGCGGATGGAGCGCCATGTGGATATTCGCCGGAAAAACAGCAACGAGGAGTGCAATCAAGCCCCAGCGGGCAAGCTTCTGGAAGCGTGGGATCAGCACCAGGACACCGAGTAAGACCTCGGCATAGCCGCTCAACGCGACCAGCGCGCCATGCCAGGGCATATAGTCGGGCATAATGGATGTGTAGAAGCGAGGATGTCGAAAATGGTTCAAACCTGCTGCGATAAAGCTTAGGCCCAGCACAATCCGGTTTATCTGTTTGTACATGACACACCTTTATACGTTCGGGGTTTCCTTCACATTATACCTGACGAAACAGCGATAGCGGCTGTCAAGGGTTTGGCAAGAGCAAGCAGATGCGGTGGCGTAGCCGAATGGCATAGTGCGGAAAACCTCATTACAAGGAGAAGAAGTCATGCGCTTTGGGACGCTCACTTTTCGAGAGATACGCGAGCGAGTAGACGAAGGCTGGCTTGCCATTGTGCCGACTGGTTGCACCGATCAGCAAGGCCCCCACTTAACAGTCGATTTCGATACCTGGCTGGCGGGGGAGTTGTGCCTGGCGGCAGCACAAAGGGGCGCCGACCAATACGGCCTGCAAGCGTTGGTCTTGCCGGTCTTGCCCTTCGGTCCTACCCCTGAGCACCGCAACTATGGCAGCGGATATATCGATATCCCCCAAGAACTGCACGCGGGCGTTGTGTCAGCGATGCTCGACTCGCTCATCGAGCAAGGATTTCAGCGCCTCGTCGTTTGGCGAGGGTGCGGCGGACATCGCCTTGGCCAGGTTGTAGAGCGCTTCAACTGTAGCTGCCAGGGCCAGGCGCGGGTCTTTCTTCCCGATCAACCGTATGCCCGGATCTGGGATGCGGTCGCCCCAAACATCCCCGGCGGGCACGCCGACAGTTTTTCCGCTTCCCTCGCGCTCTACCTACGCCCCCATGCCGTTCGCCAGGATCGGATTCCTCACCCCGAAACGAAGCTGGTCGACTGGGATGACCCAGATCTCGATTTTACGCGCTATTCATCCAGCGGTGTTATTGGCGATCCGACCCACGCCACTCGCGAGTTGGGCGTGACCCTGGGGGCGATTCTGGTCGAGAGCGTTGCGTTGATATTCAAGGAACTCGCCGAAACGACGCTGGCGGGCTAAGCACGGAAAACACCATAGTCAATATTTCTTTTTCACCATTCCTTTCGTCCAAAGCGCTGTACAACAGTATCAACTCGCACTTATAATCTATAACTCCGAACTCCAGGAGATTATCCAATGGATAAACCAGCTAACTATCGGCAGTATGTCCAACAAATCATCAATGAATATAGCCAATACAAGCCTGCCTACGGCGAAGTTGAACTTGAAACCATATTCGATACAGCTACCCGAGCAAGGACTGCATCCGTGCTTGACGCATGCTCGTCAGCGGTTCGCCGTTGGAGACGATCCGAAAATCACCCAGTAGGTAGACACGGATGCTTGGCATGGAAACTTCCTTGCCGTATAGTCTTATCAAAGGACAGCGCTACTCCACGCGGAACTTTGGTACACACTACCAAGCGGGACGTCGCCGCAGAAAGTCAGGGAGCGCGTACGAAGCCCATAGCTGGGCTGGACGAGCATATCCGCTTCCTTCCAAGTAGAGTAGATGTATAATACGCTCCGACGCACGCCATTTCAAGGGACTTGAAAGCACCTGTATCACTTTTATATCGCTATGTTGGACACAATATGATGGCGCCGGGGAAGGCTTGCGAATCGGCTACCCTGAAAATAGCTTACGGTTCGCATCTTTGTTCGGGTTATTTTCATTCGCTCTGGTGTGCCGCAGGCTCATGATTAGCTATCTGATGTTACGTACAGAGTGTTAATTGAAGCCCAGGTCATTAAGATGAAGATTGCTGTCAATATGGCGCAGGCTATCGCTTTACTTGAAGCACTTGAGGCGCACGGCTATTATCGCTATGCTCATCACTCCGCTATTCATCGCTTAAAGCAAGAAGCGCTCGAATCGGGGTATCTGTTGGGCTGGGAGGAGACCAAGCGTGTCTATCACGCTGACTCGGAAAACCTCGCTGAAGGTTATACCTGTGTATTTTTCGAGGAAATGACGCCCTTTCTGCACACGCTCGGCGTTCCCGCTGTTGACGTATCGTACCTCTTTGACAGCGATGTTGACCATACCGTCACGGTTAATGGCATTACCTAAACTATTTGTACCATCGAAGAAGAACAACGCCTCGACCTTGATCAACTTTGGCGCATCGGAACAGAGCGCACCCTGACAATCGTCAATGACTTGCTTGAAGCCGCCGCCGTCGCCGAGCGGGTTTATCAATTGTTTGATAGGAATGACACCTACGCCATCTTCCTAACATAACAACTCTACGACCTTATCTGCGAGAGCAAGGTTTTACCGCCCGATTTGCTGCCGTGCGTCGTGCAGCCGAATCGCAAGTAAGCGCAGACCACGCTGCTTCGCGTCGAGCAAGATCGAGCCGATTTTGGGATTTAGCGGGAACTCGCCGGTTCTTCTATCAGTACGTCGCCATCTGAAGGCCAGGCTGTTATACCAATGTGACGGAGACATTCCGCATCTGGTCACTCCTTCACGTTGTTTAGGACAGGCTCTGAGCCGTTCGGCTGCTTGCCCTGAGCGCAGCCGAACGGCAAGCAGCCGAACGGCTCAGCATGACATATGTAGTGTTCATGTTGAATTGGTATTAGATAGGGTAGTCGGCGTCAGTTCACACTTGTACTTTACATTTAAGATTATAGACGCTTTGAAAGACTCCCATCCAATTCTTTTTACATGTTGTCGTTGGTGTTCTGCCTCAAACATATTCATGGCTTGCTGACTGCAGTGGAATACTGGACGATTTGGTTCTTGCGGGTTCAGTAAGATTCATCAACACGTTTGAGGTAGATTGCCGAAGTTGGAAGGAGAACATATGCGGAATCGTCCCAGCCGCACCGCACAATCTGTCGCGATGAATGTGCTGCTCCTGTCCTACGACCCAGTCTTTGGGCGCCTCGTGCCGCCTGACGTGGCCGCCCCTACGCGTTGGTGTCTCGAAGCTGCTGTCGGCCGCTTTGTGGTGCTGTTCGACATCCCGCTTTTTCGCATCTATGCGCGGTACATTGAGCGTACGACCATTCCAGGCATAGCGGTGCATAACGTCACGCGCAAACGCTGGATTGAAGACAAGGCCCGCGAGGCGATAACGTTGGGTTGTTCCCAGGTGGTGGTCCTGGGCGCTGGGTATGATACGCTGGCATACCGCCTGCACCGCCAGTTTTCCCAGGTGCATTGGTGGGAGATTGACCATCCCGCCACCCAGCGCTGTAAACGCGTCGCGCTTGATCGACATGGCGGTGTGCAGCGGAATCTGCAGCTCCTGCCCGTGGATTTTACCCGGCAAACGTTAGCTACTGTGCTCCAATCCACGGCAGGGTATGATCGTGAAGCAGTATCTCTGTTTATCGCTGAGGGCGTGCTGATGTATTTGACGGCAACCGAAGCAAGCGACCTCTTGCAGGCAGTGCATGATCACAGCGGTCCCCACAGTCGCATTGTTGGCACGGCCCTAGCGCCCGCCCCAGATGGCCGCCTCGCTATTCAGGGCGCCAGCGAACGTGTCAATCGACAACTGCAGCGCGCCGGTGAGCCCTTTCACTGGGGATTGGCGCGCGCCGCACTGCCCGCCTTTTTGGCCGCCCATGCGTTTCGCGCTATTGAAATTACGCCCGTGCGGGCGGTACTGCCACAATATCTATCTGCGGTTCCAGACGATATGCAGTTGCCAGAGGGCGAATATCTGTTTTATGCAGAGCGAAGCTGAAGTGTGCAGTGGATAAACAGTGAGGATATGCCCTCATACAGACTCTCCGACTTCGCCCAGATTTTGTAGAAAAGAAATGGGCCAACATCCATAGGAAGACAATGGAACGATAGTCACGGCCATGAAGCTGGGGTTCAAACGCTTTCAACGAGCAGGTTATGTGGACGAGAGGCGTTGCGCAATTTGATGGGAATGACCTCCACGCCATCTTCCTAACACGACAACTCTGCGACCTTATCAGCGTGAGCAGGGCGATCTGCTGCCGTGCGTTGTGCAACCGAATCGCAAGTATGGGAGAGCCATGCTGCTGCCCGACCTGCGCTCGCGATCCTATGACCCTTGGTGCGCATGATTGAAGCAGTTGATCTACTCGCGCATCGACGACCTCCATAGGGCGAATGGATCGCCGATTATCGCCGTGTTGCAGACCAGGGCGCCGCTGAACCATGTCGATTTGCATCATCTTCTCGTAAGGGACAGACTATTCGAAGGTGTGTACCGAGGCATTGTG
>JAKSDJ010000488.1 GCA_022360155.1 Chloroflexales bacterium | reverse complement strand
CCACACCCGCCGCGGCCAGTGCGCTGGCGTATCCAAAAGTGTGCGTTCCTCCACGCTACCACTGAAACTCCCGTGCAGGTCGGGCATGTGGCCGGTCTCCCGATAGCAGGTAAGGGTGCGGCGCACCAGATCGCGCAGTTGCGCAGCCAGACGCACCCGATCCTCAGCATTCAATTCGTCAAATGACACAGCGACCAGCGGACGGGCATGCGTTAGATACGGCTGGATCACCACTACTTGTATCTGCCCGTCGTCGGCGTGAGCCACAGCATAATAGCTTGGGACGCTGTGTGCCAGGCCAAGGTATGCGGCAAATTGCTCGGCAGCGGCGCGTTGCGCTTGGGCGTAGGCGAGCGCGGCGCGGCGCGTTCTCATATGCTCTGCTTTGAGTTTGAGCACGTAGTGCTGGTCGTCCGTACGATAGACATCGGTCTCGCTGCCGCCGGCGACACGCTGCAACTGCGGCGCATGCTTGATCGGAAGCATATGGATCGTCCGAACGCTCATCTGAACTCCCTATTGCGCTTACGACACTTCTGTAGCATGACGCCTTTACCTCATTCTTGGGATGGACTCTCGCGCATAGCCGCTTACGCAACCATGTCGTTTCGCACCAGAGTGTCCGATGATTGTCATATAGCAATAAAAGGGCCAGCCTCAGCCATACGCCGATACGATCTGCTTGCGTGGCGTTGCCTAATGAATTTTGACGACCAACACCGGCAATGGAGAAAGGTATTCGTCGTGCCGCTTTCAGGCGGCTGTATTGCCGTAAAACCGCCTAAAGGCGGCACTACGCGGACTACTCTGTTGATTGTCAAAATTCATTGGCCTTGCCGCAGACACCGCTTGCCTGCAGCGCGTGTCATTGCTCAAACGCAGCGTTGCGTGTCATGTCGCATGTTGAGTTAGTAGAGCTATAGTGACAGTATACTTGAGCCTTGTCATAATGGGAAGAGCAGTTTCGGTTGGGGCGCCGCGCGGCTAAAGCTCACGGCAATATATCGTACCTTCAACATGCCTGAATCCCAGGCGCTGGAACAGCCGGATCGACCTCGTGTTCGGCGTATCGATGTCGGCGAGCAGCCGGATAAGACCGAGCGACTCCCGGCTGTAGTCGATCACGGGGAAGAGCGCTTCGTGCATGTATCCCTTCCCCCAAAACTGCCTGGCCAACATGCAGCCAAGTTCGGCAGCGCCCATCGACGCCTGGAGTGAGTGAATCCCGCAGGTGCCGACGAGTTGGTTGGTGTTGCGATCCGTGATGGCCCACTCCAGCGCGCTGCCCGCTGCGAGCAAGCTTCTCACGCTTGTGAGCATCGTGAATACTGTCTCACGGCTGGGGAAAGTCGGATCGCTGGCATAACGCATGACCTCGCTGTCGCCATAGATCGCGAACAGCGCATCCGCGTCGCTATCCTGCATCGCGCGGAGGGCGACACGCTCTGCGGTCAGGTTTACAAGGGTGGTTGGCAATGCGTTCATTGTCACTCACCTGCAGGTAGTGCGGAAGAGTTGCACCTACTGCTCACGTTATCGCGCCCAATCGAGATCGCGCCCAATCAGCAGTTCCGTCATTTCGGCATGATGGGTGCTTTTCATCGCGACTAGCTGCGTGTCAAAATTATACTGGCGGGCCAAGTCATACAGCTCATCGGCAGTATCATACGTCATTAAGAAGTCGCCGGCAAGTTGCGCTGCGGTACGGAATAACGCCTCATGATCGAGATCGGTGTGGGTGTACAGCCGACTTCCAGCCCGCTTGCCGCCGGCGGTGTATGGCGGATCAATGAAAAAGACTGCATCTGAACGATCTCGATAATTGTGCATGACTGCGAGACCATCATCCTCGATAAAACGAATACGGTCACGCACTTCGATAATATCGATAATCCGTTGCTTCAACGTTTGTGGATACCAACGCGAGAGCAGCCCCTTGCCATTTTCGCCATGTTTAATTCTTCCTGCCCCAGGCGCTAAAATACCCCCACGATTGACCCGATTCTTGAGAATCGTTTGGAACGCCAGGTCAGGAAGCGTGACTGCTGGTTCATCGAGCGTCGCCGCAACTGTTTCAGGTGTGACATTGAACTGCGCGATACATTCTGCGAGCCATGCTGCATCGCCATTGATGATGGTATGCCATACTGCGGCAACTTGGTGATCGAGCTCACTCATGGTAATGTGCTGGGCGAGACGCTCGAACGCAACCGTCAAGCTCATGATTGCACCGCCAGCAAAGGGTTCGATGAACTCGGCAGGTGGTGTAGGGCGGCTTGCTAACCAGGTGCGGATACGCGGAACAAGCCAGGTTTTGCCGCCTGGATAACGGAATGGACTGCGCTGCGGAACCGTTGCCACATTCACAATTGGTCCAGGTTGCGGGTTGTCAATGAAGGACAATTGTTCCATAATCGTTCTACTCCTCTGCTGACTCATCGGGTGCGAAAACGTCAAGAAGTGAAGAGGCGTCCGGCGCCGTACTATCACCTATCTGTTTTTCGTCAAGCTTGCGTTGGAGCAAGCGACGAAAGTCATTTTCCGAACCTGGATCGGCATTGGTAATACGTTGTAGTGCCGGAGTAAATTGGGTGTAGACGGTTTGGCTGCGAACCAACTTGTAACGACCTAATTCGCTGTCGATTTGTTCTTGAACGGACACAGGCGATGCTGGCGATGGCGGTTGGCTTCGTTGGACAAGTCGCTAATCCGGCAGCCAAACACTTCGGTCGTGGGTTGTTTGGTCATGGACGTATCCTTGCCTTCGTGCTGCTCCATATCAAAGCGATCGCTACTCTAGCATAGATACGCGCATCATCCAAACAATTTGGCTCAATGAATCGATTATATCCGATTTAGTGTAAATGTCAAGAGGCTAGGCTGATTCGGATCAGGTTCGCACAGCGTAGTGTTGCACCGCCCCGCTGCGCGGTGCATACTTCCCTCGCATCCTCGTCTCCGCCTCTCCTCGCCTCCGCATCGCACCCCAGACCCCGCCGCAGGTGACGTGGTCGGCGGTTCGTTCGGCTAGGGCGGAAGCCTCCGTTGTGAGGGATGGTATGGATGCAGAGAGCAAGGACTGCTGGCAGCGCATGCACTTGTGAGTGCTCTCTATCGGCGTTGTCAGAACGGCGGCACATCTGCTGCCGCGCGTGCGCTGTACTGGACGGCATGCGCCCCAGCGCGCGCGAACCGCTTCTGGCCCCACATGCGGGGGCTCACGGCGGCTCGGCTCGGCCGTCAGCACGCCACGGGCCGTGGTTGAAGTGATCACTCCGCCAGCTCAAGCAGGCAGCTTCGCGGAGGCCGAAGCCACCGATCTGCCAACGGCCGTCCCAGCGGCTTCTCGTGCAACGCATGCGGCAACCCGCTCCGTTCGCGCACGAAGGCCCGATCCGGGCCGATG
>JAKSDJ010000752.1 GCA_022360155.1 Chloroflexales bacterium | reverse complement strand
GCCGATAATGGCCAGCGGCGTCTGCAAGAGCTCGATCAGTTCCGGTTGGCGCGGGATCTCGGTGATCAGCATCGCGATCATCCGACCGCGTTTGTGCATCAAATCGCGATAGAAGCGCGCGACCCGCCCTAAATCAGCTTCGAGATCCCCCGTGTAGTCGATCCCTAACGTTGTAACATGCTCGGCTTCTTGCTCGATAACAGCGGCCAATAGCTTGTGCTTGCTGCCGAAACGCCGGAAGAGGGTCACCTCGTTGATGCCCGCTGCCGCCGCAATTTGGCGGGTGGTCGCCCCTGCATAGCCCTTTTGGGCAATCACATCCAGCGCAGCGTCTAAAATTTGAGAGTCCGCAATCGTATGGGTCATGGTGTTTCTCTACTTTCAGAGCGACGAACCTGAACACAAGACTACCTGGCCGTGTTGTGCAGAGCGCCCCAAGCCTTTGCAGTCTGGGGCGAGAGATTCTTCGCCGCTTCGCTCCGCATGATGACAGAGCCTCATTGTAATACAAAAGCAAGCTGCCAAACGTTCCAGTCAAGTTGGACCTTGACAATTATACTCTTTCTGCTAAAATGAAAGCAAGTACTTACTTAAAATATGACCGATGAAAACCTTTCTCTGGACACTACAGATTCTTTTTGGCGTTTTGTTCTTTTTCCATGACATTGCCTTGCTGGTTCAACCAGCCCCTATGCATGACATGTTGGAGATGCTGCCGTACCCAAGCGGTTTCCTCTTGTTCATCGGCGTGTCCGAAATACTAGGCGGTCTCGGGCTGATTCTGCCTATGTGGACCGGCATCGCCCAATGGCTCATCCCTCTGGCAGCGCCGGTCTCGCCATCATCCTGGCTCGGGCTGTATGGACGCATATTGCAGACCAAAAAGACGCTCAAACCGGCGTCTCCCTGCTCATCGCTTTACTGCTGGTCTTGGGCGCCTGCCCCCGATGGCCGTTCGGTGCATATTCGTGATGCAGGAGAAACGTATGGGGCAGAACATATTCCACCCGCTGATCGGCGCCGCCAATGGCCGGCCCTCATCGGATAGCATATCGGAACGGAGGGACCAGTATCGTGCCAACTTCGCGACGCTCATTCCCCCGCGCCGGCGTCCAAGCCGCGCACTTCGTTTGCGGCGCACCGCCCCACGGACACGATTTCGGCTGCCGCTTGCACGCCGCCGCACCGCCTCACGGCGCTGCCGATACGGGCGCCGCTGCTGCTCCATATGCAGCGCGGCGCGGCGGTACGACCATGCATTCCGATCCACCCAGCCTGCGGCGCGCCCGGCCGGCATTGCGGCGTTGGAGGCGGTAGCCCGCAAGGTCGGAGCCAAGGATATCGGCTCTGTGAAGGCGCCGCGCACCGCTATCTTCCAGGCGCAGGGCCTCCCCTCTGCGTATGCGGTTGTCTACACGGTGGAGATGGACCAAGAGCCGATCGAGACCGCCCCCAGTTTGGCGTGTATGCACGCAGTCATGCACGGGTACAAAAACCTGGCGGTCAGCGCGAACAAAATGGCTCGCTTCATGCAGAAACATGGCTGTGCCGCCTATCCCGGTACAGCGCTCGGCGGGGTCGCCGATTACCTGCATCTCGCGGAGTTGGCTGGGCTAGGCGTGATCGGGTATCACGGCCTGTTGAGTTCGCCAGACGGGGGCGCGCGGCTGCCGATCAATGTCATATACGCCAACATCACCAATCTGCCGACGCTGGCGGCGCCGGTCAAGGAGAACACGCACCTGTGGGTGCGCGACTGCTGCGCGATGTGCAAGCGGTGCGTCCGCCAGTGTCCGGTCAGCGCGATCTACGCCCCGCCGCCGCACCGCGGCGCCGGCGGGATGCAAACCAGCGAGCACGCCAGCTGTCGCGACTACTTCACGGCCAACTACGGCTGCGGGGTGTGGCTCGCGGTCTGTCCCTTCAGCCATGTCGGCTATGAGAAGGTCCAGGTGCGCTTCACAGGCAATCCCGCCGCCCCGCAGCTCGGGATCATCCCGCTGGAGCAGCACAGCAGCAGCGCTGCAGAGGCGACTGGGCTGGCACCGTCAGATGGCGCAATGTCGTTGCCGGCGGGGGTGGGGCGACACCGCCGGCAGACGATACCGCCAGGAGCAGTCTTACAACCCGCTTCGCACATTGCACGCAGCCCATGGCCCATCGACGACGGCTAGCGCCATATCAACAGCATGCGCTGCCTGGCGGGGGTGACTGCTCCACGCGCAACAGGTTCGCCCCAAACTGGTTTCAACGCAATTTTGAATAAAAGGAATGATAGATATGACACCCCGACCACACACAACGCTCTTTCTGAAGAAAGGCTGTGTTCACGGTGAGCGCGCCAAGGCCACCCTGCACGACGCGGGCATGGCCTGCGCGACCACGCACGATGTCGCCGCCGCAGAACGCAACGCCTGTGCCGCAACCTATTTCAGCGGGAAAGGCACGGTCCCACAAGTCTTTCTCGGGGAGTATCCGATTGGCGGGGCCGACGAGCTGGCCAAGCTCTGGCGGACGCGACGACTGCGCGATATCGCCCAAGCGGTCGACCCCAACGCCACGCTAGATGTTGCGGCGCTCAGCGATGAAGTCTTGGCCTGCGGCGCTGAGGAGATGAAATTCATCGAGTACATCCCGCCTAGCGATGGAACGCACAGCGACGACCCAGAACAATGACCGATCCTGCAGATGTATAAGGAATTCTTTGGCTTCCGACCCAACACCTTTGTCTACTTGCATCATTGGCCCGCGGCCTACAAACGCTTTGTGTATTGCCAAAACGCATTAGCCATAGGAGCCGGAAAAAAAAGTCTTGGACACGGATTTGCTCAGCGCCGTAGCCTATGCCACCTCGAACGCCCATGGTTGCAACTACTGCCAGGTCCATAGTGTCGCGACCCTCGGGGATGCCTCGATGAATGCGATTGAAAAGTTGCGACTCGCTCGAATCGGGCAACGTGACGCGGGCAAACCCTTCGATGAGTATTGGGTCTCGCTGGCCGACTTGGCCGGCATGGCGTCACTCAATACGGTCCCAGATGGCTATCTGGAACGCCTGCGCCGTCTGGCGCGACATTCCGAGCATGCAGATGTCCCTGTCAACGAGCAGATTATGGCTATTGCGCTTGTGAGCGCCTCCTTTGGCTTTCTCAATGTCTTCAATGATTTGATGGGCATGGATATCGAAGGCGGGTGGGCTGCTGCGGCCAAGCAGCGCCTAGACATCGATTTTGGCCGTCACGGGGTCAACGAAGATCGTAACCCCAACAACTTGTCCCATGCGTTGCCCACTGGCGGCCCGACGATGGAACAGATGATGGGCAAATACATGGCCGAAGTCGGCGATCTATCGACCTATGCGACCCGCCAGTTTGGCCTCGTGCCGCCCTGGATGCAGGGTTTCCCGCCCCAGCTTCGTCCATTGCACGCCGCGCTGTACGGCGAGATGATGCGGCAGCAGGAGGGCAGTGGTGTGACCGCCGAGCTGAAGCGCCTCCTCGCCCATGTGTCACACCTCGAAAAGGGCCACACAGCCCTGGCGCACACCGAAGCCTTCATCGCCCATCACCTGTCCGCCGACCCCCCACGCACACTCCAGCGCCTGCGGCACAGTTTCGCCGTCGCAGCCGGGCGCGGGGGCGACACCGCGCTCTTCACCCCGGCGGAGCAGGCCGCGCTGCGCCTGGCCTATCTCTCGGCCCAGACCCCGCTAATCACGCCACGGCGCTTTGTCCAGCCGGTGGTCGACCAGTTTGACCCGACGACCTGCATCGAACTGTTCGTAGTCTGCGGGATCGCCGGTCTGGTGCAGCGCTTCGCCGCCATCATCAAACCGGCGCACGACCCCAGCGTAGCGGCGTTTGCGAGCGAGTACGGATTTACAAGTGACGCACTCACCGCGCGCTTTCCGCTTCCGTAATTTAGCGAATGACGTACGCGCTTCGCGTTGCCAAGGCGGTCATCAATACACCAACGACATCGCCCGCCTTGGTAAGGTGAACGCCATTATGAGAGGAGAT
>JAKSDJ010000384.1 GCA_022360155.1 Chloroflexales bacterium | reverse complement strand
TTGTTCACCTCGACACCGATGCTGCCTCGGGACGCACCCAGCACCTCCATCAGAATGGTCAGGCCGTCGATCACCGCCTCCGGCCGCTCGAGCATCAGGCGGTGGTCGGAGGTGAGGTAGGGCTCGCACTCCGCCCCGTTCAAAACCACCACGTCGACGCGCTTGCCCTCCGGCAGCCGCATCTTGACGTGGGCGGGATAGGCGGCGCCACCCAGACCCACGCTATCGCGGCGACCAGCCCGGCGCGCGACAACGGCAACCCCAGCACCTGCGCCGCCACCGACCAGCGCGGCGTGGCCCGGCCCCAGGGCGAGGCCTGCGACATTGGCGCATTCGAAATAGCGCCGCCTACGATCAGCAAGGCTTTTTCGCCCGACACTATCACAACCGGCGGTGTATCGACCCTAACGTTCACTGTCACTACGTTGCTCAACACTGGCGCCTTGACCGGCGTAAGATTCACCGACACGATGCCGGCAGCGATTGTTGTCGCCGCCACGCCGAACGTCCAGAACACTTGTGGCGGCACGCCGACAGCAGCTAGCGGCACATCACAGATCGGTCTGAGCGGCGGCGCACTAGCCGGTAACGGCGCCTCCTGCACCGTGAGCGTGAACGTGACCAGTGCGACAGCAGGCAGCCACGTCAATACTAGCGGCGCGGTTTCTTCGACCGAAACAGGCAACGGCAATACCGCCAGCGCCACCTTGAACGTCACTAATGCAGTTCCGACGATCTCGAGCCTGAATCCCAGCTCGATTGTTGCCGGCAGCGGTGCGTTTACGCTTACCGTCAATGGAACCGGCTTCGCCAACAACTCGGTAGTGCGCTGGAATGGTATAACCCAAACGACGACTTTCGTCTCGTCGACCCAAGTTCAAGCAGCGATTGCGGCGACTGCGATTGCAAGTCCAGGGAGCGCCAGCGTCACAGTATTCAACCCGGCTCCGGCCGGCGGCGCCTCAAACGCCGCAACACTCACAATCGTAGCAACAGGCAGCCCATTACCTACTGCGACTTCGCTTAGCCCGAATACGGTGGTTGCCGGCAGCGACAGCTTCACGCTGAACATTACTGGCACAGGGTTCATTAACGGCGTCTCGACGGTACGCTGGAATGACGCACCACTCACGCCTACCGTTCAGTCAGCGACAACGCTTGCTGTAACGATCCCGGCGAATCTCATCGCCAAACCTGGAACTGCCAATGTAACCGTCTTCAACGCTGCACCAGGCGGCGGTGAGTCGTCACCCGCACTCAAGGTGACGATTAGCGCACCCCAAGTCACGATCGCAAGTTTGAACCCGAACTCGGCTACGGCAGGCGGGGCGGGCTTTGATCTCGTGGTCAATGGCACAGGATTTATCAATGGCGTCTCCGAAGTGCGCTGGAATGGCGCGGCTCGCAAAACAACCTTCGTGTCGGCAACCCAATTACGAGCCGTTATTCCAGCTAGCAACATCGCCAGCGCCGGCGCCTATACGGTCACAGTAGCCAACGGCAACACTGTCTCAAAGAGCCGCACCTTCACTGTGAATAATCCGAAACCGGCTATCACCAAAATCACTCCCAACTCGATTCCAGCCGGCAGCAGCGCTTTGACCCTGACTGTTGACGGGTCGGGCTTTATTCAGGGCTCCAAGGTGGTTTGGAATAGCACAGCGCTGACGACGACCTTCGTGTCGGCGACAAAGCTGACGGCTACTATACCAGCCAGCTTGGTTGCGAATCCAGGTACAGCAGCGATTACCGTCTTGAACACCACGCCTGGCGGCGGTCCGTCGAATAGTTTGCCGATTGTAGTTTCGCCGGCGCAGCAACCGGAGAATAAGGTCTTCGTTCCAGTGATTATGAAGCAATGATGGAACTTGTACGGCAACAGGCGCTACACCTGTAAAGGAAGGCCTGATTCGCTTCCGACAGGAGAGCGGCAAGTGGTAAGGGTTGGGCAATGAAGCTGTCCAACCCTTGCCGCTTGTCTGAAAAGCCGCCTGAACAAACAATATGGAGCAATAAAGATACAATTGGGCGCAGACGGGAATGGCTATGTCGAAATAAGGCTTGCGCAAGCATGGTTTGCGCAAGCCTCAGCTCATTTCAGAAAGTCGCTTAGGGCCAATTCTTTTCAAATAAGACTTACGCGATGGTGAGGTCGGAGAGGCGAAGCTTCTACGAAAAATCCTGCGCGCCACCGCTGCTGCGGCGCGCAAAAGGATACTTGGAGGGCTTGCCGCCCTCCAAACCTCTCTGCTGACTGATGACCGCGCAAAATCTGCCACATAAGGCCTGACAAATCTTGGGAAGGCTTTCCAAAGCGCCAGTTCAGATCTGGCAGGTCTGAACTGGCGTCTATTCTAATGAGGGTTCAGAATAACATACCTCATTGTAGTACTAATTCAGTTTTATTTTCTGATCACAAAGAGTAATATCCTGATATAATATCATATTCTGCTTCTAGCTTGCAGATCTTCTGGTTCTTTGAAAAAAGTATGCAGCCGCATCACTTTCAGCCCGCGCGTGAGATGCGGTCGGCTTGTTGTGTATTTAAAGCTCAGCTATAACACAACGTTTTGGCGTAGTATGCAAAACGACCGACACCTTAAATTTATGGAGGAAGCCTTCTCGAACAACGAAGACATCGAAGCGACACCGAACGCTTCGGGCTGTAAAAGACCAAACCTTATCAATTATCCGCCCCTTCTCAGACTGCGGACAACTGTACAAGCAATAGGCTAGTACTACAACGAGACTTCCAAACACAGCGCGTTGGAACGCTGCCGAGGATGTCACCCTAAGCCCTGCGGCTGCGCTCAGGATACACTCCGCGAAGGGTCTCACATCTATTGACCAGGAGATTCTTCACTATGCCGGTCCCGAGCCCTTTGGCTGTGCGCAGGATCGACTCGCCGAAGGATTCAGAATGACATATCTCGTTGTAGCACTAGTTTAAGACAGCCTCTGTCTACTACCATCATGGCTCTACAAACTGAGCCGTTGCTGAAAACATTACGTGTCCACAGATAGCGAATTTGGATAGGATGATTGGGCTACGCAGCCTTTGACGGATTGCTTTGCTTGATGCAGAAAGGCAGAACAAACGTGCCTGAAAGTGTAATTTGCCCGTTCATCGCGAGTAAAGAAACAGTTACCGCCCAGTCGCGTTCGTATCGCCGCGCATTGCTACCACGTTTTATATTGCACACTCTATCTTTATTATCTACATGAGGTCGTCATGTCTCCTTCCTACAACTTTATCATCGCCGAAGATGACGACGCAATACGCGCTGTCATAGCCCGTATTGTTGTACAAACCTATTCAAGAGTTAGCATCTCTGCGGTAAAAGACGGGTCCGAAGCATTAATTATTTTTGGTCAACGCGGCGCTGATTTTGTGATTACGAATTATGACATGCCAATTATGAACGGCTTAGACTTAATCCGCGCGCTACGCGCACGCGAGATCACTGTTCCCATCCTGATGGTATCGAGCGACGCCCTTGTGGAACAACAAGCCTTGGCGGCCGGTGTCAGCACTTTCATCACCAAGCCTTTTCGGGTTGCACAACTCACCCAAGCGCTAACCAACTCTTTAGCACCCTGACGGGAAATTATCGATAGATCGATGATCCCCGTATACGCGGGGATAGCCGATAAACCGATGGCTCACAAGCCGGTAGGCTGTTTTCATACAATGTAGTGACTGATACACTCTTGCCACGCCGATCGCCTACAAGCAATTCCGTTACAAACAGAAACGACTCGCCTGCCAATCCACAGCAAGCGAGTCGCCTCTGTTTCCTATGGGATTAAACAATCAACAAAGACTGCCTCATCGCCGCGTACACGGGGGCCGTCGCCTCATCATCCTAAGCTTCGTGCTCAGGCGGCAGGGAACAACGTTGGAGGATGCACACAGCTGTTTCGGCTGGGGGGTGTGCATCGCTGCGCGGCGGTGGTGTAATCGGCTCACAGCCCGCCGTACTGGCGGCAAGCGTAAGATCAACAAGACAGCAAGCCCAGCCCCATACACGAAGGGTTCGCGAATATCCGACTTGACTAGCCAAACATAATGCAGAACGGCGAGAATCCCGGCAAGATAAACCAGCCGATGCAACCGCTTCCAGTTCTTACCCAAACGCCGCATCCATCCCCGCGTCGAAGTTATCGCCAGCGGCGTCAGAAGCAGCAACGCCGCCAAACCAAGCAGAACATAGCGCTTCTCGATAATTGCCTGCCCGATCAAGACTGGATCAAACGTATAGTCGAGGCCAACAAAGACCAAAAAGTGCAGGCTTGCATACAGAAATGCATACAAGCCCAACGGCTTACGCAACGACAGAATCCGCTTCCATCCCAACACCGTATGCAGGGGAGTACAGGCCAATGTCATAACCAGCAGGATCAGCGCAACTTTGCCGGTGCGAAGCGTAATCTCCTGGATCGGATTGAACGTCAAGTTATCCTGCGTGAAATCCCAGATCAACAAAGTCAGTGGTGCAAGTGCGCCAACGTGGACGGTGAGTTGCAGCCAGTGTTTATTCAACCAACGTATGGTATTCATTGCGATTAGTAAAACTTACGTAGATCCATTCCCTCGTACAGGTGCGCCACTTCTTCAGCATAGCCGTTGAACGGCAGCGTTGGGCGACGCCTCGACTCGCCGATCTGTCGCTCGCTCGCCTGCGACCAGCGGGGATGGGGCACATCAGGATTGACGTTGGCATAGAAACCATACTCGTGCGCAGCAGCAGCCATCCAAAGCGAGACTGGCTGTTCTTCCACCAAGTCGATTTTCACAATAGCCTTGATGCTCTTGAAGCCGTATTTCCAGGGCACAACCAGGCGGATTGGTCCGCCATTTTGCGGCAAAAGATCGCGCCCATAGATGCCAGTCGCGAGCAGAGTCAGGTCGTTCATTGCTTCGTCTAGACGCAACCCCTCGATATAGGGCCAACTATACCAACCATCTTTTTGGCCCGGCATCTGCTCCGGGGCGTAGATGGTCTCGAAACGAACATATTTGGCCTGGCCAGTAGGCTCGACCTCATTGAGCAGCGCGGACAGAGGAAAGCCCTGCCACGGAATAACCATCGACCAGCCTTCAACGCAACGCAGGCGATAAATCCGCTCTTCCACCGAAAACCGCTTACGCAGATCGCCAGCATCGTAGGTCTTGGGGTTGCGCACCAATCCGCCAACCGTTACAGCCCACGGTGCGGTCGGGAAGTTCTGCGCCAGGCGAGCGACCGCCTCTTTATTTGTCGAGAATTCGTAGTAGTTATTGTAGCTCGTGATTGCCTCATACGAGTTCAGCGGGTTGCCAAGTTCATCGGCCTCCGCACTGGGCGTCAACGGTTCTGGCAACGACAGCGCCGGCTGCTTATTGAGTTGTCCGCATGCCCCCAGTAACGTGCCCGTTGCCAATGCGCCAATGCCAACCATAAATGTGCGCCGGGACAGGTAGATATGTTCAGGAGTGATCTCCGAAGACTTGATTTTGCGCATAGCAATGATCCTTTGGTTTGTGGGGCGATTAACCTTGCAAAGGGGTCTTCCAGACCCTGCTTGTTTGATTCTATCACGGCCTGATTACGCCCATCCAACGAAAAAGCTACAAGAATCTTACGTCGTTCCATGAAGGAAGCGGCAAAGTTGGAGAACTTGATCGCTGTCGAGATAGAGCATACGTCGCCCGCTCGCCGTGTTATATACTGCAAGATCATTGCTCGCGCCGGTGATCACGTTATATTTGTCTCCAATAGCGGTAATCCGTTTTTGCCCGGTCGCAATGAGTTCACGAAACTGTTCGACTTCGTCCCCCGTAAACGTGGCGGCAATATACCCCTGGATAAGGTGAACAAACTGAAGTGATTGAGGCGAGGTATAGCTCACTTCGTAAGCGCCAATGAGGGTTTTCTTCACGTTAACCTCCACATTTGCATTTCTGCACAACCCACGCAGCAAAAACAGTATTAGGGCTGCGCCTGTTCATACATCCTTACTTTTGACGAATGACCGGTGCAGTTCCACAACCAATATGATGTCAGGCGTCAACGCTTCTGAAGAGCTGTCGCACCCACGGTAATGTATCCCTGCATAGCCATATCAAGCGCCACATGTCTAACCATAGAACCATGTTATGTAACCAAGCGTTGCTGAATGCAACGGTTAGAAAAGCGCATGTTATACTATGAGTCAAGTATTGATGCAAAAACAGATATGCCTGGTTATCATTTGGGTCGATACCATGCCCAATAGGAGTATACAGCACGTATGCTGCTTGACAGACGAATTGACGATTTGGTACGACAACTGCGCCGTGCCGGACTGCGACCCTCAGAGCGGCTGGTCCAATCCATCCTGGAATATGGCGACGCCGCTCGTGAGGCGTTACTCGAATTGGCAACAGACACGCTTGCTCTTCAAGAAGATGAGCCGATCGGCTGGGGTCCATTGCATGCATTGCGACTGCTTGGTGAAATCCCAGATCAGTCGATCATCATCCCATTGTTGAGTCGCTTGCCGCTGCAAGTTGCAGGGCAAGATGATTATCCATCGCACACCTGGGCCAACGAAGCGCCCCAGATTGTTGGGCGCTGCGGCGCGGCAGCCGCTCCAATCCTCTGGTCTTTCGCTGACGATGCAATGCAACTCCTGGCATCGCGCGGCGCCGCATTGCATGGGTTGACCTACGTTGCAACAACAGCGCCCGAGTTGCGTGAGGATATCATCACCGAGGCGCGCAACCGGCTAGCACAGGAAACGAACCCTGAGATGGCGGCTTACCTTGTCTTATTGCTCGGAGAGTTGGGAGTAAGCGCCGCCTATGCCGAGATCATGGCCGCTTACCGTGAAGGCCGAATTGACCGCGAGATTATCCCCCCGGCAGACGCGCGCCAACTATTGCTCGGCGAGGGAAATCCGCACCTGGGATGTGTTGGGCGCTCGTTTTGGGAACGCTACGATCTACACGGCCCCAACCCAACCCCGCAATAAATCTATGCGCTTACACACGCACGTTTGGACTTCGATGCTGACCGCGTGTGCGATCTATCCCCGGTCGCTACGAAATGCAAGCCTCCTCATCTTAGCCGGTGTGCTGATCGATCTCGATCATTTGGTCTTATATAGCTTACGGACCGGCGATTTGAGCGTCTCTGGCGCAGTCGCCTATGACCGCTACCGAGGGAGTATTGCTGTTCCCGGTGATACGCGACCGCGTTATGGATCGCTACGTTCGTGGCTGCACCAGCCTTTGCTCACCCTGCCGTTGGTGTGGCTATTGAGCCGACGCTGGTCTTCGACCCGACCCGTTGCCCTAGGTATAACCCTACACCTCATCCTGGATTATGCACTCTTGCCGATCTATTGGCTGATCCACCAGCGCGCCCGCGGGCGCTGCGAGGTATGCCTAAGCGGCGGGCGCAAATTACAAGTTTGGCGAAATGGGAGAGCGCAGGTTAGTTGGCAAGCAATCCCTCATGACTTTGTGGCGCTTTGCCCCGATTGCTACGATCGGGCCAAAGGGTATAAATAAACTGGGGACTATTGCAGATGCTTCCTAGATGAACCTTTGCCTTTAACTATAACTGTGCCGACCTGAAGTATGGTACACTGCATACACCGACTGTGATTCACATAGATTGACGCATGACATGCGCATAGCGGAGAGAGTGAGTGAATGCTATGGAGGAAGAGCAAAACTTTTTTGAAGATCCCAGTGAAGAATTAGCACGGTTGGCCAAAGAGACGCTGGAAGCGCAGGCTGGCCCAACCGATACGGCCAGTGCGCGCACCCGCTGCCAACGCGTCATAGACCTTTATGCTCAAGGCTTCATCAACGATGCGTCAGATAACTTCCACGCCGCCTGGGTGTTACTCTGTGGCGAAACACAGGCTCACTATAACCTAGCCCGAATGTTTGCGCGCCGCGCCGTGGCGCTGGGGGACTCGCGAGCCTGGACGCTTCAGGCGATGGCATGGGATCGCTATCTGGTCGCCTCTGGAAAGCCGCAACGCTTTGGCACGCAGATTATCAAACAAGGCGGGCGCTGGTCGCTCGGCACAGTTGATCCTCAAATAACCGACGATGAACGAGCGATGTATGGCGTTCCGCCACTGTTTGTACAGCAGCAGCGCGCCGAACAACTCCAAAGGCAAGAGGAGACGCGCGGTTAACTACTCGCGATCAGTTTGAATAACGCAGCGCAAATGGCGGCGAAATGCAGCCCTATTTGGCTGCGTTCTTATCGCCGCAGATGCTGAACGCCAACACAAAGACCATTGGTCGCGCCGATATCATGAATTTTTATTTAGGGCCAGGTTTTTAGCACAAGAAACCAGAAATGCTAGCAGTGTTCAAGTTCTGATCGCTCACCAGGGACTTCCGAGGATGCTTGTAGACCTTGATAGAGGGTTTGCAGCAGGTCACGCAGTTGTTGCACTTCGGTCTGCGACAGTGAGCGCATACGACGGCTAACGCTATCATGATAGCGAGGCCGCAGTCGGCGCAGTTTTTCGATGCCGCTGGGCGTCAAACAGATCAAACTCACCCGACGATCACGGGGATCGGGGCGGCGCTCGACCAAGCCCTTGGCAATCAGACGATCAACAATACCGGTTAGGTTGCTGTTGTCACAGAGCATCTGGGCGCTGATCTCACTTAGGGGTACGCCTTCCAACGTAGCATGACTGAGAATAGCGAACTGTGGTACAGTCAGGTTCTCGTCGCGCAGGTCGTAACGATTATATGTGTCAAGCATGGAGTTTATCTGTTTAATCAAAGCATACGCTTCGAGCTCAGGTTCGGAACTGTATGCTTCTCGGTGTGATAGCGCAGTCATAGACCATCCTCGTATCAGGGCAGTTTGAAATTCATTGTACGCAATAACAATCTGTGGAGCAGCGCCGCACGAGAAAGGGATTTTCTGAATCTGCGCGAGCCTCGACAAACTCTACAGAATATGGTCACGTCCGTATTATTTTATGTTTAAACTATATCACGTTGCTCTGGCTGTGTCAATGTTCTGCACATACTATGCAAACTATTATACATTATGTAAAATAAGGACCAGAGATATGCCATCCGCTCCGCGCTATGATCGTATCGTTTCCCTTGTGCTCGTTGTTCTGCTTGGCCTTGCCATCATCTTTTTGATTGACATCAACCCCAATATTCTGCGAGCACGCTTCGGAGGCGACCTACCGACAATTACCGTCTCATGGTTGCTCATCGCCTCGCTGGTTGTCATCGTGAGCACAGGCGCCGATCTCCTAACCCGCTCGCACCCCCAGATGCAAAACCAAGTTCTGCCAACCGTCAATCTCGGTTTTATGGTCATCGAGATAGCGCCTCGTTATTGGATCTTGCCCTCCTTTAGCATCATTGGGTCATTCGCCTTTTTTCGCCTCTTTAGCCTGACGTTACAAGGCGTAGCATTCGCCCTAGCCCTAGGAGCTGCTGGGGGATTATTACTGACAGTGCTTGTCTGCCAGCATTATGCGCTGGATCGCCGGCAAAAGCCACGACAGCGCGCACAGCTCATCCTCCAAGTGATCGCCTACTTACTCGCTTTTGGGTGCTTCAGCGCAGTCTATTTCACGCGTTTGCGTACGCTCTATGCAGCTACGCTGATCGGTGCGACAGCCGTGTTGCTTGCGTACGCACTCTTGCAATCTTCCTCAAAACAGAGTATGCTGCGGCTCTCAGTATTGGTTGGGTTGCTCCTTGCCGAAAGCACGTGGGCGCTCAATTATTGGGCGGCTCCTTTCTTGTTGGGCGGCACATCGTTGCTGGTGATCTTCTATATCACAACTGGGCTTCTTCAACATTATGCTACAGGAACGCTTCAACGTCGCTTGTTCGTCGAATATGGCATCATTGGGAGCGGCCTTATCGCAGCAGTGATTTATGCAACTTTTGCAAGCAGAATGTAATGATGCGGCGATCTTTCACAAAGTTTGGATATGCGACTGCCAGACGGTCGACTCACTGCCGTACAGCAGTACAAATAGCTCATATCAAAGCGCTATAGCTTGCATTCATATCGTTTTAACAATCAGATATGCGGACTATACAAAAGCCCCAGGGGCGGGCAAGAGTGAGTTGCCGTTAGCTCGCCTTTCTGTTACACTATGACTGTATCTGGCTCCCAATAAGCACCCGATATGAACCAGATTCCAAGTTGTGATGTGAACGTAAACATGTAACTTCTGCGGGGGGAGCGCGTGAAATCGAGGCGATACAACTTACACACATTCACGAGCGACCATGTCCTTTTTTTTAGTTATCGCTGGCTTGCCTGGATCTTAGCTGGCCTCGTTATTCCATTCCAAACACCCAATCATCAAGCACTTTATATCTCGCTTCTCTTTTTGGCCGGGATTTTGAATATTGTTGCAACTGCCCTGGCCAAAACTTATGTACGAATTGCGCAACGCAGACCGCCTGTCTTGGCCCTAGATATACTGGTTGGCATCGCATTCGTTTGGATAAGCGGCGGCGGTGTTTGGCCTTTCCTGCCGTATGCGCTTGGCTCACTGCTTTTACCGGCATTGCTATTGCATAAGCGTGGCGCTTTGGGCGCCGGGCTTTTCTTTACTGCACTTGATGCAGCATTGGCTACGTTGATCAACACAGGAACGCTCACAAACTACAACCAACCAGCTATTGTCATACTACGATTACTTGTACCGCCGCTCTTTGTCGGTTTTTGGATGCTTATGTTGCGAATGATCGGGCGAATTCCTCCCTCGCAAGCAATTTCCGTCCTCGATCAGTCTGACCAGAGGATGCCAAATACCCGCGAAGGTCGCTCTCCGGATCTCAGCAATAGCCGAGTCCAACACTTTGTAGATCCAGGCAGGAAAGCTGAATTTCACGGCCAAGCCTTTGCCAATACGCCAATGATCGCCCGCCTGACAGCTATCGGCCCAGAAGAACAGGAATCCCAAGAGCTACGCCGTACGATCCTCGAACTAACGTCAGAAATCGACGCCGAGCTACCTGTCACACTCAATCATCTTGTTACCAACTTCAAACGAACCTGCGGTGTAGAGACTCACCTCGTACTGAACGGCGTAGTCCGCCAGCTTCATCCAGCCCAACGAAGCACACTGCTCCGGCTAGCTCAGGAAGCTCTGATCAATATCCAGCAACATGCCCATGCTCAATCCGCATCGCTGATATTGCGCTACGAGCAACGGGCTATTACGCTGATCATTCAAGACGACGGCGTTGGGTTGCTCGATGGAACCTATGAACGACCTGGCGTCCATGCGCTGCGGGCTATCCATTATCGCCTGAACGAGCTCGATGGTCGCCTTGAAGTGTTTGAGGGTGAAAATGGCGGCGTTGTCGTGCGTGGCACCTTGCCGCTGGACAATTAATCGTTTCTGCGATCGTTGCGGCCCGTAGAGTCGCTGGATGTTCCCTATTTCTCCCCTTTTGGTCTTGCCCGGCTCCTGTTCGGTAGAGTATAATTGCTACGTACATCCGTTGAACTTGTGCAGTGGCCTTTCGAGTCATTTTCTCGTATCTCGCCCTCATGAAGAGCGTCTGAAATGGATGTTTTGGCTGGGTTGCATCCTGCCAAGGTCATTTCTAAGAGGTTCTTGGTCACAACGCCAAACGCCTCGCTGACAACCTCTCATAATCATTGCTGGCGTTCAGCGACAGGCTGCGTAAGACAGGCCTTCGCTCGCCAGACACAAAACATCTATGTACAAAGTCTTACGCATTGCTGCTGCGGTAGCCGTATTGGCGCTTATTGTATATGGGCTCTTTCAACCTATCGAAGAGGATGGACGCTGGTTGATCTGCCTATGGGCAGTCGCACCATTGCTTGGCGTGATCATCTGGCTGAGTCCGAAAACGATGCCCCGTGGCCTGGGGCGTAGCGTTTACAATTTAGGCATTGTCATTGGTATTGGCTTTGTGCTGCTCAGCCTCCAACTGTTGCGCCAGCAAGTAGTTCAGGCCCAAACCATTTATACCCGCGTGGTGGTCGACCCGACGAGCGGGCAGATCACGAGCAACGTACGACCAGTACTAGCCTCTCAGCGCACCCTGCGCGGCAAGGTATTCGACCGCACAGGATTACTGCTGGTAAACAGCGAGTTGATTGATGGTTTTGCGCGACGGATTTATCCCTTGGCCGACAGTTTCAACCCAGCAGCGTTCAGTAACATCGTCGGGTTCTTTAGCATTCGTTTCGGGCAAAGCGGCCTTGAAGCGACATTCAGCGACTACCTCAGCGGCGAGCGTGGCAGTGCGTTCAATCGGTTACAGAACGATCTGCTTGGTCAAGAACAAGTCGGAAACGATCTCCACCTTACCCTTGACGCCCGGCTCCAGGCGCAGGTCAGCGCCTTGCTGGGCGACCGATCAGGCTCGGTTGTTGTTCTTGACCCCAAAACCGGTGCAGTGTTGGCGTTGGTCAGCGAGCCGGGATTCGACCCTGCGCAACTGAGCTTCAATCCCAGCGCAGAAGACTGGCAGGCCGAAAATGCTCGAATTAGCGCATATTGGGAATATCTCAATTCCGATGCCGCCGGACAGCCACTGCTCAACCGCGCAACCCAGGGTCAGTACCCGCCGGGCTCGACGTTCAAAACTCTCACCGCTGTCTCAGCGCTCGAAAATGCCGGTGTAGCCGAGCCGGACAGCATTCGCTGCTTCAATCAACTAAACGTCGAAGCCGGAGCGCCGCCGGTCATCAATGCAGTAGAAGGACTGGCCGGCAGTACAGGCGACCCCTCGAACCTAGAACGGGTCTACGCTTATTCCTGCAACGTCGCCTTCGCCCAATATGCGTTGCGCCTTGGTCCTGATCGCCTTGAGGAAACAGCGCGCAAGTTCGATATTTTTAGCCCAGCGGATGCACCAAGCCAATACCGCGGATTCGCCGATCTTGTTACTACCGCGAGTAAATTATATGTACAACCCGGCTTTCTCAACCGTGCAGCGGCACTCGCAGATACTGGGTACGGGCAAGGGCAATTGCTGGTGACACCTTTACAAATGGCGATGGTCGCAGCGACTATCGCCAACGACGGCATCATGATGCAACCCTATCTAGTTCAGCGGGTAACCCGCCCTGATGGCGGTGAAGCCTTTAATCGCTCTCCCCGCCCAATTCGCCGGGTTATGAGCGCCGCAAACGCTGCAAAAATGCAAGACAATATGCGCGCTGTCGCCATTTATGGCTTCGGTCGAATCGTGAGCGATTATGTACCAGGCGTCGCCGTCGGCGGCAAGTCTGGTACAGCGCAACACGTGCCCGATCTGCCGCCCCACGCCTGGTTTATTGCGATTGCGCCTATTGAGCAGCCGCGTTTTGCAGTATGTGTTATGATCGAGCAAGGGGGTGAGGGAAGCGGCGCCGCCGCCCAACTCGCTGGTCAAGTTTTACAGGCTGCACTTGCAACAGTACAACCATAAGCGGTATAGATGTATGGCTGGATTTTTCTCTGTAGCCCAGACGGCTATCATCCTAACATTACTCTCGATCACCCTGACCGGGTGTATAGCTGAACCACAAGTACATACAAACAGCACGCCGTTTACAGCCTCCGCGTTGACCGATACATCGGTTCCGGGAGCAGTAGCGCCTGTTACTGCGACATCGCTAGCAACAGCGACCGCACCGTCGCTCCCAACAACAACGCCGCTTCCATCGCCGGCAGTCACCGCATCACCCCGACCTTCGCCAACAGTTCTATCAGCAACAAGCCGACAGCAGCTCTTCGAAGAAGTCTGGCGAACAGTTGACGAGAACTATCTCTACCGCGATTTCCGCGGACTCGATTGGCAGATGGTCCGCAATGAGTTTGAACCGCAAGTTGCTGCAATCCAAACTGATGCCGAATTTTACACATTATTGTCCAATATGGTCGAGCGGCTCAATGACCAACACTCGCGCTTCCTGGCCCCCCAAGCCGCCGAAGAAGAAGATGTGTTCAGCTCAGGGCACGAAGAACAGGTTGGTATCGGTGTCATTATGGTTCCGGCGACCGATGGCGCAATGATCCAGATCGTCTTTCCCGATAGTCCAGCCGACCATGCTGGATTACGTCCACGCGACCGCATTGTGGCCGTTGATGGCGCACCTTACAATACGATCGGCGATATTCAGGGGCCAGAAGGTTCCCAAGTGCGTTTAACAATCATTCGTCCCGAAGAAGAGACGCGCGATGTTGTCTTAACACGGCGGCACGTCGAAGGGCGCATCGAGCCATTTGCGCGCCGGCTGGCAGGAGATATCGGCTACCTGCGGATCACCACACTCTGGGTCAATGACATGGATCAGCAGGTGAGCAGCGAACTTGAGACATTGGTGGCGCAACGCCCTCTGAAAGGGTTAATTCTTGACCTGCGTGGTAATCCTGGCGGTTGGCGGAATGTGCTGACCGGTATTCTGAGCCATTTCGTCCGCGGTAATGTCGGGGTTTTTTTCGATAAACACCAAGAGACGCCAATGGTTATCGAGACGTCAAGGAATCCCGATTTGCGCGGGGTGCCGCTTGCCGCCCTGATCGATAATCGCACCGCATCATACGCTGAATTGCTCGCCGGAATCTTGCAAGTCGAAACTGGAGCATACGTGATTGGAGCGCCTTCGTCGGGCAATACCGAAACAATCTACGCCTATGAACTTATGGGCGGATCGCGCCTATGGGTTGCACAGGAAGGATTTCGCCTCGGCAATGGCGTCAATCTCGAAGGACACGGGGTACAGCCTGATACGCTCAACAACCTGGATTGGACCCGCTTTAGCGAAGACAACGACCCTGGTATCCTCACAGCGCTTCAGGCGCTCGACAACCGCCCCGCTGTCGGCGGCGAATAGAATAAGCATAAGCAAGTGGAAACCGGTTCTGGACGTTGACGTAGGTTACGTCAGCGGGGGTTGAAGAGAGGGAAGAGAGGTCATGCATACGGAACCACTTGAACATGCAGCCAAGCTTGTGGGTGAAGCCCGCCGCGTCGTCGCGCTGACTGGCGCAGGCATCAGCCGGCCATCGGGAATCCCCGACTTCCGCAGCCCTGATGGGGTTTGGGCCCATACGGACCCCATGGAAGTAGCCTCGCTGCGAACTTTTCACGTCCATCCCGAGCGATTCTATGACTGGATCAGGCCAATGCTAGAGCTGTTGTTGGTAGCGCACCCCAACCCGGCCCATCATGCCCTAGCGCAGTTAGAGCAGGCCGGGGCATTGCACGCGGTGGTCACGCAGAATATCGACGGCCTGCACCAACGCGCCGGCTCCCGCGAAGTCTATGAATTGCACGGCAACTTGCGCCAGGCGACCTGTATCAATTGCGAACGACAGATTCCTGCTCCACCGCTGATTGAAGAAGTACGCCGGGGAAAAACGCCGATCTGTAGCTGCGGCGGCGCGCTCAAGCCTGATGTTGTGCTCTTCGACGAGGCGCTGCCGCGTGGTCTCTTCTGGCTCGCACAGCACGCCCTGGAGACTTGCGATGTCCTGCTGGTTGCCGGCACATCGCTCGAGGTTTATCCCGTCAGCGATCTCCCTCTATCCGCTCTGCGACACGGCGCGCGCTTGATTATCGTCAATCTCGAAGAAACCTACCTGGATAAGCGAGCCGATGTAGTGTTGCACGAGGATGTCGCGTTGGCGCTCCCGGCTATGATCGAACAGGCGCTGCGATACCGACCTAACGCTCGAACATAATAGGCTTCTCTAGCTCGCAGCTCAGAATAGCACAGCCCCGCTCCTCCCAAAGCTGATGATGGTGCGATTTCAAACCCTCGTCAATCGCAAGCCGGTGCTGATCAAGCGGTACGAGCCTAAACCGTTGATCATGCTGGGCGAGCTGTTCTACTGCGGCGAAGACTGCCGGTTTATCGGTTATCACACTGAGGCGTCCGCCCGGCGCTAGCGCCCGATACACGTGATCAAGGAACGTCGCGGTAAGCACTCCGTGGCGACGCTGCCGCGCTGTCATAACCGGCACCGGAAAGTGCAGATAGACCGCCTGGAGCGAGTCGGGCAACAGTTGCGAGCAGAGCAGCCGAATATCAACTTGTAAAAACTTGATGTTCGATAGTGAGCGCTGCACAGCGCGCGCCACAGCCCGGTAGAGCGGCTTTCGTACGATTTCGACGCCAAGAAAATTGACGTTCGGTGTACGCGCCGCCAGTTCACACAAAAACTCACCCGTCGCGCAGCCCACTTCCAGCGCCAGCGGCTGTTGATTGCCAAAGAGCTGCACCGACCCGATCGGCGGGAATCGCTCGGGGTTGGCATACAACTCGGCATTACCCCAGACGATGAGATAGTGCGCCAACGCCTTCTCGCTCGGGAGTATCGTTTTGAGCCGGGCAGGATAACGACCACGCGGCATGATCTAGAATCCAACCTCCACGATTGTCCTACCGCTGCGATCCTGGAAGAACCCAACACCGTCCTGAATCAGCCCGACATAGAAACCCATCTTTGTCTCACGCTGGAGCACCACAACTCGCCCAATGATCTCGGCTTCCTCGCCGGGCATCAACCAATCTTCCTCGCCAGGGATGCGCCACTGTTCGGGCGGGCGCGGCGAAATGGCCCAGCGAAACGGGTAACGTTTGGGGCCGCCGCCGCTATTCGCGTCCCAGTCCATACCAACACGCCAGAAGCCCCCCGCCTCCGATGTGTATTGGCCATCTGCGATCGACGAAAAGACATCATCGGTTGTATACGTATACCCGCTGGGGGGACCATAAGTGCGGATCGGCACTGTGCCCGTGTTCTTTACCCGCATCGTCACCGTCAACGTTTCGCCCAACATCAGCTGTTCCGGCGCAATATTGGCGTAGGTGATGGTCGCAACCGGCTGCCCTACCTGCTCCAATGTGATCTGGCCGGTTTGCTCAACCAAGTTGCCGAAGCGATCCTCAGCGCTGATCGTATACGTATAGACGCCGTTGTCCAGGAGTGCGCCGTTTGGCCGTTTCCCATCCCAAACGTGCCACTGTAATGCCGGTCCCTCCTCGCTACGGATAACCAGCGGTATCGTTTCATTAGCCGGGGTGGTAATCGAGATGTCCACAGTAGCGCTCACTGGCAGGCGGTACGTAATCTCGGTCACGTCGGCAATGGCGTCAGCATTGGGCGAGATGATGTCAGGGGAAACAACCAGGTTTTCGATCGTCGGGAGCGGTACATCACTGCCACTGATGATAATCGGCGCCTGTTCGCTGGCGGTTGTCCCGTCCGCTGCTTGGGCTTCGACAAAGACCGTGTACTCTCCATTGGGCAGCAAGCGCCGCCGTATCGCAGGATCGTCGGCCGGGATGGTTCCATCGAAGGATAAACTGTAAGGATCCGCCTCGGCGTTGCGCAACGCTCTATCGCGCAAGTCGAAGCGCTGCCCGGCTTCGTCAAGCAGATAAATGGAAACCTCGGCATCGCGCCCAATCCGATAGCTGATCGTGAGCGGGTCGCCGTCGGCAGTTGGCTCGAACGTGTCGGTGCTGGTTTGCACATCGCTGAGTAGCGGTTGGGTGCTGCAAGCCGACAGCCAAAAAAGGAGAACGGTGAGACTTGTAAGCTGGAAAGCGCGAAAGAGGCAGCGTGACATGTAATGCGCCGCGCGTCGGTTGTCGTGCGGCTGAAGTGATTGATTGCACATAATTCTACAATACAAGGCAGTGATCTCCAGTGTCAAACCACGCCATGCTACCAGCATCCGCAGAATGACGCAACCGCCATAAGACGGCGGCAAAGTCCTTCAATAGAATGCAGATAGCGCCTATAGTTGCAGATCCGCCGTAGATTTTTGTAAGTGCAACCGATGATGTTCTCCTTGAACGTAGCTCTACCACCGCCAGGATTGAGGCTGGATGACGACAGATTATCCTTATGGTATGATTGACAAGCAGCAGGGTACGATGCAACAGGATAGCCGCCGTACGCCCAAAGATATTTTTCAGGTCATCGCTTCGAATCCAGATGAGGAAACCATGCTTGGCTCAATTATAATCGCGCTGGCGAATGGCTGGCGAGCTCTCTTGAACGGCTGGCGGCGCTTGCTCCGGCGGCGCGTCGATTATGTCCGCTTAGAGTTGAGCGGCACGCTGCCTGAATTTGCTGCCGAGCCATCGTGGTGGCAGCGCCGATTCCTGGGCGCAAGCACCCCGCCTAGCCTCATCGGGCTGCGGCGGCAGCTCCAGCGGATTGGCAGCGACCCCCAGGCCAAGGGC
>JAKSDJ010000602.1 GCA_022360155.1 Chloroflexales bacterium | reverse complement strand
GTAAACGCGGCGGCATAGCGCACGACATTTGACAGCCGCACCTCATCGATCTGGCCGGCGAAGAACGGGTATCCGGCGTTGCCGCCCAGCCGGAACCACGGCCCCTGGCTGCGCGGCCCCACCGCGGCGGCGGGGCCGGGGTCGCCATTGACGAACACCTGGGCCATGCCGGCCTCGTAGCTCACCGCAACGTGATACCAATAACCGCCGCGCAGGGTGATGTTCTGGTTGCGGGCCGCGCTGAACTGCCCATTGGAATCCGCTGCCCACCAGACAAGCTGGCCGGTATCGAGTTCGAGCGACCAGCCGGCGGTATCGTCGGTGCTGAGCATCAGCACCGCGGTTTGGGTGTCAGTATCCGGACGCACCCAGGCTTCGATCGTCAGCGGCCCGCCGCCCGCGGGGATCGGTGGGCCGCGCACTTCATCGTCCGCGCCGTCGAAGGCCAGGGCGTACGCTGCTGGTTCTTCGCCGGTTTCCAGCCACCGCAGCAGCCGGTCGAGCACGACGCTGCGCTGATCGGCGCTGCGTATCCCTTCAAAGCCGAAACCGAGATAGATGAGGCGCCCCGCCACTGTTTCATAACGGAGTCCGGCGGTCTGCCCGCTGCCGGTTCCGGTGCGATACTGGGCCAACGGCACAGCGTCAGGAAGAGGTGCGAGCGCGCTGGGCGTGGTCTGGTTGGCAGCGCTATCACCGCCATTGAGGTCGAGCAGCAGCCCGTTGAGTAGATCATTCCCCTCGAGCGTGCGGCCATCGACCGTGGGATTCAGCACCTCGGCGCGGAGGGTGGCCGAGAGCACGGCGGGATCGCTGAAGCCCGAATCAACATCCTGCCCGCTGAGGAGCGCCGCGCCGCCATAGGTGACATAGGATTGTAAGGTTACGGCGTGTGTTTCGGTGAAGGCGGCGGAGTTGCCGGTCGCCCAGACCACGGTATCGTAGGGATAGAGATCGCTGAAGCCGGGCGCGCCCTGCTGGGGAACCTCCCATACGGTTGCAGAGCGTCCCAGATCGGCCAGTGTCGTACTATAAATAGCAGTGACCTGCGCGCCGGCATGGTCATCGACTAGGAGGACCGAAGGAGCTTGCTCTGGTCTATAGGGAGCGGTCGTGTAGGTGAAAACCTGACCAGGCTGGATGTCGCCGCTGAAATACCCCAAGCGAGAGGCAGTCGTATCGGAAATCACCTCGCCGCTCACGGTGAAGACATCCGCTTCGAGCCCCTTGACCGTAACGGTGTAGACGCCGGTTGGCGGTTCCGGGATGAGAATAAGCTCCGGGTCGATGCCCACACTCTGGCCTGTATAGACTGCATCGGGGATCTCATTGACATCCTGGCCATCAGGAGTAGTGCCAATCCGCCGCCCCAGCGGGTCGGTGATGAGCATCGTAACCGGGCACTCATTCGTGAAGAGAATACCTGTGCCGGAAGGCAGATCTTGCCCAACCTGCGGGCTGATCGGCAGCTTCTTCGTAAAGGCTTGTGATGGTGCGGGGTCGACCAGCCGCACGATAAACTGGCGTAGCGCCTCTTTGCTGTTGAAAAACTTACTGTGTGCTACCCCTGGTTTGATGATGATCGACACAACATCATCCTGTAATCCCTGCCCGACGATCTGGCGCAGATCGGCGCTCCACGCCGGTACCGTCTCATCACCTGCTCTTTCTTCATCCTCTGGTTTCTCTGGATCACTTTTGAGATACCCGCTCCCTTCCTTGCCATCGATCGGTTTGGCATCGCCATTCATCCAGAGCGGGGCGACCGATGGGTCAGTAGTGACCAGGTAACCTTTATACGTTTCTAAATTATTGGAGTAAACATTGAAAAGGTGGCCGTTATCGGTCACGCGCTGAACAAATGTATTGGCCAAAGACGGTTGGTTGAGCGAGTCGAGCGTCGTATTGATCGGCCCGGTGCGCGTCTTTGCGCCGTCGTCCAGATAGGGGTGCAAATCCTGAGCATCACTGGACGGCAGGAGATCGCGTAGCAAGGGCAAGCCGGCCTGGGCGCGCGGGGGATCTGTTTTGGTCAGTTGGCCATCATAATAATACTCTATCCTGCAGTCGAGACCATGGACATACTGATACAGATGTTCATCCGACACAAGCACGCGCTTCGAGGCAACGGTATTTCCTCTACTTTGGGTATATTCGTTATAACATCCCGCTTTCTTCGCCAAACCGCGCAAGAAGCGTCGTAATAGTTTGTCCGGTATCCACCCGAAGCGTGGTTCGAGTCCTTCCCAGGCGGAATAGGCTTTGGGCGCTCCTTGATGAGGGGCCGCCACAAGAATCGCGGTATGCACCCGTCCGGCATCGTTGCGAACGCTCACATAATCGCGTACGACGAGACCGCCGGTGCTATGGGTTATCAGATCGAACTCGTACGAATCGACATAGCTCGGTCGTAAGCGATTAGTCCACCAATTGTCGATCAGTGTATCAAGCTCCGCCGCCAGATCGGGAACGTTGTTCACGTCTGTCGCGTTGGCCAGGTTGCCATACCATTGATAGGCGAATGGGACGATGGTCAGATCACGTTCGTACCCCAGATATTCGAGCTGATCGATGATGCCCTTGTATACCCCGGTTATCGGGTCGAGCATGTGTTGTCCATCTTTGACAAAGGTTCCCACAATGCCGGGCACAATAACGACAGGCCGGATCCTTGCTTCGGGCGCCTGGATCGAAGCCTCGGCTTCGCTGGTATTGTCTGGATAACTGTCCTCGAGCGCGAAGATGCGCAGTGAGCCTGCGGTCGAGGGTTGCATCCACACTTCCCAGACCAAGTCGCGACTCTGATTGGCGCCAACACTGATATTACAGAGAGTCTCATAGCCAACATAGGAGAATTTACTTCCTGAGGACGGATCGAGGTTGTGATAGTCGATTTGCTGTGGCACACATTCAAAGGGCGGAGACGACACGATATAAAACCGGGTTGGGGTAGGATCGCTGTTGGGGGAGTTGAATGTCAGGTTCAGTCTAAAGGGTCTTCGGGGATCGCTGGTGTTATTAGTAAGCGTGACGATAACCTGAAGCGGGCCAGCGATGTCTTGCGTCGTTGCATTGATGATCGGCCACCCCGCGTCGTTCGTCGCCAACGCGCTGACCGCGTTGCCCGCCGCATCGGTGACGCGCACGGCGAGCGGGCCGGTGGCGGCGGTGAATGTCGTGAGGAACGCCCGACTGGAAACCGCCGGGTCGGTGTTCGGCGGACCGCCGGGGAAATCATCTGAATAGGTCTCCCCCGCCAGATATGTATTGCCGACGCTGTCCACCGCGATAGCTCTGCCATAGCTTCCGTTCCCGAAGAGCC
>JAKSDJ010000702.1 GCA_022360155.1 Chloroflexales bacterium | reverse complement strand
GATGGGGGGTGAGGGCGAGGGGGAACACGCTGCGTCAGGAAGCGGCATATCTCGTTCCAAACATGGGTGCTGCCCATCCTTAACCCCGCGAGGGTTTAGGCACAGACCGTAGCGATGTTCGCACTGACCATGGACTGTTATCGGATGCCACAGACGTGTGCATAAGCCACCCTGCTCTCGCGCTTGAGGGCGGACAGAACAGTCGGCCAAAGATGTAATTTGGGGCTTTGGGAAGCAAGTGGCGTGATATGCCTAAGACCCTAAAGGTTTTCAAAACCTTTAGGGTCTCACGGTGTCAACTGCATCATCCAGAGTGAGAACGCTGGGTTCAATCCCTTTCAGCGTGAGGCTGGCCCCGCCACCCCGCACGCGGCGCGACGCCCCCGTGAGCCTTCGCAGTTGGAGCCCCGCGGTCGCTCGGGCGCGCCGTGGCGCCTGCCGTCCGGCGCGGCGCATGTGTGAAAACAAGCGTATGATCGCTTATTCAGCGTCATCGCGTCATCGCGTCATCGCCGCTTTGCCTCATCCCGAACGACCATGCGCTGTCAACTGTTCTGACTCCTCTTGCACCCATCCAACCCGCGCAGCGGAGGCATGTGGACTATCCGCATTCTCATCACGCCACCTGCGGAGGGGTTTGGGAACCGTCAGGGTTCCCAAACCGGGAGCCCGGCCCGCTCGGAGTTGCTCGCACCGTGCATCGAGGAGGCGTAATCCTACGCGATAAATGCAAATGAATGATACACTCGGCGACTTGCCGCCGCCTCAATGTGCGTTGCCGCTGTCTGCGTTCGTTTCAGCCACGGGCCGTGACATCCTGACGCCTGTACGGGGCCAGCCCCGCCACCCCGCACGGGCAGTGCGATCCTGGCGGTTGCTTCATATTACGCGATCTGGCTGAAAAGCATGCCCTGTAAGTGATTACGTTCAACAGTGGCCTTGAACGTGTCTGATCCATAGACGCGATGTCGTATTTGCTCCGGGATCTTAAAGAGATGTGTGTCACCAATACATCCTACTTTGAAGACATACTGCTCGACCCGCATAATACCACCATCCGAAAAATACACAAATCGTGATTGCGCATGATCAAGGCAATCAATGACTTTGATGACATTCATGGCATACAAGGTTGCGGTTTTACAGATAAGCGGCAACACCTCAACACAACCGGCAACAAGCGGATGTAACAAATCCAAGGCACGCTGATTGGCAATGATAGCGCCTCCAGCAGAAGAAAAATCCCCAGGAAGTCTCTGGTCATCGGGCAAAAAGGCCACTTCTATTGGTTGCCACTCATGGGCTATCGGTTGTCCCTTAAACCATTCAATCCATACGGAACCAAATGTAAGGTCGACCAATTCCACACTTTGAAAGATATCCGACTCAAAAGAGATTTCCCAAATAGGCATAATGTTGCCTCGTTATCCAAACGATGGGGATTAAAGCGGTTCAGCTCGCGCAATGTATGGTATACGCCCGCCAAACGTTCGACAGCGGAGCGCTGCCATATCAGGCTCCCCTCCGCACCGTAATCACGTGCCGCTCTGTCGGTTATTGGCTACCCTGAAAACAGCCCGTGGTTCGCACCTTTGTTCGGGTTATTTTTATACGCTCTGGTGTGCCGCAGGCTCATGATCAGCTATCGGCTATTTCCGAGCGCGTTTACGAAACCGCCGATATAGTTTCTGATAGAGCGCTAAACTACGCTCTGTTTTCTCGGTGCCACCACCAGTGGTTATCGGGCTATTTCGCATTGAAATCATTGGTTGTCCTGAACTCATGAGTTCGCCTGAACTTGGGTTTTCAAGAATGGATGGATATCCTACTTCGATTGTTGTGTTGCTTACAGCGAATCCAATGGCTTGATCGCCCTCTCGATTATATACCTCTTCTGTGTGATAGTCTTGTTCAGCAAGATAGGTTTTGATCTCTTCTGGCTCGGCAGAGTAGCAAAATCGTCTCCTCGCATATAGGTTATTCATTGTTCTTCTTCATAGCGGTTTCCTCTCTTGATCTGGCGTCATTGTGAGCGAAGACGCTACTCGCTATTGTACGAGGAAACCATGTCTTTAGTAACCCAACCAACCACTCAGAAGCTGCCTGAAAAGCTGCCCGAACAAGCAAGATGGGGTTTGCATAAAGAGAGCGAGCGTGCCGCATTTTGGCGTGCGGCAGCCATGTTTGCGCGCGGCAGCATGGCTGCCGCGCGCCATATCCCTTTTCAGACGGGTTCTCAGCCATGCCTGCGTACGACCGGCTGTTCCAGGATGTTGATCAAGCAATGCAGCGAAGTCATTCCAAAATGTCGTCACGAGTACTCCGTCTTCATTATGAATCGACCCATTGTAATCAACAACATATAATCGCACGTAGTCGGCGATGCCAAGCAGGAAGTCCCCGAGGTTACTACTCAGCGGGGTCACATGCCAAACGTGCTTCTGAACTTCGCCATAGTACATAGTGGGATCATTCATGGCGGCTGTACGCGCAATTAATGGATATCGACCTTGTTGGCCGGTTCGGCAATCGCGTACCATTCAACCATCTCCAGCGGGAGACACAGTTGCTCCTGAACGTTGGTCAACGTTTCGGGATGCGCTGGCCGAAACGGAGCGGCGAGCCCAAGGTCTTGAACGGTTTGGCTTAATCTACGCGCAGCAGAACTGATAGCGCTATTCATGACGATACTGTCTCACCACCGCGATTCTACGCGATACACGTATAGATATGCTCAGACGTGATGCTGTCTCCTTTGCGAGAGCACAGCCGCCCTGCGGTTGTAACTCACGCATCGAGCGCTACAAGGCGCCATCCCATCCTTGGCTCCCTGGTAAAAACAATGTGACTTCCGCACTGTATCGTCCAACTCCTTGGATGTCCCACGGCCCTTCGAGGTTGTATTCATCCACTAGATGTCGGGAATCACTGGCGTTCAATAACAGTTCTGCAAAGCGTATGCTCCCAACAGCACTGCCAAACCCTATCAGCGTATCCCGGTTGTGCCAATCCGCATCGGTCACAACGCTCGCCTGCCACTGTGTAAGCCAAAAGCACGGCAGATTGCGTGGGTCAAGGAGTTCCCGTTTCCATGGATGCTTTGAAGCTTCCTCAAACTGATACCGGAAACTGTGTGGTTGAGCCGTGTAGCCGTGGTAGATCTCATTCCGCATTTGAGCGTTGTACTCTACAACCATGCGTTTAACATCTGAGGCAGGATGGGTCAATGCGATATGTACGGTCGGTGAGTCTTGATGAAAAATACCCGCAAGGATGAGAAGACCTACATGTCGATATGTCGTTTTCGTAGCCTGGAACCACAGCGCATCAGCTCTGAAGCAGTCGTTATATTGATGTATTCGCTGTTGGATAATAAGGCGGTTCGTCGCCATCTGCTCACGGAGATTGGGCAGGGTCTGCGCCGAAAAAAGAAACTCCTCATCTTCTGACAACTTACCCGCCAGATCTGCGAAGGCTACCTCAAGATCACACGTCATTAGATTTTTCCTTTCGAACGTATGAGGAGGAATCTTTCCCGAGAACTGCCCCACCCACTTCGAACCATTCTTTCTCTACCACTACCCAAACTTGGACATCGCAAGCACAAAGTCATACAATCATTGACTCTTGCGCCTTAACACATAGTCGTCTGCGCTATAGAGCAAGCCTGACTCTGATTGTACGACTTTGTGAGTATGTACTCCATTAAAAGATGTTTGTAACCCGGTTATGGAACAAGATTGCCCCCTTTGTTAATGACGATATCGATCCGTGTTTCATCAAACTTTGATGGTAGACTCTTATTCTGAAAGCTGTAGCTTTTGGGAGGAACGCCCCCCGCTGCTTTGGCACGATTGATGAAGTTAACTGCCTTGAGATAGGCTTGATCTCGCCTTTGTCGTTGAGAGGCATTGAGACTTGTGTACAATCTCTCTAACTCTACCAAGGCCTCAGCCGCTCTCAGCGGCGCTGATCGCGGCCAATTCCAAGAAAGCGTATCATCAACTGCTCCTGGATTAGTCTTAGGATGAATATCTTGCCCTTGAATTTGTATGACACCTCTATATTCGTTCCCCGGTGTCGGGGTTGGCGTCCCTGGCGTCGCGGTCGGCGTGCCGGGGGTCGGCGCAGGGGTCGGGGTCGGGCACGGCTCCGTCGGGTCATCGATCCGCGGATCCCCGGGTACTTCGAATTTGGGCTTGGGTGTGGGATCGGGTTCGGGCTCAGGCTGGGGTACAGGCTGGGGGGCGGGCGTGACCTGGGGCGTCTC
>JAKSDJ010000829.1 GCA_022360155.1 Chloroflexales bacterium | reverse complement strand
TTAAGGTAAAAGACAGTGAATCTTCCCCGGCTGTCAAATCCTTCCCCCTGTCCCAGCTTCATTGCGCTGAAAAACAAGGCATCAGGTTTCAGTACGCTGTGGATTTGTGCAAACGCGGCGGGTAGTACGTGACGATGCACGTGCAACAGGGAGCCAATGGACCACACAGCATCGAATGTATGTTGTTTGAAGGGCAGATGAACAATATTATCCAAGTCTATGGGCTGCTGAGAAAATGCCTGGGCCAATTGCAACATATGAAAAGCGTAATCAATACCAACAACACGAAAGCCTTGCTGGGCAAAATGTCGCAGGTCACGTCCAGAGCCACAACCTATATCAAGAATTGTAGCGTTGGGTTTCAAATTTCGCCGCAGTTTCATCCAAAGGGGAGATAGATCTGTTTGGTAGGTTATACGAAAATACTCACTGGCATGCGTTTCGTAGTAATTGCGAGTAGGATCTGCTGTCATAATAATCTCCTGTTCCTGACCAAATGCAACATGCTAGCCCTTTTGGAGTCAGCAGTGCAGGAGATCCTACCACGATAATGTGACATTGAGAGACGCTTTTTGATCGAGAACTGTCATATCTAAATGTAGAATGACTTGATATGCGAGGTGCGGCATGATGCAAGGTTGGACCGGCAAGCGTGGGTGCGCGTTGACCATGGCAGCGATTAGAACAGAGGTGTCAGGCAAGATGCGCATGCCGACCTTCCCACACATCATCGAAATGTTGCTCGCGTTCCTCCCAAAGAACAGCTTCGAGAGATTGGTCAGCAACCGCTGTAATAACGAGCACGCCTCCCTCTTCTACAATAGTCGGCTCAGCCTTTTGAATACGCAGGTAGGTTGCATCTGCTGTCTCGTCCTCGACCACTAACATTGCTCCATGGCCAAGGCCAAGATGATGGGCGAACGATATTGGTAGAACAAGACGGCCCTGATCATCAAGTTCGACTTCAATGCGAATACCCATACATGCTCCTTTTGAGACTGCGCTCTATCATAAACCAGCCGGAGTTTCATCTGGAAAATCTGCCGGAAATGCCGCTTGCAGCACCGCCAATGTCTCCCGCTGCTCCTCTATATCACCTTCTTCACGCCACGCACGCAGCAATGCAATTGCTGCCTTGATCTGATCCGGTCTAGCCAGGGTGTCTTCTAGCTCAGCCACTTGATCGAGGTGTGTCTCGCCATTATGCGCCGTTGTGAGATCCGCCGCTTCTTGTTTAAGAAGCTGTCTGAAAAGCCGTTTGACCCGGCAAGAACGGGATCACAAACTGGGATGGAGCGGAGCATCGGCACGTCAACATGTGGAATGCGCAAGCCGTGCTTGCGCGCGGCAGCATGGCTGCCGCATTCCATAACCCTTTTCAGACAGCCTCTTAAAGGTCTTATTTGAAAAGTATTACTTCTAGTCTCTGCTCGGCGAGCGGAGATCGATGTGATCCGCATTGCCGGCGAGTCCGTGGTCACGCCTCGTCAATCTGGAGGATATAACCTTTCCCGCGAACATTGAGCAGATAGCGTGGTGTAACCGGATTGGGTTCCAGCTTCTGGCGCAGGTGATGGATGTGGGGTTTGATTAACTCGCCAGCTTCGAGTTCGCTCGCCTCATAGCCCTGCGCACAGCGAACTAACTGGGTATAGGAAAGCATTTGGCCAGCGTGCTCGGCCAGGCAGAGCAGAACCCGAAACTCGGTTGGCGTGAGCGAAAGAGAACGCCCGGCCAAGGTTGCAACCTGTCGCCAGGTATCGAGTTGCAATTCACCAATCGCGATCACCCGCTCATTGGCGGCAGATGCCGCCTCGGCGCTAGCAGGAGCGGATTCGCCGCGCAGTTCTTGGACGGCGGCGCTGACCGTATCGATCAACTTGCGTTGGCGCAGCCTCTGCTCGCGTTCGGCCAATCCTTCCTTCACACGCTCCACAACATGATTGGGGTCAGACGTTTTGAGCATGTAGTCGAAAATGCCTTGGTGCAAACCTTCGATTGCTGTGTCCAACGAGCCATGACCGGTCAGGACAATCATAACTATATCGAGGCCGCGCTCACGCACCGCAGCGACAACTTGCATACCGCCAATGCGGGGCATCTTCAAGTCAACCAGCAGTAGGTCGAACGGCTGCTGATCGATTTGCTCAATCGCCTCTTCACCGCTCGATGCTGTTGTGACAGCATACCCGGCACGGGTCAGCAGGGCGCTGAGAGTCAATCGAATGTTGGCTTCATCGTCAACAACCAGGATCTTGGCAGGCTGGCTCATCAACTTGCTCCATATGGGGTATGATTGAGAGTGTGCGTGTAATCATAGCATGGCCTGACTAGGGGTGTCAATTTCGCTTTTACAGAGGATTCTATACGAGTTGTACACTTTGCGGTACAATAGCAACCATGACAAAGACAGCCCTAACTGCCGAACAAGCTCTCCAGCGGATTGCTAAGCTCGAAGCGCAGCTTGTAGCGACGCAGGCGCGCGTTGCAGAGCTCGAAGCGCAGCGGGCCATGGTTCCTAGCCTGCGGGCTAGCGATCCCAGCGCCCGGCTGAACACGTTGCTGGCGGTCTGTGCAGCCTTGCTCGCCACCAACGATCTCGAAGCCATCATGCATCTGGTGGTGCATGAAGCAGCGCCGCTTTTCCCCGGCACAAGCGGAGTATTGCTCTATCTGTTCGACACGGCCAAACAGCAACTGGTGCTGCGTGCGTCGAGTTGTGGCGCTGTTGTCGATCTGCGTATCGATCCAGGCCAATCTGTTGCCGGTCGCGCCTATCTAGCGCCACGGGCGATGTTGCTGATTGGACCGGAATTGGAATTGGCCCTGTCCGAGTTAGACGAAGGTCAGACGACCCAGATCCAGCAACTGCTCGATGCCTGGCCGCCTTCCAGCGCGCTGGTTGCGCCGCTCCGGGTCGAGCGCCATCGAATGGGGGCGCTAGCGCTCTATAGCGATGTCCATGCCCATCTCTTTCACCCGCGCGATCTGCCCTTCATTCAGGCCCTCGCCGATTTGACTGCGGTGGCGATTGATGAGAGCCGCCAGCGCGCTAAGGCTGCCGCGCTCCAGCGTGACTTGGCGCGTACCCGATCGCTGCACGCTGAGGCCAAAGCCCGGCTCGATACGGCGCAGGCCCAACTGCTCCAGAGCGCCAAGTTGGCTGCGGTTGGCGAGCTTTCCGCTTCGGTCGCCCACGAGATCAACAACCCGCTCTACGCTGCGCGCAATAGCCTTTACCTGATCGAACAGGATCTGCCATCCGACTCGCCACAGCGCGCGTTCCTGGAGATTGCCCAGAACGAATTAGGCCGTATCGCCCGTATTATCACCCGTATGCGCGATTTCTATCGCCCGAATCGCGCCGAACTAACCCCGACGAGTATCAACGATCTGCTCAAAGAAACGGTGGAGTTGGTGCATACGCACTTGCGCCACAGCCACGTCACAGTCACCAATGATCTCGACTCCAACCTCCCCATGATTAGGGCCCACGGCGACCAATTGCGCCAAGTCTTTCTCAACCTCGTACTCAACGCCTGCGACGCTATGCCCGACGGCGGAAACCTGGAAGTCCAAACCCATTATCTCAACTCGACCAATGAGCAACTGCCAACAATTATGGTCCAGATTGCCGACACTGGAACAGGCGTGCCTCCCGAACACTTGCCACATCTGTTCGAGCCATTCTACACTACCAAGCCGCAGGGAACTGGTCTGGGGCTTGCGATCAGCGCTCATATAATCACCCAACACGAAGGCCAAATCTCGGTCGAAAGCATCGTAGGCGTGGGTACGACGTTTATCATTACCCTGCCAGTCAAGGAATGAGCCGCGATAGGGATGAAACGACGCGGCGACGAGGCGCGGAAATAGTCGATGGTCCCGGCGTACGCAGTGATAGCCTATAGTTCAAACGTTCAAACGTTCAAGCCTGCCAGCGTTTTCAGTTGTCGGATCGCCACGCGCTGTTGCGGCCCCATACCCCACAGCAACTCTTCCAACTGTTAGCATAGATGCGTAGAGAATATCTAACGTTCTACCAAGCCACATTTGTAAAATAGCTTGAGTTTGAGCATTGGATTAGGTTGCTAATGTTGGAAATATATGGGAATAGATCGCGCTGAGTTGCTTCGTCAGCGGAGCAGAGAGTTTCAGGCCAAACTCGCAATGACACCCAGCGAGCGTTTCCCCCAACCTGGTGGGAGCCCAACATTGCAGTTTTATGAACCTGGCAGATGGTCACGAGCGTCGGTCTACTGCCTCATACAGGAGGAGTCCATCAATGCCATCCCGTCGCATCGCCATTGTTGATAACGATCCGACGGCTGCGCTGGTGACTCAGCGTGGGCTACAAAAATTATTGAATGGTGACGTAAAAGTTACTGTTGCACCATCACCGAACGCAGCCTGGATGGATTGTCTAAACGAAGAAGTTGATTTGGTCATCGTGGACCCAAGTCCACAAGGCGGCGCAGCAACATCGTTGGTGCGCGTGCTCCGTCGTTACCGCCCGCAAATCCCGGTCCTTGTTCTTACCGCCTATGATTCGCCAGGATTGCGCAAACAGATGCGCACGTTTGGCGTCGAGTCATACCTAGCCAAGCCAGTCGACCTGCGCGATCTCGGCCAGACAGTTCGTACGGTGCTACGCGAAGCTCCATTGCAGCAAGCAGTTCTTCATCAATTGCGGAGCGCTAACAACGCGGCGTAAAAGCCTCTTCCTTGCGATGACCTTACGGTCATCGCCTTGGTGCATGCGAACGTCATTGCGCCGCTTTCGCACGCTCACGCGCACCCCTCCAGAATGCAAGTCGCCGGTCGGCAATGCGCGGGCTGTCAGGCGCTTCCGACCGGCGGCTTGCACGAGATTCAGCGATCTTTGCCCTCCGCAGACCAGAGTAGGCTGGCGAAGTGGCCCAGGATCGCCCCTAGAACAATACCGACCAGCCCCCAGAACAGGGCCGTCCAGCCCAACAGCGCCAGCCAACTGATAAAACTGTCAGGCAGATTCGAGGATGGGTCGGCAAAGACGAAAAAGACCGTAAAAAGCCAACCCAGCAGGATCGTTGACACCAGGCCGATCAGCGCCCCGCCGCCGACCCAACGCTGTTTCCGAGAAAATTTATGAACCATAGATCACCCGATAGATATTTCCATTTTGTCCGTCGGCCACGAACAGTGCGCCATCGGCGCCGACAGCAAGCCCAGTCGGGCGACCCCAAGCCCCGCCGCACTGTTGAGTTGCATCATCACGGAAGCCGGCCAGGAATGCTTTGCTCTCCACCGGCAGCCCATCGCGGATGATAATGCGTTGCACCTTGCAATCACGGGGGACGCTGCTGTTCCACGAGCCGTGATAGGCCACGAACAGATTGCCTTGATAGTCCGCCGGGAACAGCGTCTTGTCGTAGTAAATCATACCAATTGGAGCCTGATGGGCCAAGTCGGTAAAGAGCGCCGGCGTCGCCTGATCGCAACTACTGAGTCGCCCCAGACCCACGCGCTCGTCGCGTACTTCCGCCGTGTTGGGCGGCGTTGCGCCCAATGTTGGTGTGAAACAATACGGCCAGCCATAATGCTTGCCCGGCTCGATCTCAAGCACTATCTCCTCGGGCGGGTCGTCGTCGCCCATACCGTCACTGCCGTTATGATTGGCCCACAGCCTACCATCGGGCAGGAACAGAAAGTCAATGCTGTTGCGCAGCCCTTCGGCCCACACGGGATGGCGGGTTGGTTCAGGGTCATTGACGAAAGGATTATCGTCAGGGATCGAGCCATCGGGGTTGAAGCGCATAATCGTGGCCCGGCGCAAATCTTGCTCCGGCTCGATATTGCCGGAGGAACCCGCCGCAACATAAAGCTTGCCATCAGGTCCAAAGTGCAACGTACGCGAGAAGTGCTGGCCGCCCGCCGGGATGTTATCGGTCACAACGCTTTGCTCGCCATCGTCCGCAAAATCACCGTCGCCGTTGAGATCGGTCAACCTGCGGATCAGGTCGAACTCGGCGACGAAGAGCGAGCCATCGAACCACTCGATGTTGTGCGGCTGATTCAACCCGGTGGCAATAACCTCGCGAGCATCGGCCAAGCCATCGTCATCGGCGTCGGGCAGGCGGATCACGGCGCCTGCGCCCCGCTCGGCCACATAGAGGTGTTCGTCTGGACCCACCGTCATCAGCCGCGGGTTCTGTAAGCCGCTGGCGAAGATGCGGACAGCAAAGCCCGCCGGCACCCTGAGTCGCGCGCTGGCTGCGTCGGATGGAGGTAGCGCCAACGGCTCCGTTGGAGATGATAGCAATGCATCGGTGGCAGCGAGCGGCATTGGCGTTGGAGCGTCGGTGGCGGCGGGCGGCGTTGGCGTTGGAGCGGGTGCGGCGCCAGGCAGATCGGCGGGTTGTTGCGTGACAGAGGCTTGGGGTTGCTGGCTACAGGCTGCACTGAAGAGCAAGATTGTCAGCAGCGCCCCACGGACTAGTGATGATAATCCAGGCATCAAAGCTCCTGTTCTATGTGGCTGTCAAGCCGTCTCATCATAAAGCGGGAGAAAGACCGATACCGTGGTTCCTCGATCTGGCGCGCTGGTAACGTGGAGAAAACCGTTGTGGTGTTTGATCATAGCATAGGTAATGGCCAGACTCATGCCGGCTCCCTTCTGGTTGGTTTTGGTTGTGAAGAGCGGGTCGAACATTCGTCGTTGCGTCGCAGCATCCATCCCCACACCGCTGTCGCCGACAAGCAACAAAGCGTAGACGCCGGGCTCCGCCCAGGGGTAATCGTATTGAGCCGCTCCCTCCAAGGCAAACCGTTGCACAGCGATGCGTAGCCCGCCACCTTGCGGCATCGCGTCGCAGGCATTGACAACAAGAGCGGCGAGAGCTTGTTGGATCTGCACCGGATCGACAAAGATGGGTAACGGCTCGCTCGTAATATCCAGGTCGAGTGCAATGTTGGAGGCAATCATCTTTTGCAGAGTCGGCGCGAGATCCTGCACGAGGGCGTTGAGAGTGCTTGATATGCGCTTCGCTGTCTGGCGGCGGCCAAAGAAGAGCATCTGCTGGGCGAATGCGCTGGCCTTCCGCGTAGCTTGTTCGATTTCGATCAGCAACGGCTGGTCGGGATGATCGACGGGGAATTCTTTCAGAATCAGTTGCGTATTGCCCATAATAATGGTCAGGATATTGTTGAGTGTATGTGCAAAACCGCCAGCCAGGGTTTTGACCGCTTCCATCTTATCTTCGTAGACACGGTATTCTTCCAAATGTTGCTGCGCAGCAACGATCCGGCGCTGCCAGCGTTGTTCGTTATGTTCGCGCAAGCTGCGCTCGATAACTGGAGGGAGCCGTTCAAGATGGCTGCACAACAAAAAATTGGAGGCGCCGGCTTTGAGGATTTCGACAGCCGTATCTTCCCCTAGCACACGGGACATGACAACAATCGGCACATCCCACGCTTGTTCGCGCGCCAGGTGCAACGTTGTGAAACTGTCGCGTTCAGGCGGTTGGTGCTCGGCAAGAATGATGTCCCACGTTGCGGCAGCTAGGCGGTGTACCAGCTCGGTCTCGGTTGCGGCACAATCCCAGGTGCAAACATACCCCGCCTGTTCGAGAATAGTAACGCTCTGCTCGACATCGTACTGGTTCGCTGCAAGGAAAAGCAGATGTACGTTCATAGACGCTCTGGTTGTATTGATCTCCCCTCCCTCGGCATGATACCATTTTTAATCCCGCTTTGTCACCTTGCCTCCTCCTCAAACTACTGTGTCAAGCAAAAGCGAGGCGCATGATAGAGCGAGAAAAGGCGGCTGTCAATGCAGCCGCCTCCTTTCAGGGCGCTTCAGCACCCATACGTTCTCAGCCTGAAATTCAGTTTAAGCCGTTCTGACAGGCTGGGGCGCGGAACTTCTCTTTATGGTTGGTGTTCGTATGCTCCAATATCGACGCTTGTTCCCTGGAATATCTTGGTCTCGCCGAGATCCGTTGCATATTCATTATGGATAGGATCGATTTTGCCGGCATCGATGGCGGGGCTGACTGGCTTGAGCCGAAAATTCCCAGCGCCAACCGACGGCTTCACAAAATGCGGATCGGCTATCTTCGACGTGGGGCTGAAATCGCCAGGGTTGGGGAAAAAGATAGCGGGCGCCCCATTGGCTTTCCAATAGACGTTGTGGCCTTCATCACTCTGGCGATCGATATAGCCAATCCGTCCCTCCGACCAGATGATATTGTTCTTCAACGTTAAAATATCTCCTGTACACCCGCCATCACAGTTAATCCCTATGCTCGAAGGGTCAGAAAGATAGACCGTGTTGTTGTGTACTTTTGTACGCATGATTGGGCCACGGTTACCTTCCGCTCCTTCGGTAACGAGAAACATCGCATAGGGAATTGCAGCCATGACGAGATTGTACGCGATGGTATTGTCAGCGCTGCTCGATTGGCCTAGCTCGATAAAGGCATTATTGTTCCAGGCGATATTGTGATGAATATTGTTGCGCTGACCGCCATACACTTCGATAGCGGAACCATCGCGGTCAAAGTCGAACGAGCAGGCATCGTGGCCAAAAATGGTGTTGTAGGCCACTTCATTATCAGAGCCTTCCAGCACGATTCCGTTCGCGCCGGCGTCGTTACTCGGGTTGCTCGCATCGAGAATGAACATCAACGTATTATTGGAAAACTCGTTGTTGACGATCTTGTTGTGATGCGATTTCTTTGTCACTTTGACGGCGTGGGTATGGCCAGTAGCGCCCGAGTCGCGCAAGATATTGTACGCTGAGCCCGGCTCAAACCTATACCCGATTGCCCAACCCTTTGCTTGATTCTCACAGCCAGGATCGTGGCTTGCGGGTCGAGCCCGGGTGAAGAGGTTTTGGATGATCAGATAGGAGCCAATGATGTCTACATTGTACTGAGCGTTCTCGATGATTGGGGCAAAGCCGTCGCCATATGCATCGATAACAATTGGTTTGTCTTTTGTGCCTTTCCAAGGCAACTTCAGAGGCCCAGTCCAGGTGCAACCCCGTTTCAAGAGGAGGTGTTCGCCAGGCGCCAAGGACGCCTGGTTCGCTTTGGTCAAGCTCTGCCAGGCAGCGTTTTTGGCGAGCCCGCTATTCTCGTCGTCACCGTCGATGCAGTCGACATAGTACGTTGTCGTCGGCGCCGGAATGGGTGTGGTCGTTGGAGCAGGTAGTATGGTCGGTGTGGGCGGCGTGGTCGGTGCGGGCGGCGTGGAAGTTGAGGAATCAACAACCAGCGGGAGAAATATTTTTGGCTGTGCTGCCTGAAAATGGTATGTCCGAGACAAGTGAGTTGTGGTGGGTACAATGCTATACGAACATGACATGATGCTTAAGCTCGCGATGATGAAGAAACCGAACCATAGACGGATGACACGGTAGGCCTTTGCGCTTAAAGCGAAGGAACGAGCAGTCATTGTAGTACGAGGTCGTGTTGTCATAGGACCCATCCTTCCTTGCTGTAATATCGAGGCGTTGTATATACAGTAAGGGCTAAACATCGGGTGTTTCTGAGCGAAAGCCCCTTGGATTCCCTCCCCGATTCTGATACTGATACGCTTCAGGTACAACGCTGGAATACGCTTGAGGAATAGTTCTGATTGTTGTGTGCAGGCTTTTTCGTACACCTCGCTTTCCTGTTCAGATCAAGAAGAACTTATCCGCACAACGAAATCTACCGTACGCGAGCAATGTTTGAGATCCGGCAAGTTCAGCAAAGACATGATCCAAAAGCGGCTATGCCCCGCCCAAACCTGCTTGAAAATGGCCAATACCTACAGAATGGAAGCGGATGTGATTGCTGATAACGTCTCCTGGCGCCGTGATACGCTATCAATATCAAAACGACGATCATGTCGTGTCGCCTTCAGGCGGCGCGATTTGTGTGGGGCCTTTGTGTAGGCGCCCTGGATTGATACGTGCAAGGGCGCCAGGTTATGAGTAGAGGAGCCTGTGTGATAAATAAAAATACATAAACAACTGGGACTAATTCAGTTCAGTATATGATGATCGCGCTCAACGCAACACCTGCGGCACGTAGAGCAAGAGCGGAGCGGGCGGCTGTTGCGCCACGACAACGCGCAGGTTCTGCGCAAACTCTGACGTATTGCCGAGGGCATCGGTCGCTGTCGCGGTGACATAATCGCCAACCATCACTGTGCCTATAGGCGCCGTAAAAACACCCTCTTCGTTAGCGCTCGCTTGTCCGACAAAGATCTTTCCCTGACCATGGGCGTCTTTGCCGCCATCGGCAAGAAAGATCTCGACGCTGCACGTGATACAGGCGGTGCCGCTGACTTCGTACTGTGTCGCCTGAGTCAGCACCGGGAAGTTCAACTGCTGATTCGCACCGGCATCGATATCATTGACGTCGTTGGGGTTGATCCGCCCAAGCGGCTCGATATCGATACCCAGCCCTGTATTGCCAAAGATCGAGTTGCGCGTAAACGTATTGAAGTCGGCATCGACACCTATAACGTCGATCCCAATTGGGTTGTAGGCGATAATATTCTCGGGACCAATCACCGATTGATAAGTGTGCTCGGCAATCTGGATCCCGAATTTACCGTTGGGGATCGGGCGATCATCGAGGGAAATGCCGATACGGTTGTTGTAGACCCGATTGCCAATGGGATAGTAGCCGGTGGAATAGCCATCGATAACAACGCCGCCCTTCTTGTTGTTGCCGATAATATTGTACATAACAATGTTTTTGACTGGGCCATCTTCGATATGGACGCCATACGCACCGTTGTAACTGTAGTCTGTAGCCTTGGTTCCGGTGACATCGGCGCCGATGAAGTTGCCGATCACCTGGTTGCCGACTGTGCGCTCACCATGCGAAATCTCAATACCCTCGCCGCCATTGCCGGAAATCACATTCCGCTCGCCCGGCGTCATGCCGCCGATGATATTATTGGATGAGTGTGAGTTGATATCAATGCCAAAACTGGCATTGGGCAGGCGTTTATCTCCGGCTGGACTCAGTCCGATCAGGTTACCAATAATGACATTGCGATCCGAACCGCCGTTGTGGGTGGCAATCCCATTCTTGGGATTGCCGGAAATCACATTCCGCTCGGCGGGCAGGCTGCCGCCGATCTGGTTTTCGCCTGCACCTTGACGAAGATCGATGCCATTTCCATCGCTGGCATATGCCGCCGCGTAAGTCCCCGCCGCGTCGGTGCCAATGAAGCTGCCGGCAATAATATTCTTATCAGCGGTTGGGCCGAAAGCCAGGATTGAGCGCCGGAATTTGAAAATCGCCACGCCGCGAATCATATTGTTCGCCGAGGTGATATGTAAAGCTTCGAGCGTCCCTGGATCGATCGTCTCGGCAATCGTAATCTCCACACGGATCACAGCGTTGCTTACTAGCGGATCGCTGTTGGGTTTGGCCCCCGGTTGAGTGTAACCGTCGATGGTAACAGCGCCGGTTTCGTCATTGATGGTTGGTAGAGGAACCTGTAACTTTATCGTTTGGACCTTGTCGCCAGGGATTGCAAAGGCAATCATGTTGTTACCCTTGGTGAGGTTGGCTTCCGCGATTGCCGCCCGGAGCGTACACTCCTTCGCCTTCGTAGCGCAGATCCCGTCGCCAAGCGTTGCATCCTCATCGTCAGCGACGGAGTCCACGACGAACGTTGCCTCGGCGACAGCGCCTGCGTTGCTCGTCGATGGGCTGTCAGGGCTGTAGTTGGCCGCAACCATTTGCAGGTCGGCGACATTCACGCACCCATCACGGTTAACGTCCCGACTGGGGTCGAGCAGGGTTCCACAGGGATCGCCAGCTTCACGCGATAGCATCCACGCCAAGGCGACCTCCATCACATCGGCGTTGGTCACAAGACCGTCGCCCGTCAGATCGAACGACCCCGTATCAGCTGCAGCGAGGCCAGCCCCGGTCCAATTCGCGGCGTTTGGCGCCGGATGGTGCGACCCGGCCTCGGCAGCGTTGATCTGCACGGTGATTATTTGATCAACACCAGCCACAGTCAGTGGAGCGCCCGCCGCATTGACAAACATCGTAGCAGCAAGCGATAGCTCCAGAACGCCAGCTTGGTCGGCGATAATGGTGATTGTTGCCAGTTCAATCGTGCCTTGTCCGCCTTGGTCCTGGCGAGGGCCTTCCCGCGAACTGGCGCACTCGGCCACCGGGCAGGAATAAGCGCCAAATGCAATCCCGTCGGCCATCTCGATGGCGCCCAGCAGCCCAATGTCGCGCCCAATGCGCCGCATGGCCTCCATGTTGTGTTCGAGCCCGTTGAAGTGCGCCGCACTTGGATCGAAGCGCAGCGTCGTTTCGTATCCCCCAAGATCTTCCGCGTCCTGCAACGTGAGCGTCACGTTGATCGATGTGCCAATGTCAACCTGCGCCGGAGCGTCTATGCGAAGAGACGGCTCGCGGGCGCTTGCTGGCGTTGTGGCGAGCTGCTGACAAGAGATGGTTAGCAGCGTTAGTATGATGATGAGTCGGAATGATCGCTTCATTGAGACACCTCTCCCTCATGCCCTGGAAAGATGCTAAAAACAGCGTCTAGGCCGTGCGCTTGAAGATCGACCTCGACGATGCATTGCCGCTTTGCCAGGTCATAGCAGGCAATGCGCGTGGGCAATACCGATCGAAACCCACGCATTACCCAGGCAATATTCTCGCGTATCTTGGTGGGCCGGATGTGGGAAAAGCCGATCCATACCTTATCGCCGTCGATCAAGATGCTGCGACACCAGCCCAATAAGGTATCCGGCTCGTGCATGTTTGTAAGATCCACCACCTCCTCGATGTGTAATCTCACTGGATCGACAATCACAATGCTGCCATTCACTGTGGTAAAGTAGAGCCGCCCTTCGTGAAGCACGCCATCATGAACTCGCTCTATGCCGATTGGTATCCGTCGTTCTGGGTTTGTGAGGCAGAGGGCGTCTTTCTGTTGGAAGCGCGTCGCCCAGATCTCGTCGCCGACGGTGAAGATGTAGTTGGGATGCGAGCGATGCGGCTTCGTGTTGACCCCCTTGCGATAGTCAATCGTCCGCGAGAAACGCTCCCAGACCGCCTCGCCTAACGTATTCCACTCCTGTACAATCTCACCGTCCGGCGTCAACTCCAACACCATGTCCAAGCCTGAGTTGGCCACCAGCAAGGTTCCGCTGGCTGTTGGTCGCACGTGGTGTACGTCGTTGAAGCAGGGCAACGAAATGTAGCCCGCCTGGGTGAAATCCGGCAGTCTGTAGATCAACACCTCGGTTTGGGTGCAGGCATAGAGTTGATTGCCCACGACCGTACCAGACTTGAAGAGCACCTGAGGGTTTTCGGCGGCGCATGAGTCTGGCGGCGAAATATACTCAACACACTGTTCGATCGCACCTGTCTCTGGAACAACGTGCAGAATGATCCCTTTCTGATACTCATACCAAGCATCCGAGTCGGCCAGCAACGGACGTTGCTGGCGCTGCTGACCGCCAATGACATAGAGGTTTTTCATTGTCCTGCTTCCTGTGTAGTTTGGAGCTGCAATGCCGGGATACGAATAACGTCACCGTCTACGAGGTCATTTGTACTGGTATCGATCTGGGGATTGAGCGCCACAATCGCCTCGATTGTGGTATTAAAACGGCTGGCCAGGTTGGTCAGTTGATCGCCCTCATGCACAACGTAAACGATAACAACAATGTCGGGTTCTTGGGTCACACCCGTTGTGACCAACGGGAAGAACGTGACCCCGCTTGGTACAACCGGTGTTTGTTGCGCCGTTACACGGTTGGGCGGCACTGAGCTTACCACTGAGGTGTCATCGGTTACGTTGTCAATCACCAGCGGGAAATAGGTCAGCATATCGATATCCGGGAGAGGCGTCGTCGTTGCAAGGGATGGCGAAAATGTTGATATTAGATGCAGTTCGTCGTTCAGCGCTATCGAGAGGCGCACCCCCACGGTGAGAGCAAACACCACTAACAATGACAGAATGGCGACTTGGAGCTGTCGAATTATCGATTGAGCATTCTGATTGCCCGAAACGCGAAGGAATTCGCTCATCACAAGCAGTCCGATTAAAAGCAAGCTCACAATCAGACCAAGCGGGCCAGTCAGAATATGTATCGTTGCAGACATAGTTTCCAAACCATCCGGTTGTCACCTAAATGATCGCAGGTTGGAGATCGTGACAGACATTGCCACCAGCGTCTGGCTGGCGACCCAAGCGAAACCAACACCTGTAATGCCATATATTGGAATCAAGAAATGGCTCAGGCCGAGTGTTAAAACGCACAATGCACCTTGGAGCAACACAATCGCGACGATCCGATCTTGCACGCGAACGACGCTCAGATAGAGCATATTGATGACGTTTGGCAACGTTCCAATTGCAAGCAGCCGCAGCAGATCCGACCCCTCGGCGGCATAGTCTGGCCCAAAAATCTGGAGCAGATAGGGCGCGCCCATCAGAATGACGAGAACCATCGGCACGAGCAGGCGCATAGTATGCACCAACGCCCGCCTGGTATATGTCTTGAGGCTAGTGCGGTCGGTTACTGCCTCGACGGTCAGCGAGAGCGCCATATTGCCGGCCACCATTTGGAGCGCGCTGGCAATCAGCCAGGGCTGGGCAAAGTATGCGTTGGCGCTGGCGCCAAGCCGATGAACCACGATTAGCGGCAACAGCGTCGTGACCGCCAACGAAAGCATCGAGCCCAGATAGTTGCTGGCGGCATAGCGGGCAATCTGTGGCGGCGCAATCGGCTCGGCCTGAGCAGCAGTGCTATGCGCATGGTGCGGGATCAAGCGCCAGAAGATCAGCGCGCTGATGGGCAGCACGACGACGAGGCCCGGAATGGTCCACGAAGCAAAGATCCCATAAGACGCAAACGGCGTCGCAAAGAGCACCAATAATACAATCTTGGCAACTGCAAAGATCGCATTCTCGACAGGAATCCACAGCGTCTGTTTCAGGCCGGTCAGCACGCTGTCCTGCAGGACAAAGAGGCACCACATCATGGTCGCCGCTGCAAACCAGGCAGTAAAGAGCGGACTAGCGCCGAGAAACGCCAACGCCGGAGACCAGATATCCAAACCCCATACGAAGATCAAACTGACGCATGCCGCAACGCTCAACGTCAGCAGATAGGCGACGCCGACCAGCCGGCCTGTTGCGCGACCGGCGCGGGGAATAAAGCGTGTCATCACGCTGACCAGGCTCAGTTGCGCGACCCCCGCCACGAAAAACATAGCGGAGATAACAGCGCTGTTCAGGCCAACCAGCTCCGGGGTATAGAGGCGGGTCGCCAGCATCCAGTATACGAAGCCCAAACCCGAGGTTATCGCTGCACTGATCATCAACGCGTAGCCGTTGCGATAGAGCGGCGTCCGCATATGAGCAATCAACTGCTCGGGTGTCCGATTTTTGAGCGCGACAGCAATTTTTGATGTATCCAAAGCAACTGTTCCGTATTTGTCAAGATGTGCTATGGAACACTGATAAAGTAAAGTCAGACATAGTTCGGCGACACTTTCCGGTTTGGTGTAATGCGCTTCGCAACCTCGTCTTACATGGGCACACCAACCACCCGAAGCCCAAGCCCGTTCCACACCGAGTTGATGGCATTGGCCACCGCCGGAAAGCTATAGCGATCGATAATCCAGTTACGAGCGGCCCGGCCCAGCTCGGCGCGGAACGATGGTCCGCTCGCATAGAGCTGCTTCAGATGCTCAGCCAGTTCTTCCGGTGAGTTAAAGGCCACCCCGTTGGCATAGTTGGCGACGATCTGCGAGCGGTTGGCAAAAGGCGCTGCCGCCACTATCGCCTCACAGGCCATAGCCTCCAACAGCGTCAGGGGCGGCTCAACCGCAACTGGCGCACTGAAGGGCAGCAGTACCACATCGGCAGCGCTATAGAGCGTCGCTTTCTGGGCTTCGGTCAAATCGCGCAACTGCACCGAGACGGGCAGCATACTGCCATAGATCGCGCGGTGGACATGCCCTGCCGCCCACTCATCGTTGTACGGATGCGTACTGACCGGCGCAAACACGGCCAGGCGCAGCTTGGGAATATCCGGAGCAGCCAGGTGCAACGCTTGTAACATCGCTTCGGCCGGGAAGCGCAGGGGCGAAATCGTACCCACGTAGACAACTGCAAACGCATCATCGGGCAGACCGAGTTCTTGGCGTGCAGCAGCGCGATCCACCCGCTGGAAATGCTGAACATCCAGGGGCGGCGGTACGATATGCAGCTTCGCGGCGGGATAGTTTTGCGCCGCGAGCTGTGTGCGTACATGCTCAGACGTGCAGGCATAACTGTCGATCCAGCGATTGAAGCAACGCCAACCCAGTGCGGCGCGGAAACGTTCGATCCGCCCGCGGTACGTTTGCTGAGCCAGGACGATATGGGCCACAACCCGGATGCCCCAGCGACGCAGCCAGGGAGCAAGCGCCAACGGCAGCCCGACCAGATGCGCTACCTCGATCCGGTTGCTGCGCACAATCTGCTGGACTGTGTGCAGGGTGCGCCAGAGCGTTGCATAATCACTGCGAACACCGTAGGGCAGGCGCGTATAGATGTGCTCGGTGCGTAGGGCTTCGTTTGACTGCCCCGAGAAGCGCTCGTGCGTGATCGACACCGCCCGTACTGGACGAAGTGTGTTCATCACCCGCGCCGTATCCCGCGCGATTACGCGGGCGCCTTCATTCCAGGGGGCATGCAATGCACGCCCCAGAATAAGCACCGAATCTTCAGCCGACTGATCGATCATAGCGTTCCCTCTGAGCATGCGGTGTATCAATGCACAACCTGCTGGTAGAGATCTTCAAAGAGCGGCAGTACCTCGCCGGGGGTAAACCGAT
>JAKSDJ010001041.1 GCA_022360155.1 Chloroflexales bacterium | reverse complement strand
CGCTCAAGGTGGTCGAGCCGGGCGAGATGTTTGGGCATAGCGCGTTAGCGGGTACGGCAAGTTACGATACCTATGCCGAGGCGATCAAAGCTGTGCGCGCTCTAGTAGTGCCGCGCGCAGCGGTGTTGCAGGTTCTGGCCGAACAGCCTTCGCTCAGTCTGGCATTGATCGAGGGGCTTGGCCAGCATCATCTGACCGTGAGCCGGCGGCTAGACGAAGTCGCCTTCAAATCGGTGCCGGCGCGTCTGGCTTCGCTGCTGCTCGATATGGCCGACGCAACATCCGATGAGCAGCAATCGCGCTTACCCCGTCGCACCCATCAGCAACTCGCCGAAATGATCAACGCCTATCGTGAAACTGTGACCAAAGTGATTAACCAGTTCCGCGAGGCGCACTTACTGGATTTCGATCGGTCAGGTATTATCTTACTTAACCCCTCACGCTTGCGCGAACTTGCTCAAGGATAGCTGGGCTCTGCGTATCGGTTTGGGGTGTTCCCAAAGATAGTATCTTGTCAGATTAAGCAAAACAAAAGCCCGGAGCGTATTGCTCCGGGTTTTTGTTTTGTTTGAGAGGAGGAAGGCCGTTTCTTGGAGGAGGTATGAATGGAGCGGAGATGAAACATGAATGGGGGTAACGAGCCCAGCAATGCTGGATTGTGGTACGGCCCCCTTATTTGCTCCTCCCAATTGAGATTCTATCATACAATCGGGCGATGGTGCTAGCCGCCAAGATTACGGCCTCTTTACAGCGCCCCTCTGCCAGGTTTGTGCTAGACGGGCGCTGCTCACGCTTTTTATGTCGACCGGCGTAAGAGCCAAATCCCGCCGACAATCAGCAGCGCCGGAATAACGAATTGCATCCATCCGTAGGGTATCATCTGTAGCATAAAGAAAACTCCAATACCCAGCAGAATAAACCCTAGGGTCCGATTGCGTCGCGTCTGCGCGTCAGTAGCGTCGCCCGAGGGCGAGCCGACGTTTTGAATAGGAATTTCCTGGTCAGGGTCCGAAGATTGGCCGGTCATCGGGTCCAGGCGAACACGACGAGAGCGGCTGCCCGCAGCCACAAAGACTTCGCTTGTTTCATTATGTGTTGTCGTGGCCGTCATTTCCGGCGCTAACGGCATAAGCAGCCAGAGCAACGGGTAGATCAACAGGCCGATTCCGCTGAAAGCTGTAAGTACAAAAACGAGGCGCACAATGACCGAGTCAATCGCTAAGTACCTGGCGATACCTCCGGCGACACCGGCTATCATTTTGTCGTCTCGGCTGCGCATGAGACGTTGAGTTGGCGTTTGCATATGTGTATTCCTTCCTCTCATAGCATGTAGTGCTGTTTGTTTTGTTCTAGCTATGAGACGGTGAAACACTTATGCTTGTTGCATGGCTTGCGACTCCGCCCTTTTTTCGAGCAGCTTGGCGCGGCGTGCAGCAATATGGTGCATGTGCTCGCGGCGAAGGACGAGTTTCCGCCAGAGGTGGAGGAGCTGGATGGCAGTGCGCCAGAGCCGAGGAATATTGAAGAACTGGCTTTTGCCATAGGTGCGATGATAGTGATGAACAGGAACTTCGGCGAATCGGAAGCCGGCATCTTGGAGTTTCTTGATCAATTCGAGGCAGATGGTGCCGCTGTCCGACTCGAGGTCGATAACGTCGAAAACCTCGCGGCGAATCAACCGAAAGTCGCAATCGACATCGCGTAGGGTGAAGCCAAACAAGAGGCGGACCAGGTGATGATAGGTGCGCCCAATGATGATCCGGTGGAGCGGATCGCTACGATCAATCTTCCAGCCGTTGACAATATCGATATTATCGTTGAGGGCAGGCAACAGCGCCAATAACTCGCGTGGATCATACTGGCCATCTCCATCGGTGTAAAAGACCAGTTCTTTGCTAGCGTTGGCAAATCCGACGCGAAGCGCACCGCCATAACCAAGCGGCTCACGGTGGGTCAGCACGCGAAGTCGATCATACTTTTCGGCAAGCGCCTCCAACACTTCGACCGTGTAATCGGTACTGCCATTCTCGACCACAATGACCTCGTAGTCGTTGGTCAACTGTTCAAGTGTTTTGGTAACGGTAACCACCATGCTGGCAATGGTGCCGGCATCGTTGCAGGCTGGGAAAAAGGCGGTAATACTGGGCCGCTGTAACATAATGTTTGTCCTTATAATGAGGTTGCCTGAATGGGCATGGCGAGAACGAAACTGTGAACCGCCGACGCCTAAGCCCTTAACCAATGCACTTTGCAGCTAGCGCCTAAGAATAGACCACGGCACTGACGTGGCGGCTAGCAAGGGATTTGGATGGGGTATATGCATTCTCGCTCTTTCAGACTCAGTGCTGCGACCCATACGAGTGCTAATGAGCGGTGATTATAGCATAGGGGTGTGAGGCTGTAAAAGCGCCAAACGTAAGCGACCGCAGGACAAGGAAGAAGCGGCTCTATAGCGCTGTATGCTTGCGACGAGAGTGTGCAGGCTGTTTCTGCAGCGGCGGAGTCTCATCAGTGGAGTATTTCCGCTTGAAGCCGTTTTGTGAAAAACACGAGCATCTATGGCATGGCAGGCTCAGAAATGTGCTATGATGGGTTCAACGATTTCCTTCAATGAACAAATCCTTGAAAATTGGTTGTTGATCGCCATGCTAGAGGGGCAACATTCGTGTTGGTTGTCTTAACAGTATTCGTCGTTCTGTTTGAGGTCTGGTTTGCCATTGCGTATCTCTACGCCTTCCGCCAAGTTGGCGAGCGTGTTTTGTTATTGCCGGTGATCCAGGCGCTTACGCTCGCGCTCCTCTTTACGTATATCGCATTCATTGCACTGAACAAGCAGCCGATGAGCGCGTTGGTGAGTTTCCCGCTGCTATTCGTCGCGATGGTTGCGCTGCTGCTCTGGCGACGGCGCGGCGGTATTCGCTCCCTTGTACGACAGTACCCCCGCGGGATGGTTGATGTATTGCTGTTTCGTCGCCCGGCCGTTGATCTGAAACGGCGCGTGCGAACTAAATAACGGCTCTATAACAATGTACAATCAACGGTACGACCAACGTAATAAGCTGATTGCTGAACTTGCAGTTGCTATTGGCGATCAGTATGTATTGCACCGGCCCGAAGAGGTGATGTTGTACGAGTACGATGGCTCGGCGCTGGATCAGGCTCTGCCCGAAATTGTCGTTGTCCCAGGCAGCACCGCCGAAGTCGCCGCTGTTACGCGGATTGCCGCCGCCGCAAGGTTGCCGCTGGTCGCGCGCGGAGCGGGTACTGGCCTGAGCGGCGGGAGCATCCCGGTTAGCGGCGGCATCGTCGTATCACTGGCTCGCCTCGACCGCATCTTACGTATCGATCCCGTTGACCGTACCGCCATAGTGCAACCAGGGGTGATCAACGTTGAGTTGAGCGAACGAGCCGCTGTGCATGGATTGCACTTCGCGCCCGACCCGAGCAGCCAACGATCAAGTACGATCGGGGGCAACGTCGCTGTGAATGCCGGCGGCCCGCACTGCCTCAAATATGGAGTGACCAGCAATCACGTTCTGGCGGCTACTGTGGTGTTGAGTGACGGCAGTATTGTGCATCTGGGCGGGACTGCTCCGAATGCACCCGGCTACGATTTGCTTGGCGCGTTTATTGGCAGTGAAGGAACGCTGGGTATTGCGACCGAGTTGACGGTGCGCTTGACGCCCAACAGCGAGGATGTGCGCACCTTCCTGGTAATCTATGATGAGTTGGACGCGACCAGTACAAGCGTTTCGGCCATTATCGCCGCTGGCATTGTACCGGCGGCGCTCGAGATGATGGTAGGCCGTGGTATTGCTGCTGTCGAAGCAGCGGTTCAAGCTGGCTATCCCGCCGATGCGCGCGCCGTGCTACTGATCGAAATTGATGGATTACGTGAGGAGTTGGAGGTTCAGGCGAAACGGATCATTGCGGTGTGCGAACAACACGGCGCGCGCATCGGCGGGATAGCCAGCTTGAACCGCTGCTTCGACAGCAGCAATACCACGGCCTACCATCATCTCGAGCGCCGCCGGTACAATGCCAGCGGCGATAATGGCCGAAACGCTTG
>JAKSDJ010000530.1 GCA_022360155.1 Chloroflexales bacterium | reverse complement strand
GCCAGGTCCGATTGCTTTGCCTGGGGAAGCGGTGCATTGAGCACACTGGCCAATGATGTGCTTGATCTCCAACCCCTGATTGATGCCGACCCATCATTTGACCTGGGTGATTATCCGGCTGCGCTGCTGGAGCTTTTCCGCTATGAAGGCGTATTACAAGGCTTGCCCGATCAGGTGAGCTTGCCGGTGCTGCACTACAACCGCAACCGGTTCGATGCTGTCGGGCTGACCTATCCCAGCGCGTCATGGACGCCGAATGATTTCCTGAACGCGGCACAGCAGCTCACCGGCGGTGAGGAGGAAACGCGCCGCTACGGCTTTGTCTCTGCGGGCTGGATGCCCAGCGATATGATGTTTTTCCTCGACCGCTTTGGTGCGCAGCCAACCCAAAGCGACGGCACGCACGTCCAGCCCAACTTCAGTGATCCGCAAACCCTTGCCGCGATCCGTTTCTTCCTGGATCTGCTCAGGAACAACTCGCCGCACCAGCAGATCGAACACTATAAGCGTGACCATGCCATGATTGCCCCCGACTGGGCCGAGTTTGCGAGAACAGGCCGCGCCGCGATGTGGTTCGACAACACCGAATACACCCGATATGGAGGCGATGCATCGCAATACACTTTTACCCATGCCGTTGCGCCGCCTCCTTTTGGAGGCAGCGCTGTAACGCCACGCGACTTCCATGTCGTTACCGGCTGGTTCATTTCCGCTCAGACACCGTATCCCGAGGCGTGCTGGCGGTGGCTGCGCTATCTCAGCGCCGAGAACAGTCGCATCCTCGAAGTCGGGCGCTTTCCGGCCCGGATCTCACAAGCGGAGTCCGCAGCCTTTCTGGAAGATGCAACGCCGGGCATGGCCGCGGTCTACGCCGCCTACGCTGCCATACTCGATAGTTCTGCGCCGGGTTCCGCCGCGTCTCGATATGAGGGGAGGATCTCGCCTCATTCTGACCGGATGGACGGCTACTGGTTCTACCAGGCAATCGACCGCGCTTTGCAAGGGGCCGACCTGGAGCGCGAGTTGGCCGACGCGCAGTTTCTCACTCAACAGTATGTCGCCTGCTATGGCAGCGGCGAGGGTTGGGCAGCATGCGCCCGGCAGGTAGACCCGAACTACGCCGGCTATGCGTTGTCCTTTGATCTCGCAGAATAATAAAACCTAAGTTGCGGGAAAAGCTTGCGTCCAGCAGCTTATTCCCGTTAGGTATTCACGCGGCGCAAAGCGCCCGGCTGAAGGTGCGCCTCGTCTGCAAGCCCAGTGCCTGACGCCGCGTATGTCTTATACCAATTCAACATGAAAACCACGCATGTCATGCTGAGCGAAGCAAAGCATCTCGGCTTGCTGCTGCTGAGCCCTCCGGCGAGCATGTCCTGAGCGCAGCCGAAGGGTTCAGAGCCTGTCCTGAACAACGTGAAGGATTGACAAGATGCGGAATATCTAAGTCAAATTGGTATTATCAGTCACAAACCATAATCAACAACTGAAGCGACCAGATTTCCGCCGTAATCACTAATCGCGTCGTTTCAAACAGGAGAACGATAATGTTTCGGTTGCCATCGATGTTCTCACCCCCAAAGCTGATGCTGGGGATCGCAGCGATTCTGCTTGCCGCATGCGCCGCTGCGCCGATAAACCCTGTTGCCACCCAAGCGCCGGATGTCCCGCCCGACCAGGTTGTCACCATTACCTTCGGCGCCTACGAACATCAACGCCCGTTGTACGCCCCTTTGATCGAGCGGTTTAACGCCGAAAACCCTAGTGTGCAGGTTCAATTTGTTCCACTCGATGAGGTAACCATATCAGCCGATAGACAGGTGATGCAAAACGAGCAGGCACTGCCCGACATTGTGCGCACCGTGGACACCACAGTGCGGTATGTCGGACCAGAGGATCTCACGCAGGGCTATTTCCGCAACCTCAAGCCGTTGATCGACGCCGATCCCAGCTTTGACTACGCCGACTATTTCCCGAGGGCCTTCAGCGAGTCACACGCGGATGGCGAGATCTATATGCTGCCCCAAGAAATCTGGGTTTCACTCTTGGCGTACAACAAAAACCTCTGGGCAGCGCGCGGCTTGCCCGAACCGGGCCTCAACACAACCTGGAGCGAGATCGTGGATGCCGCCCAGCGCCTGACCGTGACAAATGGCGAGCAGATCGAAGTCTACGGCCTGATGGACGGCTTCGACGGCTGGACGGTATTCCGCAACGAATTGGAGCAGGCTGGCGCCTCCCTGTTCAATACGCCGATCGAGCAGGTGCGCTTCGATCAACCAGAACTCATCGCGGCGCTGCAGCGTGTGCGGTCGCTCATTGATTCCGGAGTCATTCGCACTATTATAGAAGATGCATCTTCTGGAGCAACGATTGTATCTTCTGAACAGATTCGACCATTGGCCCAGGCGCAGCGCCTGGCGATCTGGCCATCTGGGCAGTTCAGCCTCGACGCCAACGAGCCGGGTCTCGAGTTCGAGATCGGCTACCTCCCCCGCCCAAGCCTGGATCTGGTACCAGATATATATGTGCAACGAGGCTACGTTATGAGCAACGGCGCCCAACACCCTGAAGCCGCCTGGCGCTGGTTGTCATTTCTGAGCCGTCAACTGGTTGAGGAAGACCCAGAGAGTCGCTCCGCTCTCCCCGCTCGTGCATCATTGGCGGAACAAAGCGGTTACTGGCAGCAGCTCGATCCGGAAGCTGCGGCAGCCGTGCGCACTATTGTTGAACAGCCAGCGCGTATGCTGGTAACCCTTCCCGACGAACGGATTGAGTCAGCGCTGCGTAGTTGGTGGTACTCCTTTATTAGCGGCCAGTCCAGCGCGGAACAGTTCGTAGACACTGCCCAGCAAGCGCTGGATGAGCGCCTCGCCATTGCCCAAACCACGCCGCAGCCCACCCCCGACCCGCGCCCCCTGGTCGTTGCAACGCCACAGATTGCCGCTGAGGGAGCTGCGGTCATTACATTCAACGCCTACGATAGATGGCGCATCTATGATCTCGCACAGCAGTTTAGCCAGGATAACCCGATGATCCAAGTCCAGATCCGGGATAGTGATCCCTCAGATGATCGCCAAGGACTGATCGAGGCAGCCGCTACATCCGATTGCTTTGCCTGGCCGACTACCCTGCCGGCGGATGTCGCCCAGACGACACTCGATCTGCAAGCGCTGATTGCTGCCGATCAAAGTTTCGAGATCGGCGACTACCCGCCCGCCCTCCTGGCGCCATTCCAGAGAGGGACCGCCCTCTACGGCCTGCCCTATACCGCCGAATATCGCGTGTTGTACTACAATCAGGCCGCCTTCGAAGCGGCTGGCTTGCCGCCGCCACACAGCGACTGGACGCTGGACGACTTCGCGAATGCCGCCCAACGACTTACCCACACGACGGGCGAGACGCAACAGTATGGATATGCACCTTCCTACAACGGACCTAACGATGTATTTTTCTTCCTGGATCGGTTCGGTGCTGCCGCTGTCCAGGAAAGCGAAGGGACGCTCCAGCCGGCATTCACAGACCCGCAGGTGATTGCAGCGCTTCAATATCACGTCAACTTATTACGTAACCACTCTCCGCATCAAGAATTGCCGGGTTACAAAAGTAACTCTAGCTCTAGCTCTAGCTCTAGTCCAAGCTCTGCCGTCGTTGTCGCAGAGATCGACTACATCAGCAGCGGGCAAATTGGAATGTGGCTCCATTCGGGCATTCGCCCCGATGTATGGGGAGAGGGACGCCAAAGTGGGAATGGGTCAGGCTTTGCTCCAAGCTTCATTGCCCCGCCCGCCGGTCGCAGCGGGATCACCGCCAACGATATCCGCCTGAGTGGCTTGTACATTGCCGCCCAGACCGAACATCCCCAGGCGTGCTGGGAATGGCTGAAGTATTTGAGCGGCCAGACAGCGCATCTGCAAAACGAATTCCCCACTCGCCATTCGATCGCCGATTCGGAGGCGTTCCTCACTCAGGCTGTACCAGGAAAAGCCGAGGTCTATGCGGCGTACCGCGCAGCCCTTGAACAACCGCTCGGCAGTGCGAACGCACCTCTAGATCGGTCCGAGATCGATCCGTTCTGGCTCTTCCGCGCGATTGACCGCGCGCTCCAGGGCGCCGACCTCGCTGTTGAACTCGCCGATGCGCAATTCCTCACCGAGCAGTGGCTCGCGTGTGTGCGCGGCGGCGAAGCGCCCGACTCCTGCACCCGCCAGGTCGACCCGGACTATGCCGGCTACGGACGCTGAACATTTCGTAAAGATCTCAAAGGTTTTTGCAACCTTTGCGGTCTAATACCAATTTAACTTGAACCCCTCGCATGTCATGCTTCGCTGCGCTCAGCATCTCGGCTTGCTGCTGACGAGATCCTTCGCTTCGTGTATCCTGAGCGACGCCGAAGGGCTCAGCATGACAGCATGCGGAATACTTCAGTCAATTGGTATAAATCCAAAATAGCAACACTCTCTGCAAAGGACAAG
>JAKSDJ010000089.1 GCA_022360155.1 Chloroflexales bacterium | reverse complement strand
GCTATCGAGGTGCGGCTCTACGCCGAAGACCCGGTAATGTATCTGCCGGCTACAGGCCAGCTTGCCCTGCACGACCCGCCGATCGGGCCGGGCATCCGAGTCGACTCGGGACTAACGACGGGTGACGAGGTAACGATGTACTACGATCCAATGATCGCCAAGTTGATCGTGCATGGTCCAGATCGGCCAGCGACGCTAGGTCGCCTGCGCCGCGCCTTGGATGACTATGCTATCCTGGGCTTGACCACTAATCTGCCATTATTGCGGGCCATCGCCGCCAATTCCACTTTTGCTGCGGGTGATACGCATACGGGTTTTCTCGAAACCAATACGCTGGAGACAGCACCGCCCAACGAGATGCCGATCGAGGTTCTGGTCGCAGCTGCGATGTGGGATTTGAAAACACCGAGCGCCGCTCGCCAAGCATCAAATGATCCCTTCGCAGCGCTGTGGCGAATGAATGGGCTCGGGATACCGCTGCGCTACCAATGGATTAATGCGCTCTATGCGATACAGGCATCTGTTGATGGTGCGGGATGGCATATCAGCTTGCACGATGCTGAGTTTCGGATTACCAATGTCATTTGTGGTCCCGCAGAATTAATTTTGACCGGCGAGACCCAATCCAAGATCCAATACTCGTCTTTACCTGAAACGAATGGGGCTCTATCTCACTTCCACGAGCGTTTTCGGATAGCCGCCGATGCTGCCAATGGCGACTTGCTCATTCTCTGGCGCGGGGCAGCGTATCGTCTGTCGCGCCCGGCGCCGCTTAGCGTCGACTCGGCGGGGCATCACGGCGGCTCTGGCAGCGAGAGTCTAACATCGCCGATGCCAGGCACGCTGATCAAGGTTTTGGTGAGCGAAGGTCAGGAAGTTCAGGAAGGCCAGCCCTTAGTTGTGCTTGAGGCGATGAAAATGGAGCACACCATTGTGGCGCCACACGCCGGGATTGTGCAGCGTCTATCATACAGCGAAGGCGCGAGCGTCGCCGGCGGGGTGACTCTGGTGGAACTAGAGGAGTTGAAGGAGTTGGGCTAGGCTAGGTCTCACCTCTCGGGTTAGCAGGTTAGAACGTTCCAACCTGCTAACCTGTCACTGTTTCAACGTTTCAGCATTCCAGCCGCTACGAACAGAATTAGTAACCTTGCTGGCAAAAAGGGACTGATGGGGGAATGCGCGGCAGTATGCGGTTCGGTACACTGAGTGTATCGTCTGGCATTCTGCGCCCCACGGGCGTTGTCAGTCACAAGGATATCATTGGTTGCCGCACACAATTTGACATAAAGCGCAAATGGTTAAGAGTTCCCCCCTCCCCAATGGCTCGATTGTTCTGCGACCGCGCCGCCGCCGTCTGGCTGGTGCGGGTTTTCTGTTTCTCCTGATGTTACTGCTGATTGGAGGAACTGTCGCCTTTGCCGGTGTTGGCTTCTTTGCACCCACCTGCCTGGCAATGGCGCAGGAACAAGCATTGGGTTTGTTGCACGGCGGTGTAGCAAGCACGAACGAACAGCTCTTCGTTGATGGCTGTGTGCTACTCGAAGGAGCAAGCGCTCCGCAGACGGTGACCCGAACTCGCCGCACCGTCGTGTTCCGCGATGGCGCCGTCCTCGAAGTTACCTTCAGCGGCAAACCGGCGCCGACCAATGTCGGATGCCCGTAGCTTCCTCAGCCTTAGCTTTCTCTCCAGTAACCTCCAATTATTCCGAATGTATTGGCAGGCGGGTAAGTTGGAACATTCCAACTATCCTGTCCAATAGTTCGCTTGCCCCGTTCCATCGACCCCGTTGTTTGACTGGTGCGGCGTTAACATTGGCCAACTCGGGCGTTGGGTGATTTGCCGCCCTGCCAAAACCATCCGCATGACATTTTCTGCACAGTTCACGGCCCATTCGAAGGCGCACTCGGCTGCCTGGTCGGGCGTGCAGGAGGTTGGTATAATGCTCATAAATGCAGCAATGCCATGATTGTAGTTGACGCGGGCATCGCGTCCAATGCTTCCCGCCAGGGTAATGACCGGTAGGCCGTAACGTCGAGCATGGCGCGCCACCTCGGTGGGTATGCTGCCACGCGGTGTCTGACAGTCGATATCGTCTTCGGCGGTTATCACCAGATCGGCATTGTGGAACAAGCTATCCAGGTAGCGAATGACAATCGTATAGCTGGGATACAACCGCGCCCCAAGCAAGGCATAGAGCCCCGTCCCAAGGCCTCCTGACGCTCCACCGCCGGGTATAGCGCTCACATCTTCCCCCAGATCGCGCTTGATGATTTCGGCATAATGATCCAGTGCATGGGCGAGTTGTTCGACCACTGCGGGTGAGGCCCCCTTCTTCGGCCCATAGATGCGAGCGACGCCTTGCGGCCCACAAAGCACATTGTGGATGTGGCAAGCCACATCGATCTGAACTTTTGCCAGGCGTGGGTCG
>JAKSDJ010000685.1 GCA_022360155.1 Chloroflexales bacterium | reverse complement strand
GGTGCAACTCGATGGCGGGCGTTTCGCGACAAGCGACCTGAACGACCTCTACCGCCGCGTGATCAACCGCAACAATCGTCTCAAGCGGCTGATGGAGCTCAACGCGCCGGAAATCATTGTACGCAACGAGAAGCGAATGCTTCAGGAAGCCGTCGACGCCTTGATCGACAATGGCCGGCGTGGACGAGCCGTCAGCGGGAAGGGCAAGCATCGACTGAAAAGCCTCAGCGATATGCTTAAGGGCAAGCAGGGACGTTTCCGCCAGAATCTGTTGGGCAAGCGTGTCGACTATTCGGGTCGATCGGTGATCGTGGTTGGCCCCAACTTGCAACTGCACCAGTGCGGTCTGCCCAAGAAGATGGCGCTGGAGCTATTCAAGCCCTTCGTGATGCGCCGCTTGGTCGAAAAAGGGTTCGCCCACAACATCAAGAGCGCCAAGCGTATTGTCGAGCGCGTGCGCCCCGAAGTATGGGATGTCCTCGAAGAAGTGATCAAGGACTACCTCGTGCTCCTGAACCGCGCACCATCGCTGCACCGTCTCTCTATCCAGGCATTCGAGGCGAAGCTGATCGAGGGCAGCGCTATCCAGTTGCATCCGCTTGTCTGCGCCGCCTTCAACGCCGATTTCGACGGCGACCAGATGGCCGTCCACGTGCCGCTTTCGCGCAAAGCCCAGGAAGAAGCACGAACCCGGATGCTGAGTAAGTATAACTTGTTGAGCCCGGCCCACGGCGACCCAATCATTACCCCATCGCAGGACATCGTGCTTGGTTGTTACTATCTGACGATGGTCCACGATGGCGCAAAGGGCAGCGGTAAGAAGTTCGCCAGCATCGATGAGGCCATGCTGGCCTATGATAAAGGCCTGATTGATATCCAAGCGCCTATCCACATCAGAATGGAAGGTGCTGTCCAGGGCCGCAGCGACCGTGCAGTGCGCAATCTCGCGCCGACCGATGAGGGCGCCCCTCGCATGCTCCTCGAGACAACCATCGGGCGGGTCTTGCTCAACAACGAGTTGTTACCGCCATTGCGCTTCCGCAACCGTTTGGTTGACAAGAAGGGTCTGCGCGAAATCATTGCCGACTGCTACCAGCATTTTACCAATCCTAAAAATGTTGACGATGAAGAACTGGACGATATTCACCGGCGTTTTGGAAATAAGCCACGTCAAGAAATGGTGCGGATCTATGGTTCAGAGCAAACAGCAACCCAAGCTGATCGGATCAAGGCGCTTGGCTTCAAATACGCTACGCTCGGCGGGATGACTATCGGTATTGACGATATCGAGATCCCGCAGGACAAGCACCGAATTGTTGCGGAAGCGGAAGAGCAGGTCGCTGATATCGAAAAGCAATTCCGTCGCGGCTTGGTCTCCGCCGAAGAGCGCTATCAGGAAGTGGTGCGCATTTGGCAGGAAGCGACAAAGCACACGATCAAGGCGGTCGAAGCTAACCTCAACCCCTACGGCCCAGTGGCAATGATGTCAACCAGTGGCGCGCGTGGTAATATCAACCAGATTAGCCAGATGGCTGGGATGCGCGGCTTGATGTCGGACCCGACCGGACGGATTATTGAACTGCCGATTAAGGCAAACTTCCGCGAGGGTCTCTCTGTGCTCGACTACTTCGTCTCGACCCACGGCGGACGCAAAGGCCTGGCCGATACCGCGCTTCGTACCGCCGATGCAGGCTACCTAACCCGCCGTCTCGTCGACGTTGCCCAAGATGTGATTATCACTATCGAAGACTGTGGCACCGAGGATGGCCTGTGGCTCCATACCGACGATGACAGCGAGTTGATGGAACCGCTCCGGAAGCGCATCGTTGGCCGTATCCTGGCCGCGCCGATATTGCACCCTGAAACCAAGGAGTTGCTAGCAGAACGCGACGAGGAAATCGACGAGGATAAGGCAAACCTGCTGCATCAAGCCGATATTACTGCAATCTATGTGCGTTCACCGCTATCGTGCCAGGCCGAACATGGCCTCTGTCGGCTATGCTATGGACGCAACCTGGCAACTGGCAAACTGGTAGAAGCCGGTGAAGCGGTCGGGATTATCGCGGCCCAGTCCATCGGCGAGCCGGGTACGCAGCTCACGTTGCGGACCTTCCATACCGGCGGTGTGGCAAGCGCCGATGATATTACGCAGGGTCTGCCGCGCGTACAGGAGATCTTCGAAGCCCGCTCGCCCAAAGGGAAAGCCCTGCTGGCCGAAATCGATGGCGTCGTCAATATCATCAAGGACGACGAGGGCGTACGAACTGTTCGGATTACCTCTTCGGAGGTCTATACCGACGAGTACAAACTGCCGAACGATTACATTGTAGCTGTCGCCGATGGCGCTGAGGTGAGCGAAGGCCAACTGCTGGCCGAGAGCAACCGCAGTGATAGCGACGCTCCGCCCATTTTGGCGCGGATGGGCGGACGACTCCATATTCAGGGCAACCAGATCATCGTGAGTCTGGAGGATCGCGAGGAACGCGAGATGGTTGTGTCACACATTGCGCGCTTCCGCCCCGAAATCGAGAATGGCATTCGGGTTATCGCCGGTCAACAGCTTACTGACGGCAGCGCCGATCCTCAGGAACTGCTGGAATTGCAGGGCAAAGAAGCCGTTCAGAGATATCTGGTCAACGAGGCGCAGAAGGTGTACCGCAGCCAGGGTGTGAACATCAACGACAAACATATCGAGGTCATCGTCCGCCAGATGCTACGCCGCGTACGCATCGAGGAGCCTGGCGACACCGGTCTGTTACCCGGTGAGTTGGTGGAAGCTTCGGAATTTCGACGCCTCAACAACGAGATCGTTAGTCAGGGCGGCGAGCCCGCAACGGCAGCAACGATGTTGCTCGGCATCACAAAAGCATCGCTCAATACCGACAGCTTCTTGTCAGCAGCATCATTCCAGGAGACCACACGAGTGCTGACCGAAGCGGCGATTACCGGCAAGGTTGACTACCTGCGCGGCCTGAAGGAGAATGTCGTCATTGGCAAACTCATTCCGGCGGGCACCGGTATCGAAAAGCGCCGGATTGGTCCACGCCACGATGATCTGGTTGGTGAAATGACCCGTATTCTTGAAGAAGGCAGTGTAGACAGCAACAGGCAGGAGGAGCCGCGACCCATCGAGGAGGTGCTGCGCGCCGAGGCGCTGCTCGGCCTGCGCGATGCTGATGAAGAAACCGAGATGCTCGTGAACGGGGACAGTGAAGACGCAATGGATATTGATGATCTCGACCTGGCGACGTTTCGGCAACAATTCAGCGACAGCGGTGACGGGTTAAATGGAGAAGTGGGCGACGACAAGGACAAGACATAGTCGATAAAAATGACAGTGCCTGGGTAGGGCTTCGTCCCTGCCCAGGTTCAGCCCAAGATCGATATCGTCCCACGAGCGGGTGTGAGCTAATTCACACCCGCTTTTTGGCATACGATTGCGGGTCGAATACGACCGACATACTGAACTCTTCAGATCTGTCTTGAGCCGTATAGAAACACAGTAAACGACGTGATACAATGTATCCTTGGTAAAGGTCATAGCACAAAAATATTCCATGCAGCTCACGATACCTGAACTCGCGCTCGTTGTTCTGATCGGCCCATCCGGTGCGGGCAAGTCGACCTTCGCACGAACCCACTTCCGGCCAACCGAAACTCTCTCGTCGGATTTCTGTCACGGACTGGTCGCCGATGACGAGAACGACCAGTCGGCCACCCCCGACGCCTTCGATGTCCTCCACTACAGCGCGAGCAAGCGGCTGGCGGCTGGGCGGCTGACCGTGATTGATGCAACGAACGTGCAGGCCGAGGCGCGCAAGTCACTCTTGACCCTCGCCCGCGCCCACCACGTCCTTGCGGCGGCAATCGTTTTCAACCTGCCCGAACCCCTCTGCCATGAACGCAACCAGACTCGCCCCGACCGCAACTTCGGCCCGCACGTCATCCGCCATCAGATGAAGGATTTGCGCCGCTCGCTCCGCGGCCTGCGTCGTGAAGGCTTCCAATACATCTTTACGTTCGACGCCCCCGAGCAAGTCGCGGCAGCTGTCGTCACGCGCCAGCCACTGCTGCAAACCGCCGCCGGACGCTTCTCTGACTCGCATCTCCTCGATGTATGGCAAGTCGCAGATCGGAAAGGTAGCGCCTCTAATGAAATTTGACAATCAACAGAGGTAGTCGCGTAGTGCCGCCTTTATGCGGTTTTACGGCAGTACAGCCGCCTGAAGGCGGCACGACGAATGCCTTTTCCAATTGCCGGTTTTGGTCGTCAAAATTCATAGTTCAAGCTCCGCCAGCCCATAACACGAGAGCGCCTCGACCTGCCAAGCAGCCCGCTACGAGGCCATGGCAAAATGTTGGAGCGCATCGAGACCGTGTTCCCAAGCAGATCCGCGTTCAGCCTGGGCATGATAGCGCTCACGCAGCCGCAATACCGGCCAGCGGCGATCATCAAGCGGATCGCACCCCAGAGCGATGATCGATTGCTCGGCGACATCCAAAGCACGGCGCAACAGCGGCAAAGGAGTCTGCGCCAGGGCCTCCTCGGCCACAGTGAGCGCATCACTCAGGGCGGCCTCCCACTCCTGCGCGCCGGCATGATGCTGCATCCGTTCGGCGCGATCGGCGTCGGGCAGTGTGCGCAACGCGGCGGCAATCTGGGCATGGAGCGCCGCGCACGGTTCGGCATCCAGAATCGCGAGCAGATTGCTCTGTAGCCAAAGGTGATCGAAACGCAGCCAATCGACCCGCTCGACCAGCACAGCCTGACTGAGCAGTTCAGCTTGAGCTTCCAGACGCGCATCCTCATCGCTCCAGAGTATTTCGAGCAAAGCATTTTCGACGGGACGACCCAGCACAGCAAGCAGTGCAGCCAGATAATACGCGCCCGGAGAGAGACGACTCAAGCGCTGTGTAAGCCGATCGTTGATCTGTTGCGGCAACACGATGTCGGGCGGAGTGCGTTGCCAGCCCAGACGGGCATCATAGCGGAGTGCGTCTTGATCGAGCAGATTGTCGGCGGCGCCGCCGAGGGTAACGCGAATCAGGCCGCGCGTGGCGTCATCGCCGAGAGGGCCAAGCGACAGCGTCCGGCAACTCGGTTCAGGAGCGTCCGGATCGAGTTGCAACAGCTCCTGGCATGTGCCGGGCAGACAGGTCACCAGGAGGCAGACATTATGCTGGCCGGACAACACCTGCGTCAACAATTTGCGGAGTTCCAGGTCGACCAAGGGCAGGTCGTCGATGCTCAACAGGATCGCACCCCGCGAGGCCAGGCTCTCGATCAACGTATGTAGCGCGGCAATGCGCCGCGTCGCCTCCGCTACGCGGGGCGGCGCCTCCAATGGCGACGGGGCGCGCTGCGGGGCAAGACGACGGATCTCCGCTAACGGCAAAGCACACTCCAACTGCAATCATCGATTGCCGCACAAGCTTCCGCCGCAAAGACCCGCTCGGTCTCGTTCAGGCGCTCGAACCCGTTCTCCACCATCCCCAGCCAGGAGTCTGGGGGTATCCCGCGCGCAGCCCACCAGAAGACGAGGTGATGGGAACGCAGCCGAACCTGCGCCGCCAAATCGTGAACGAAACGACTCTTACCAACACAACTGGCCCCCTCGATCAGCACCCCGGCAGGTCGTCCCTGAGTCGCCTGACGCCACGTGGCATTGAGCACGTTGGGTTCCGTCGCGTGACCGATCAGCGGCAGATTGTTGATATCGGCGAGAATCGAGCCATAGGTAAGCGGTGTATTGTCGTGATCGACCGACACCGCCCGAACAACCCCAGCAGATTGGCGTTCGGTTGGCATGCGCGTAATGGCACGGGCCAACTCTTCGGGCACCAGACCAAGTTAATGCCCCCACTCGCTGCGGAGCAACGCGCGCTCACGGCTGAGGTGAGCGGCGGCGGCAGCCCGATCACCAAGTGTAATCAGCGCTTACAGATACCCAATGTGGGCACGCTCCTCCCACTGAGCGGCTTGCCATATCGCGGCAGGTGTGTTCGAAGCCAGGGCAAGATCAACAAACCGGCGCAATGCATCAATGTAGCGCATATGGGCGCGATGCGACTCATACGCCGCCCAACCGTCGGGGGCGGGAACCAGCAACGGCCCGCGGTAGAGCGCAATCGCCGCCTCGAGTTCGACCTGGGATGCGCCGGGATGCGTCTTGCGCTCGAACTCGCTATAATCGCAGACAATCGTCAGGTTGGGCGCGAGCGCAAGCTGTTTATTGTCGCTCACAAGCAGGTCGCCCAGAGCGCGCCGCAGGTAGCGCCGCGTGGCCCGAAAGCGACGATTAGCGTTCTCGAAGGGCAAATCCAGACAGAGATCGCTTAGTAACGCCGTGCGCGCAACCGGCTGGGGATGAGCCAGGGCCAGACGCGCCAGGAGCATTCGCGTGTATCGTGTCGGCAACAGCAGAGGCCGCCGGCTATCAAGCTGCGCTCGCCAAGGCCCGAGCATCCATAAAATGCAGTGTTTGTTCTATATCATATTCGCCCCACGACACCCGGCATGAACCTGGCATTGATGCAATTGTACGTGAAGCCTATTCGATCGGGCGCAGTTAGAATCGTGTTCTTATAGTTATGATATAGTACAATAATGAAACAATGCCGTATAGTATACCATCGTTTGAACAGTTTCTGGTGCATCTGGCACTAATACTACAACGAGACTTCATCCTGCACCGCATCGGAACGGGACTTGTCGATGTCACCCTGAGCGAAGCGAAGGGTCTTGCACCCTTGGGTAAGGAGATTCTTCACTTCGCCATTCCTGATCGAAGCCGAAGGGTTCAGCATGTGCGCATATAGCTAAAACGTGCTGATAAGCCGATAATTCGTTTTCATGCCTGTGGTGTGCGCCCCGCGCATGGGATCTCACGCAAAAAGAGCCATTAGCGACAGCGATATTCACCGCGGTGAACGTGCCAACCTGCCAACCTGCGAATGTCTCACCCTGCAATGGCATACTGATGCCGCCGATAGTTAAGAATTGAGCATTGAACGTGCGAAGCGGTAACGTTCTAACCTGCCAACCTGCTAACCTGCCAACGTTCTAACGTTCTAGGATTGAAGCAAACCGAGGTTCATATGCACCATCACCGCCTACAACTCATGACAGCCTTTCTCTGGATCGTTGGCGCTCTCTGGATGGCCATTCCAGACCAGGGAATGGCCGCGCCCGACGAACGCTGCTTCAGCGCAACAGGATACTGTGTCTACGGACCAATCTGGCGCTTCTGGGAGCAAAACGGCGGACTCGACGTGTTCGGTTACCCAATCACGCCGCTGCAAGAGGAAACGACGGAAGGCCAGGTTCGCCAGGTGCAGTGGTTCGAGCGCCATCGCCTGGAAATTCACCCGGAGCATGCCCGGCCCTATACTGTCCAGGTGGGCCGGTTAGGCGCGGATCACCTCGGGAGAATGGGACGTGATTGGAGCGCCCTGTCCGCTGCGGCGCCGCAGCCCAACTGTCGCTTCTTCGCCGAGACGCGGCGCAATGTCTGCGGTGAATTTTTCCAGGCCTGGCGATCCAATGGCGTCGAAAGCGATGGCCGGCGCGGCTGGAGCGAGGCGGAAAACCTGACCCTGTTCGGGCTGCCGCTGACCGATCAGCAGGAGGAGACGCTAGCCGACGGCAGAACGTATCTCGTCCAGTGGTTCGAGCGAGCGCGAATGGAGCTACACCCCGAGTTGTCGGCCTCGAACCGCGTGTTAATGGGTTTGTTGGGAACCGAAATGAATCCATCGGCCAGCGCGCCGCCACGAATCAGCTTGGTCGAACCGTTACGGGTTAGCATTCCAGTCATTGGCATGAATAACCCCATCGTCTCGGTAGGATTGGACCGGCAGAACATACCAATTGTGCCCAAGCACGATGTCGGCTGGTACAACCTGAGCGCCGCTCCCGGCGAAGGCGAGAATATTGTGCTCTGGGGACACGTGCTGCGCTTTACCGAGGCGCCGCAGATTCCAGCGCCATTCGGCAAGATCAAACAGTTACAACCCGGCAACCAGGTTGTGCTTTACAACCGGGGCGGCGACGCCTTTGAATACGTGGTCACACAGCAGATTTGGGTCAAGCCTAATGAGGTGCGCTATATCCTGCCTCAGGGTCGCGAAATGGTAACGATGGTTTCGTGTATCGGTGAACAGGTGATTCAGGGCGGCGAGGTGATCGATATGAGCCATCGCCTGATCACCATCGCCGAGCCGAAGCGGTAGCATCACCAACGTTGGCCTCCTTCCGCTGCGCCAGTCCTGAGCGAAGCCGAAGGGCTCAGGACCAGGGTTTGAATGTTGGCACGTTGGCAGGTTAGACAAGGTTTCAGGATAACCGACGTGATGTTACCATTCGGGCTTTCGCTGTAGGCGCGGCTTGCAGCCGCGCTGGCTTGCTCTTGCGGAGCGCTACATGATGGACAACGCGCATCCACACCGACAACGGTCAAGCAGCGACGAACCATGTCTTAGTACGTTGGCGCGTTGGTACGTTCCATCTGCGTTGATCAGCGTTCATTTGCGGCATCAACGTGCCATTGCAGATGAATAGCAACTGAGGATTCGCACTGTCCAAAAATGAGGAGAGCCGATGCCGCATATTGCAATGGCAACGGATCATAAGTTGCCCAGGCTCGCCGCTGAAGACCGTCTGGTCAGCGAACAACTGCGCCAGTATGGCATCGAGATGAGCGCTGTCGTCTGGAACGACCTGCAGGCGCGCTGGAAGCTGTTCGACGTGGTCATCATCCGCTCGTGCTGGGATTATCACTATCACCCGGCTGATTTTGCCGCCTGGGTGACCCGCTTGGAACAGAAGCATACGCCGCTCTGGAATCCTGCTGCCCTCGTGCGCTGGAATATGGACAAGACCTACCTGCGCGACCTTTAGCACCTGGGCATTCCAATCGTTCCGACCGTTTGGCTGCCCCAGGGCGCATAGGCGGATCTGGCAGCGATTTTGCGGGAGCACGACTGGGCGCAGGCGGTAGTTAAGCCTTCTATTGCAGCAACGGCTTTCGGCGCATGGCGGACGGATCGCGATCAGGCCAAAACCGACCAGAACCGTCTCGACTTGCTCATCGAACAATCAGGCGTTCTGGTACAACCCTTCGTGGAGTCGGTCTGAACCCACGGCGAGTGGTCGTTGATCTTCATGGGCGGCAGCTTCAGCCACACCGTGCTCAAGCAAGCGCAATCAGGCGACTTTCGGGTTCAGGACGATTTCGGCGGGAGCGTGCTGGTCACACCGCCCGCTCCTGCCCTGATCGAGTCCTATGGCAGCGCCTACAACACGTTGGTTACGGCGCTGCAAGCGTTTCCCGCCGAGATGTGGCAGTGGCGCGCGTTGCCCAATACATGGACCATCCACGAGATCATCGTGCATATCACCGACAGCGAAGCCAACAGCTATGCGCGCTGTCGCCGCTGCATCGCCGAGCCAGGAAGCACGGTGTGGCGTACGATGAAATGGGCTGGGCACGGGCGCTGAGCTACCACGAGCGCTCCGCCGCCGAAGCGCTGGAG
>JAKSDJ010000436.1 GCA_022360155.1 Chloroflexales bacterium | reverse complement strand
GTTTTTTTGGCCCACGCCTCCGCCCAGATCTGATCATAGGTCTGCCCGACAAGGTCAGTGGCTTGTTGCTGAAACAGACCGGCATATGCCGAGTTCGTCGCTAAGATCCGCCCATCGGCATTAGCGAGGAGTAGGCCATCGGGGATTCCATCGAAGATGATGCGCAACAGATCGCGGCTGCGTTGTAGTTCCCGCGTGCGCTTGGCGACAAGACGTTCGAGTAGGCGGGCTGTGTCGCGGACTTCGGTGTAGTGTTGTACATTGGCTATTGCTACGCCAACGTAGTTCCCGATGGCTTCGAGGAGTGCAAGTTGGTCGTGCAGCAACAGGTGATCGGCTGGCCCTGCCAGCAATAGCAGACCATGCAGCGTGCCATTGGCGAGCAAGGGGATGGCGGCTTTGAGCGCTTCGGCGCTGTGCCAGGCAATCTGTTCGCTTGCGCCAAGCAGTTGCGATACTTGCGCCTCGCCGATGGCCACAGCCTGAGAGGGCAACTCTGCGATTGTTTCCGGCGCCTGCTTCAGCAAATACTGAAAGTCGCCGTAGCTGCTGTACAGTTGGAGAGTTCCGGTAGTGTCAGTGAGATAGATAATCGCGCCGGTCTGATCAAGAGCTTCGATGATGGCGCCGAGTGTGCGGGTGAGCATTGCTTCAAGCTCAAGCGAGCTGCTAACCGCAGTCGAGATAGCATTGAGTGCGGCTAATTCACGGTTGCGCCGCCGGAGCGCCGCCTCGGCGCGACGATGTTCGACACTCGCTTCGGCGCGGCGTAGGGCTGCTCCAACATCTTCGACATGCAAGGGTTTGGAAATGCAGTCGTAAGCGCCCAGGCGCAGGGCTTTGGTGTTATTTTCAGACTGATGATGGTCTTTGAGCATCAGGACTGGCTGGGTTAGGCCCCGTGCGCTCATCCAACGGAGCAGTTCATAACCGTCCAGTCGTGTGATCAGTGCGGCAACGACAATGTCGATAGTTGCTGTGCTCAGTGCTGCGATTGCTTCTTCACCATCGATGGCGGTGAGCACATCAAACCCGCAACTGCGTCCAATCGAAGCGAGTTGTGAGCGAAGTGACGCTTTATCTTCAACGATAAGGATGGTGCTGCGAGCCATATCTTCTAGCATGAAATGGGCGTTGAATAGACGAAGGCGACAGTGGTGGTTCTCACGAACCATATAGACACAACGCCGTGAAATAGTGTCAGTCGTTTATGCAGCATACCAGTGCAGCCTATCACTCGCAATAGGGCTGCAGTACTGTTCGGTTGTAGGAAAAGCTATCGGGCGGAGATACGCATTAACAAACCGATAATCAGAAAATTCACCAACACCGAGGAGCCGCCGTAAGAGATAAATGGCAGAGTGATGCCGGTTAGAGGAATGAGCCGTAAATTGCCGCCAATGATGATCAGGGTCTGAATCGCCAGAATGGTGGTCAGACCAATTGCGAGAAGTTGCTCGAAGCCGCGGAAACGACCAGGGATTGCAAGCGCAATGTGGTATCCCCGGAAAATCAAGAATATATAGGCAATCAGCACAGCCAGCGTACCAATGAGGCCCATCTCTTCGCCAATTGCGGTAAAGACAAAATCGGTATGAATGGCCGGGACGGTTGCCGGAACGCCGCGTCCTAACCCTGCGCCAAAGACCCCGCCTGACGCCAGAGCGTAAATCGCCTGCACAATCTGGTATCCTGTGCCCTGCGCCGTTGCCCACGGGTCGAGCCAAATTGATATGCGCAGGGCGACAACGGGCACGATTTGGTAGAGAATGTAGGCTCCAATTGCAAAAGAGGTCAGGCCAATCATGACATAAATTCCTCGCCCTGTCGCCACATAGAGCATTGCCAGAAAGATGCCGAAGAGGAGCAAGGCCGCGCCCAAGTCGCTCTGGAAGATAATCGTTCCCATCGCGATGCCCCATAGTCCAGCCAGGGGCACGAGATAGGGCAAAGGCGGCAGAGTAAGCGGCCCGAGTTGATATCCGGCGGACACGACCTCGCGGTGTTCGTTGAGATACGACGCCATGAAGATGACCAGGATGATTTTCAGCAGCTCCGAGGGTTGGAAGTAGAAGAAGCCAAGGTTAAACCAAACCCGTACCCCGCTATCGTTCAGGTCAACGCCAAAAATAAACGTCGCCAGTATAAGACCCAGGCCTAGTGTGAGCCAGACGTAACGATGATGGTCGAACCAGTCCATGAGCGACATGCGTTGGATTTTGATAAAGATGCGATCCCAGGGGACAAAAATGATCAATGCGAGGGCGATGACGCCAAACGTGACCCAGAGCGACTGTTTGGTGGCGACATCTCCGTAGCAGGGCACGACGCTGCCATCCTTCAGCTCGCAGACGATCCGATCGAGGCTAGGCTTTAGCCGTGCGTTGAGCAGCAGTCCGAGACCAGCCAACAGGGCGACAAGCGGCAGGATGAGTTGGTCAGACTTGGGGCTCCTCCAGCTTAACCCGATCGAGACGGCCATAAAGAGCAAGAATGGCAGTGTCGAGGGCCAGAGGATGCTAAGCACGCCTGGCACGCTAGCGATAAAATCGCGCTGGCGGGTAGCGAAAACCACCAGCAAATAGCCGGCGGCAAAGAAGAGCAAGACCGTAAGTAAGAGACGAAACTCGATTGATCGAAACTGGCGGAGTTGTCGGATGAGTGGGTGGTTCATATCACCTTGGCCAATGAGTATATGCGCCCTGGTTTATGTAATAACCAGCGGATTCCAGATGCTCGATCACCGTTTGACCATGAGCTTTGTCGCGAACTTCCAACACCATCTCGATTCCTGTGCGGTCTACAGGCGCCAACCAGGCGGCCCGACGATGGAAAATGTCTACAACATTGGCGCCCGCCTCGGCTACTTTATTGATCAGCGGCGCGAGATTGCCAGGCCAGTCGCCAACAGTGGTATATACTAGTAAATAGCGCCCCTGTCGCGCCATTGCCTGTTCGAGCACGCGGCTCAACAGGTTACCGTCAATGTTCCCGCCACAGAGAATAGTCGCGGTTACCTGGTTGGGATTGGGCTGGACTTTGCCAGACAGCAGCGCGGCTACGCCTGCCGCGCCTGCGCCTTCAACGACCATGCGGCTATTCTGAACGACATGAGCGATGGCAAGCACAATTTCGTTGTCTTCTACCGTGACAATCTCGTCGACCAGCTCGTGAATAATCGGCAAGGTTAGCTCCCCAGGGCATTTGACCGCGATCCCGTCGGCGATAGTGTGTGCGGTTGGCACTGCAATTGGTTCGCCGGCAGCCAGTGAATTGGGCACAGGCGCACATCCGGCAGCCTGAACACCGATAATCCGCAGATCAGGGCAAAGCGCTTTGGTGGCGATTGCGATGCCGCTAATCAAGCCGCCACCGCCAATAGGTACAATCAGCAAGTCTAGATTGGGCAGCGTTTCGGCCAGTTCCAACCCAATTGTGCCTTGTCCCGCGATAACCCTGGGGTCATCGAAGGCGTGAATAGGGATAAAACCGTGTTCCTCTTGCTGCTGGCGCGCCATCGCCCCAGCATCATCGAAAGTTGCGCCAGATAGAACAACGTGCGCACCGAGGCGGCGTGTGGCGACGACCTTGGTCAGCGGGGCGCGCTCAGGCATCACAATAGTCGCTCGAATGCCAAGTTGTTGTGCTGCTAATGCCACGCCCTGGGCGTGATTGCCCGCCGATGCAGCGATGATGCCCTTGTCTCGTTCTTCTTCACTCAGACGGGAGAGCGTATTGTAGGCGCCGCGGATCTTGAACGAGCCGCTAAACTGGGTGTTTTCAGCTTTGTAGAAGATCTTTGCTCCTAATTCCTCTGAGAGTCGTTCGGCGGGAAGCAAGGGCGTTGCGAAGATAACGTCACGTAAGGTGCATCGAGCTGCCTGAATATCGCTGAGTGTAACTGTCGTAGCCATAGTCGTGGGCCTCTCATTATAGCCACTCATTTTAGTAGTCATCAGGATTGAGTTCTTCGCTTTTGTTTGCCGCCTGGGCGGCGAGAACACGAAACCGCATTGCTGTCTCTTTATCACCAGTGGACTGTGCGGCGTCCATCAACACGCCGGCTGCAGTCTGGGTACGACGGAGACCAGTGCGGTTACCGGATAGAAAGTCTGCTGCGATGACCTTTTCAAGATAGTCGATTATCTGCGGGACAGTAACCATAACATTCCACTCCTTACTGCAAACTGTCGCCTTCGAACAGTTTGGTCGCTTTCGTTCTTGCTGAAAGAAGATGTCAACCCGAATACGTATAATACGGATGTCACTCTTCTCATAAACAATGCATCTGTGGCAAGTTCTGGCTACCGGCGCTGATCAATCGCCTACAGTCTTACAAAATCTTCTTGCAAGATGTTCCATGCTCCGCCTCTTCAGATGCACATATTGTACCACGAGCGTGCGCTCGTTCTCTCATCAGCATCCCTGGTCAGGTTATGCTATCAACGCGACTGCATCAGAAAGTAGCAGAAGCTGTATCAACGACACACCTCTCCGCGCTCAGCGGGTTGATCAATCGCTTGCCTGTTCGGATGACTTTGCAAAGAGGCCTTAGCGCCTCGGTTTTGTTTAGTGACACAAGTTACGCGATCACCCGTCGGCAGGGAGGTTTGGAGGGCGGCAAGCCTTCCAAGAATCCTTTTTCTTGCCACGGCAGCGCCGCCGCTGCTGTGGCAAGAAGGAGTTTTTGGGGAAGTTTCGCCTCCCCGCCCCCACCACCGCGTAACTCGTGTTAGTGAGCACTATGTTATGCTGAAGGCAGGAATTGCACCGATTGGAGAAAGGATACCGGATTGTATGGATATCAAGCAATTGACCGATGAGATCAACCGCTTTGTGACTGCAAAGGGCTGGTACGATCCCGACACGCTCTATCCGCAGACGCCCAAGAACATCGCGATCTCGATTGCAGTAGAGTCCGCTGAGATACTCGAGCATTTTCAGTTTGGCGATGCACCGAAGGATCGTGAGCAACTGGCTGGCGAACTGGCTGATGTCGCCAACTATCTCTTCCAGTTAGCTTACCTAACCGGAATCGATCTGGAACAGGCGATCTTAGAGAAGCTTCGGATTAACTATGACCGAACATGGGAATAGTGGAACGTCGATTGCACAGAGCAGTATCGTGCGTTTTATTAGGTGTTCTTACCCCCTGTGATAGATAAGGCTATAAGGCTTTTAATTCATAACCATGTTATGATACATGAGAGGGGTATTCTTTGTGAGTTATGTAACCAATCTGTAACTACTCGCAGTATTATCTTTAGGAAGGATGCCTGTGCAATAGGTGTGCAGGGTGACTTGACGGCCAAAGTCAGCGGCGACGGATCGGCTAGCGTCGAATCCTCCCTTTCTCTAAAGACTAATCTATCTCTATGACCCGCTGTGCATTGGTTACAGCTTGTTTCGCCCTCTTCGTCTTTTTTTGCTGCGGGTCGTCCTGATCCAAGCTTCGTCAGCCGGCACCTCACATGTCGAGAAAGGAACACCACCGATGTTGCGGGAACAACAAATCAACCAGCTTGCCAATGGTTGGGCGAATGATACACGATGGAAAGGAATTGAACGCTCCTATACCCCCGAGGACGTTTTACGCCTGCGCGGCTCTGTCCAGATCGAGTACACGCTGGCTCGCCTAGGCGCCGAGCGGCTGTGGGATTTGCTCCACACCGAAGACTATATCGCCGCCCTGGGCGCATTGACCGGCAACCAGGCAGTGCAGCAAGTCCGTGCCGGCCTTAAGGCCATCTACCTCAGCGGCTGGCAGGTCGCAGCCGACTCCAACCTCGCTGGTCAAACCTACCCCGACCAGAGCCTTTACCCGGCCAATAGCGGGCCGCAACTGGTGCGTCGGATCAACCAGGCGCTCCAGCGCGCCGACCAGATTGACTATGTTGATGGCCGTAACGGCGCCTACTGGTTTGCACCAATTGTCGCCGATGCCGAAGCTGGCTTTGGCGGCCCCCTGAATGTATTCGAGTTGATGAAGGGCTACATCGATGCCGGCGCCGCCGGGGTCCACTTTGAAGATCAGCTCGCTGCCGAGAAGAAGTGCGGACATATGGGCGGCAAAGTGTTGATCCCGACCCAGAGCGCCGTTCGTAACCTTGTCGCCGCGCGTCTCGCCGCCGATGTTATGGATGTGCCAACGCTGCTGGTTGCCCGTACCGATGCCGATTCCGCCACCTTGCTGACCAGTGATGTCGACCCGCGCGACCAGGAATTCATCACTGGCGAGCGCACTGTCGAGGGCTTCTATAAAGTGCGACCTGGCATCGAAGCATCCGTCGCGCGTGGTCTGGCTTACGCCCCATATGCCGACCTGATTTGGTGCGAAACATCGGAGCCGAACCTGACAGCCGCCCGTCGTTTTGCTGATGCCATTCACGCTGAGTTCCCCGATAAGCTGCTTGCTTACAACTGCTCGCCGTCCTTCAATTGGAAAAAGAAGCTTGACGATACAACGATTGCAGCATTCCAACGCGAGATTGGCAAGATGGGGTACAAGTTCCAATTCGTGACGCTCGCCGGTTTCCACGCGCTGAACTACAGTATGTTCAAATTGGCGCTTGGCTATCGGGATAATGGCATGGCCGCCTACTCCGATTTGCAGCAAGCCGAGTTTGCTGCCGAGGCGGATGGCTACACAGCGACGCGGCACCAACAAGAGGTTGGCGCAGGGTATTTCGACGAAGTAGCGCAGGTGATCGCTGGCGGCGCCTCATCGACGACGGCGCTGGCCGGATCGACTGAAGAGGCGCAGTTTCACTAAAGCCGTATTTTGAGCTACGAAAGTCTTTGGATTATTGGTGTCGTGGGCTGACCGCTTCGCACGGAGTATTGCGGCAGAGGTGAGTTGTCCCCGCAACACTCCCCCTGTGGCGGTGCGGCGTAGCCGCGCCGCCACAAATTTATGGCCTGTGCCATCCAAGCTAAGTTGTTATATCATGTATGGGTGACCATAGTTTTGTGAGAGTGGATATTACAACAGGGCTGCGAACCTCCGAAGAGCCTCTGCTCACGCCGCATAATGTTGCCAGCAGGGCTATTGGATAGAGATTTGCTGATTATGGTCACAGTTGTCAAGAAACCATGCGTCCTGTTTCTATCCGTGTGACCTGCGTGGTCTTCGTTGTTTGAGGATCACTACACAAGGGAAAGGTAGTTGTATCAATGGCTGATCAGAACTATCCGGCTGGGGTCGAGATCCGCAGCCAGATAACGCCTGAGTTTGCTGAAATTCTTACACCGGAAGCAGTCAGTTTTGTCGTCAAACTGGCGCGCGCTTTCGAGCCGACGCGCCAGGCGTTGCTCCAGCAGCGGGTCGAGCGCCAGGCTGCACTCGATGCCGGCCAGTTGCCCGACTTTCTGCCCGAGACGGCGCATATTCGCACTGGCGACTGGACCATCGCCCCAACCCCCGCCGATCTGCAAGACCGCCGGACAGAAATCACCGGCCCGACTGATCGTAAGATGGTCATCAACGCGCTCAATAGTGGGGCGAAGGTGTTTATGGCCGACTTTGAAGACGCCAACTCACCAAACTGGGCCAACATGCTGGAGGGTCAGCTCAACCTGCGCGACGCCATCAAGCGCACCATCAGCTTTGTTAGCCCCGAAGGCAAACACTACGCGCTCAATGAAAAGCCTGCTGTGCTTTTCGTGCGCCCGCGTGGTTGGCATCTTAACGAGAAACACGTTTTGGTCGACGGCAAGCCAATCTCCGGCGGCCTATTCGATTTTGGCCTCTACTTCTTCCACAATGCGAAAACGCTGCTGGCGAATGGGAGCGGGCCGTATTTCTATCTGCCCAAGATGGAGAGCCATCTGGAAGCGCGACTCTGGAACGACGCCTTTGTGATGGCGCAGAACGAGTTGGGCGTCCCGCAGGGCTCGATCAAGGCGACTGTGCTGATCGAGACGATCCTGGCTGCGTTCGAAATGGACGAGATTCTCTATGAATTGCGCGACCACTCGGCAGGGTTGAATTGCGGACGCTGGGATTATATCTTCAGTTGTATTAAAAAGTTCCGCAACAAACCCGACTTTGTGCTCGCCGACCGGGTGCTCGTCACGATGACGACCCGCTTTATGCACTCGTACTCGCTGCTTTGCATCAAGACCTGCCACAAGCGCAACGCCCACGCGATGGGCGGCATGGCGGCGCAAATCCCGATTAAGAGCGATCCCAAGGCGAACGAAGAAGCCTTGGCGAAGGTGCGCGCCGACAAGGAACGCGAAGCCAAGGATGGGCACGACGGCACATGGGTGGCGCACCCTGGCCTGGTGCCGATTGCCCTCGAAGCCTTCGATGCGATGATGCCAACCCCCAATCAGATCGACAAGAAGCGCGAAGACGTCAATGTAACAGCCGCTGACCTGCTAGCGTTTGGCCCCGAAGGACCAATTACTGAACAGGGCCTGCGCACGAATATCAACGTTGGCGTGCAGTATCTTGGTTCGTGGCTGGCGGGTAACGGCTGCGTGCCGATCTTCAACTTGATGGAGGATGCAGCGACCGCAGAGATCTCGCGCTCGCAGGTTTGGCAGTGGATCCGCAGCCCCAAGGGCGTGTTGGCCGATGGCCGGAAAGTCACCGTCGAGCTGTTCCGCAAGATGCTGCCCGAAGAATTGGAGCGTATTAAGACCATTCTTGGCTCTGCTTATGTTGCCGGAAAATATGAAGAGGCCGCCGAGCTATTCGACGAGATTACCACGAGTGACACCTTTGTCGAGTTCCTGACTCTGCCCGGCTATGAACACTTGAACTGACTGCTTCATCATCCTCGGCGTTCTAGCGATGCATCACGCCCGGCGATCTGTCGTCGGGCGTGATCGCGTCTCAAGCATATTCCTGGCATTTGCCTCCTCCTCTGCGTGTTGTGCTCTGGCCGCGATCTGGCGGTTGGCGCCGCTGCTTACTCCTTACGTCTGATGCCACGGATAGAAACGCCATGGTATGCTACAAACTCGGACGCGCGTTCAGTGTGTGATCTCAATACGACCTTCATTATGAAGCTGCGGAGTATCCCTGGAATCATTCCGGCGTTTTTCGGTGCATTGCGAATATGCGCTCTAAACGGCTTTAGGGTAGAGGAGGAGGCATGCGGCTCTACTACGAGATCGCAGTACGCTCGTTTCGCCGGGCGACAATCTATCGCAGTGCGTATATCGCCGGCATTTTGACCAACGCCTTCTTTGGGGCGCTGCGCTGTTTTGTCTACAGCGCGTTGTTCGCAGCCGGCGGCAGTGTCGCCGGTTTCACTCTGCAACAGACCATCAGTTATACCTGGGTCACCCAGTCGCTGATCTCTGTCGGCGCTGGCTGGATCATCGGAACGGAACTGATTGCGACGATCCGTACCGGCGATGTGGTGACCGACCTGATGCGACCCTGGAATTTCTACGCCTATTGGCTTAGCCGCTCACTAGGCGAGCGCTGCTTCAACCTGTTGCTGCGCGGCACGCTGACCTACGTGATCGGCATCCTCTACTTCGGTGCGTATATACCGTCGGCGCTCGAACTTGCGGCGTTCGCGCTATCCATCAGCCTATCCTTGCTGATATCGTTCGCGTTCAGTTTCAGTATTAATCTCACCGCCTTCTGGCTCATCGACAACAGCGGCATTATCGGCATGGCCAACCTGATCCTCGGTTTCTTCTCTGGCTTTTGGATGCCGATTGCCTTCCTGCCCGCGCCGTTGCAAGCCATCGCTCATGCCTTGCCATTCCAGGCGATCACCAGCCTTCCCGCGCAGGTTTTTCTGGGCCAAATCCATGGCGCTGAACTAGGCGCAACACTCCTGCTCCAAGTCGTTTGGGCGGTCGTGCTCACCGTGACTGGCTGGCTGATTCTCCATGCCGCCTCGCAAAAGGTCGTAACCCAAGGCGGATAAGCTGGATCACAAGGAAATGCTATGGCGTCAACTATTCCTTCTGGTGCAAGACCCAAGCTGTGGTCAACAATCGGACTCTATTTCCGGCTGATCGGTGCGAAGATACGCGCGCAAATGCAGTACAAGCTGTCGTTTTGCTTTGATCTTATTGGATTTACCCTTTCGAGCGGGCTTGAATTTGTGGTGATTGCGATCCTGCTCAATCGCTTCGGAGCTATTGCGGGCTGGAATATTGCCGAGTTGGCATTGCTCTACGGAATGACATCGATTGCCTTCGGGCTGGCGGAAATGCTGGGGCGCGGCTTCGATGCGCCGTTCGAGAAACTGATACAAGAGGGAAGCTTCGATACACTGCTGATCCGGCCCCACGGAAGTTTCTTTTTAGTGTTGGCTTCGGAATGCCAACTCCGCCGTCTGGGGCGGATCATCCAGAGCATAGCTGTGCTTTCGTATGCCTTGCCAAATCTCTCTATCGCATGGACAGCGGCAAACCTCACATTGATACCGCTGACCATTCTGTCCGGGACGCTGATCTACCTTGGCCTCATGGTGATTGGCGCGACACTGTGCTTTTGGACCATTAAGACGCCAGAGGTCATCAATATCTTTACTTTCGGCGGCCAGGAAATGCTCAGCTATCCGCTCAGCATCTACAGCCGCTGGATGCGCGGGCTTTTCCTCTCCATCATACCGCTCGGTTTTGTGAATTACCCTGCGGCGCTGTGGCTGCTGAGCCGCACCGATCCCTACGGAATGCCATCGTGCTTGGCCTGGGCGGCGCCAATCGTCGGAATGCTCTTCTTGCGCGGAGCACTCCTCTTTTGGCAGATTGGGGTCAGCAAATATCAGAGCACCGGGAGTTGAGCGCAAAGGTATGGAAGATTGTCGAAACGAGGTTATTGAGGAGCTGCTATGGCTTTGATCGAAGTGGAACAGCTACGCAAGACCTTTCGGGTCGCCGCACGCCGCACGGGACGCTTTGCCGCGCTACGAACGCTGTTGGCGCGGGAATATCGCGAAGTTCACGCCGTCGATGGGGTTTCATTTCAGATGGAGGCCGGTGAAATGGTGGGCTACCTAGGCCCGAACGGCGCAGGGAAATCGACGACTCTGAAGATGTTGACCGGCATCCTGACCCCTAGCGGCGGACGGATGAGCGTTGACGGGCGCACGCCGCACCGGCAACGGGTTGAACACGTACAACGGATCGGCGTCGTTTTTGGTCAACGCGCGCAATTGTGGTGGGATCTGCCGACGATTGAGTCGTTCGAGCTGTTGCGTTATGTCTATGAAATACCAAAGCAGCGCTGGCGCGAGAATTTGGCGCGGTTTAGCGAATTGCTCGAACTCACCCCGTTTCTCTCCACTCCGGTGCGGCAACTCTCACTCGGCCAGCGGATGCGCGCTGATCTTGCCGCCGCACTCCTGCACGACCCGGTGATCTTGTTTCTCGACGAACCAACCATTGGTTTGGATGTTGTCGCCAAAGAGCGTATTCGCCAGTTTCTGAGCCACATCAACCGCGAGCGCGGTGTGACGGTTATCCTGACAACCCACGATTTGGCTGACATCGAGCGGCTCTGCCGGCGGGTGGTGCTTATCGATCACGGACGGGTGATTTACGATGGGGAGTTGGAAGCGCTGCGGGCGCGTTTTGGTCGTCAGCGCACCTTGGTAGTGGATTTTAACGCCCCGCTCAACGGCGATCTGCGGATACCGCATGCCGAATTGATGCGTTGTGAGGGGCCGCGCGCCTGGCTACGCTTTGATCGTGAAACAACAACCGCCGCGGCGCTGATTGCTGAAATCACTGCGCGCTATCCGGTGCGCGACCTGACTGTCGAGGAGCCGGAGATCGAGGCAATCGTGCGCGATATTTACCAGCGCAAGTGAGACGGTAGCGGTGATGGAGAGATGCGTTAGCAATAATCTGGTGCGATATAACTGTTCAAACAGAGCGCGACAAATGGCATGAGCTTCGGCATGCTAGTCTGCATCGCGAAGAAAAATATTCGTGTCAAGCGTGTACATCGTCTACCCCAAGGCCTATCAGTATGGTATCCCGCTCACGGCGATCGCGATCGAGTTGCTCGGCTGGCGTGGGCAATACTGGCCCAAGCGTATACAATTCTTCCCGAAATCGTTGCAACCGCTCCCAGGCATCATTCTCGGTCAGTAGCGGGTGATCGCTGACCAGTTCTTCAACAACAACTGCCACCAGACGAGCGCGATCATGGGGAGAGAGTTGTCGTGCTGTGGCCAGGACCTGATCAAAACTCAGTGTGGTCATTTACAGCCCCCTTCTTTTGGTAATGAGCATATTAGTCGCCTTTTCGTGCTAACTGCTGCGATCAGCGGGCAGTGTTTGCAGCAACTGACGCTTTGTGGCACTATAGCGCCGCGTTGAAATCGTTGATACATATTGGAAGAGAGGAGCTTTACGGATGTCGGATGACCGTCCCCCGCATCCTCAATACCTGGCAAACCGCATCGCCTCACCCTGGAGGCTATTTGCCCATCAAGCCTGGTTTTTCGGATTGGCGCTCGCCACCGGGGCGCTGATCTTGTTTCTACGCCTCATCCAACTCGACGAACTTCAGGCGGAAATGTACAACGATATCGTGATCCTTTATGAGTATCTAGCAGAGATACGTGATGGCGAGTGGCCGCTGCATTTCGTTCTGAGCGCCGGGCCACTCTACCACTACCTAATCATGCCGATCGTGGCGTTGACGGGCATGAACTACTTTGGTCTAAAGCTGGCCTCAGTGATTGTCAGCTTGGGCGTGCTGGCCGCAACCTACGGGCTGAGTCGCCGGCTGCTCGATGATCGCTTCGCGTTGCTAGCCGTATTCATTGCCGGGGTATCATCATGGCTGCTGATCTTT
>JAKSDJ010000138.1 GCA_022360155.1 Chloroflexales bacterium | reverse complement strand
TTACATTCTATTTGGGGGGGCAATACGGTTTGTTGATGAAGCGGATAAACGCTGACGACGGCTGCGGGATAATAGCCTGCGGTGTCGGTCTCCTTTCCCGCTACCTGATGCTCATTGTTGTCCTGGTGTGTTGCTGTGTCGTCATCGTCGCTCGCCTGGGCTGTGACGCGGTTGGCTTGATCATGTAGCTGCACGGCGATACTGGTCGATTGCACCATGCTGTCGACGTGGAGTCTGATAGCTGGTATGGCCGCGAGATGCTGAAGTGCGCTTTGATCAAGCGTAGCTTGGACTGCATCGATGATGGCGAGCGGTTGCTGAACATCGCCGCCAATTTGTTCAACGGCGGCAGTGGCCTCAACTGTCGTGGCTTGCACGATATAGCTTTCGTCGGACGAATGACTAGCTGTTGGAAGGTGACGAGTTGCGGAGCTTCCAACGAACACGACGAAAATAAGCGTGATCGCAAATAGACGAATGTATTGGGCCATATACTTCACATCGATCTCCCAGTGGTAGCGAATGTGCTAGGATGGAGAAGGTTCCCAGGCCCATCCAAATAGTTAAACAGATACCGAGCAACAGGATCGTAACCCTGAACGGCAAGCTTGCTTGTATCCTTACATGAAATAAGAGGGTTAAATAATGGTAAAAATACATGTGATTTCGTTTCCCTTTTTAAGTGAGTGGCGGCTGCGTAGCCGCCACGCTCAGCAAAGCTCTTTCTGAAGCGGTAGAACCATATTATTGTTGCCCCTGAGGTCATGTCAACGTCCTGGCATAGTACGCGAATGACGTATATGGATTTGTCGCAGATACAATCAATGGCAAACCATATCTGATCTGCGGTTGATGTTTTGCATGGATGCAACCGTAGTCGCATATTATTGGGATGGATGACGAAAAAAGCCCAGCGGTGCAGAGTGAGGTATGATCATCATGATTGATGTTCTACACGCGAGGCGGGCAATTATTGCCGGGGAGCGTAGGGCGGTTGGATTATCGTGGAGATAGGCGCCGTAGCGATCTTCATGGCTTTGAAACATCAATGGCGTGTCGCTTTCACGCGGTTCATTCACCATCGGAAGCGACACGCCGTCTGGTCGGACTGTCGATACTATTGCTTCGGCGGCTTGTTTCGTGTTGGGTTTTGAACATCGGGTATGGGAATGTTCTGTGTCTGGCGATTCTTTGGGTAGCCAGCCAGCGTTTGCCCATTCTCGGGGTAGCCGGTGAGCGTTTGCGCATTCTGAGGAAATTTGCCTTGGCCTTGCCCATCTTTGTTATGTTGATCCAGCACTGCATCGACCTCAGTCACTAATTCTGCGTAGACTTCCTCGGTAAGCAACCCCTCAGTCAACATCTTGCTCAGCATCGCTCGCTGGGCGCGTAGCCCTTCGCGCCATGCATCCTCGCGTTCTTCCAAGAGCAGGGCGGGTTGTTTGTACAATAGCGCTTGCTGTGCGGCGATACTGTGTTGGATCTGGCTATCCAAGCGTGGCGAGAGGTATTCCCAGGTTGCACCTGAGATGAGGCCTTCATCGTGCAGGTGGTATAGGTGGTCGCGGGCTGCACGAGCGGCCATTAGCCGGCCTTGCCGCCGCTGATGTTCGAGTTTGACTTCATCGGCGCGGCGGGCTAACCCTAACCAACGAAGCAGCGGATTCATTGTTGTTGCCTGAACAAGCAGTGTGAACAGCACAATCCCAAACGCCATCTCGCGCAGTAGTTCGGCGTGGGGGAACGATGAGTCTAGACTTAAGGCTAGCGCAAGGCCAACCGCGCCGCGTAGTCCGCCCCAGGCCATAACATGTTGGTATGACAGCGGGATCTTTGACCTAAACTGGTTCATGCCCCAAACCAGACCATAAACCGTTATTACTCGGCTGATCAGGGCTGCGCCAATGGCTATCCCGATTGCGTCGGTGTGTTCGATGAGATCTGGGATATCGATATCCAGACCAATCAACAAGAACACCAGTGAGTTGGCCAGAAAAGTCAGGTAGTCCCAGAAGTTGGATAGTACGATGCGTGTGGTTGGCGACATTGCCTTAGGGCCGATATTTCCACACATCAGCCCTGCGCCAAAGACCGCCAGGATACCGCTGACCTCCATATGCTCGGCGATCAGAAATGATCCAAAAGCCAGAACTGTGGTTAGGGTGGTGACAATCAAGTGATCATCGACCCCGCTGATAAAACGGGCGACCAACCAGCCTAAAGCCAGGCCAATACCAGCGCCGCCCAGCCCGACGCGCGCGAAATCGAGCAATCCTCTAACTATTCCCAAGCTCTCGCCTTCGGCCTGCCCTGACAGTCCCGGAATTGTTGCGGCGGCAATGGCCATCATCAAATTGAAAACCACAATGGCGGTGCCATTATTGAGGATACTCTCGCCTTTGACCAGAACCTCGAGCGGCTTGGGGACGCCCAGTGTTTTAAACAACGCAATGACTGCCACTGGGTCGGTTGCGGCCATCATGGCGCCGAAGACCAGAGCAATCGGCAAAGGGATCATGACACCACTTGCAACGACGACGCCAATGATGATTGTCGTGAGCAATACTCCAGGTATCGCGAGGATGAGAATCGGGACTAGGTACTCACGCAATTGCCGGAACTGGAGGTGAAATGAGGCGTCAAAGATCAATGGCGGTACGAACAGCGCTAGGATGAGGTTGGAGGTGAGATCTACTCCTAGGGATTGCTGCGAAGTGATAATCAGACCGACAATGACGAGCGCAACAGTATAGGGTATCCTCAGGCTACGAATAGCAATAGCAACCAGCGATACCACTAGGAGCAGTTCAATGATAACAGCTTCAGTTTCAACAAATGGATCCATCATGGCGCTATTTCTTTCCTCCTGTCATTATCATGACAGAACGTTGTTGAGGTTGTGTTTTCGTTGAGACTTAATCTGTGAATTCATTAGAATATGAGATTGTCTTGTGCAATGTTGTTGGAAGATACGCACTCCCCGGTGTTACGGCGCCGTAACTCTGGGGAGCATGTAGGTTGGCGGTTGCCCACCGTACTATTGTCTTTGTTTCTGGATAAACAACAGCCGAATAAGAGCCAATAAATGATTATCAGCTATTGAACACAAAGAATAACTCTAACATCTTTCGTGGGTTTCAGTATTTCTTCAGGTGCGGTTGATGGCAGTGCGGAAGGAACAGGAACAGCCGTCCTGAATTCAGATCGAGTCGATTGGTAATAGCTGATGGCAACGCTACTGCAAGGCATTGGGTCTTATGATATATGGGAGGCTAGATGATCGGTAAAAATACATAAATATTTGCTGTTTGTCGCTGTATCACGGCGCTTGTGTATTGCTTTGAGCGGGACTAAGAGCCTTCGATGGGGTGAGGGCTGGGGGCTGTTCCAGCGATGCTGCAGTTACTTGAGAGATGGGGGCGAAGTATTCGATGGGAGTGGCGCGAAGTATTTGGCGAGAGCGGCGTTGAATGTCGCCAAGCGGGGCGTAAGCGCCTCGGCGTTTTCACGCCCCGCTTGGCCGTATACCTTGCAAATAGTCCAAACAATAGCGAGGCAAATCTAGCCTGCAACCTCCCGTTCTAAGAGCGGTTCTTCATCAGTGATGACGCAATAACCATCCTGATTAGCCAGATGGGTGATGTCGGAACGTGACTCTTCGCCGCTCTGCGCTGTCGGTTGGTATTCTAGTGCGGCGGTGAGGTGCCGCAGTTTACCAGATCGGGGCGCATCGCTCAAGCGCTCAGTTATCGGCAGGTTGTCCCAGGCAAGGAGTTGCAGTGTGTGCCAGCGTTTTCGCCAGCGACGGACCATGTCCAGGCTCACTTGTAACTGGCGTGCGATCTGGCAGTTATTCATCCCGCTGGCTGCCGCGAGCACAATCTGCGCCCGAAGCGCGATAGGTTGCAGTGCTGCAGCTTGAGAGCTGACATGTTCGAGCTGCCAACGTTCGTCATCTGAAAGTTCGATCTTTGTTGGTTTTGGTCCACGCATCGCTTGTTCCTCCTTCAATGCGTTTGATACGAGTGTGTCCGAAAGTCGCGGAGTGTACTGAGAGTCTGAGCGGTGCGCGTGCGTTATACATTCGACAGACGAGCAGCCGACGTCTCTAATGATTTTTGACAACCAAAACCAGTGCTGGCAAAGATCTTTGTCGTGTCGTATTCTGGCGGTTGTGCTGTCTTCGAACCGGCTAAGAAAGCGGTGCATAGGGTTGCCTCAGCTGATTGTCAAGTTTGATTAGCCCTCGCAGTTTGATTGATTTGACATAACGTTTTGTTTGAATTGCTGGATCACCTTTATGTTCTATCAGAGTGACTATTATCCGAGCGGGCGAGATTTGTAGCTCTTAGAAGCTATGAACTATTGCTTCTTGCCGCACGCTTTCCCGTCTGTGTGTAGTGCGGTCCAATATGCTTGTATCAGCGGGGGAGGCAAGATCAGCAACGTGACACGATGGACACGGGACGCAAGGCCGGTAATGAGAAATGCTGAACTGTGGTCCCGTGTCTGCATGGCGGATGCACGGAGGTCCAAACGGATGAGTAGTCAGTTGGGAATGTCTTGGACACCTGTGTTAGCGACAGAATTTGGGGTGTTGTGTGCAGTAAGGTGAGTCGCCCCGTAACCGATACCTGTTGCGCGCCACCCAGTCATAGGCGCTATCCTGAAGCTGCCTGATGCCGGGAAGGGCATAAATCCTCATAGGTAGATATGTTCCCAATGCCACTGCCCGCGCCATGTTGATAGCCGCCGCCCCTTGATACTGCTGCTAGTCCGGGGTGATTGCCCAGGCGGCTGTCTCACACTGAGCGATACTCAAACAGTGGGTGGCGGCTGTTCCCGGCTATTGAAATGGAACGGTCATCACTCGCTGGTGGCGGGCAGTTTTTCTGATAATACCTACTGATCAGGTGCAGAAGCCACATGCGCCGTCAAAGATACGTGTTGAATGATGTGATACAGATTTCACTCGCCCCCTGTTTTTCCAAAGATGGTTGCGATGCGCTCGATATCGAAGAATGAAACGAAGAGCAACCCAGACATTTGGTAGCGGAAGGTGATTTTCATAACAAAGTAGATGCCCCAATGGAGCAGAAATGCGCCGAATGCCCAGAGTCGCGCCACGCGCTTGTCGAGCAAGATTGCCGGAGCAAGCAACTCCAGGAATAGCGAACCAATCGCCAGTATTCGAAACAGGCTGACCTTGTCGTAGAGGGTGAATGCCAATGATGCTGCTCCCTCGCCCAGCATTTCCTTGCGTAGTCCATCCACAGCGACTTGGCTGCGTAACGACTCGCCCATCGCCCACTTCCAGCCTAGCGGTCCCTTCACTTTGGCAACACCAGAGAGGAAGTAGATGATCACGGTGACTGTATTCATGAGTTGGATCGGCCAGCCATAGCACCAATCGTTCTTGGGAAGCGAAGCGTTATCGTCGGGGGACTCGGCCATTATACGCTTGAAAGAGTCGAGCGAAATAGCGTCGGCGGCCGGCGTAAGCCCCAGGATGATCGCATGGAGAACGATCACATTGTCGCTATGGTAAATCATCGACCACGAGTTGCGATAGCACAAGACCCAGAGTAACAGACTAGCAAAGAGTGGTCCTGTATACTTATGCCGCCAGCCAAGCATAAAGGCCACATTGGCTAGCAGTGTCGCCAGCAGAATCTTGCGAAAGACTCCAACCGAAATAGGTTGTTTCAGGTTGCTCGTAACCCCCACCGGTTTGAACAACGTTGGGTCAGTGGCGGCAATCCGCATAAACAAGGAATAGCGCCGCCCCACGTAGTAGAGTGTGTATGCGCCAAGTAATATCCTGAGCAGCGCTAAGCGTGTTGCGGGAGCTTTGGCGAACCAGAAGCCGTCAAGTATCCCAACGAATCGGCTCATTCTGATACTCCTTCTACGTGACACTCGGCGTGAACCGTTTCGGACCGCGGACGTTTATCGCCGGAAAAATAGCGATCAAGGCGGTAAGAGCTCGTAACGATCTGTACGGTGACGATATCGCTTGGTGAGCCATTCTGGCGGCGAGCAATGTTCGCTGCTACCGATTGGCAAAGCTTTTCCGCGTGACCCTCTGCTACAAGACGGCGAATTTGGCGTCGTACTTGGTTCATCCCGCCCCGCCCGGCATATTTGTAGTCGAGCACCGAGCGTTGGCCCTGCTCATCATATCCCACGAGATGGGTGACCTCAGCCCGTTTTGAACGTTTCGCCGAGAACATCGGATAGTAAGAGAGTGGAAAGTTGTCCTGCGGCTCCTTTCTCCAATTCTCAATGATTGGCCAGAGCACCGTGCCGATTATTGCCAGACTAAACCCTGTGGCCAGCGGCTTTCCTTTAATTATCCCCGACGAGTATTCCGTTGACTGTACGTTTTTGCTGTGTTGATTGGTCAATTGAGCTAGTATAGCGATCATTCTTTGAATCTCCTTCTCCAAATAATCGTGCGTAGACTCCACCTTGGGCAAGCAATGTCGTATGGGTGCCTTCTTCAACGAGGCGACCTCGATCCAGTACATAAATTCGGTCAGCTGCGAGCAGTGTGGGCAGGCGATGGGCCGATGCGATCACTGTTTTGTGCTTGGCCAGCTCGCGTAAAGTCTCGGCCAGCTTTTGTTCGGCCTCGGCATCCAGGGCGGATGTCGCCTCATCAAGGATCAAGATTGACGGGTCGGCGGCGAGGGCGCGGGCCAGGGCGACTTGCTGACGTTGGCCGCCGGACAAGGATTTCCCGCCTGGGCCAACCTGCGTATCCCAGCCATCCGGCAGTTTGGCCACCAGTTGATCGACACCAGCCAGTTGCGCTGCGCGCTCGATCTGAACTTCGGGTATCCCGTTCTGTACACCGTAGATGATATTTTGTACAATCGTACCGTCAAGAAGCGGCGCCTCTTGCGAGACCAGGCCAACGCTTGCGCGCAGGGAGTCAAGCGAGACCTGTGTCGTATCCTGATCGTCGATCAGGATACATCCGTCGGTTGGCTGGCGGAAGTTGAGCAGCAGATCAAGCAATGTACTTTTCCCTGCGCCATTAGGTCCAGCTAGCGCGATCAGTTCGCCGCGCCGCGCCTGAAAGCTTACCCCGTCAATGACCTGTGGTCCATCCGGGTATTGGAATGATAGGCCTTCGACAGAGATCGCTCCGTCGCTTGTCTGCAACGCCGGTCGTGCGTCTTTGCGCGGGACTTCCGGCTTTACTGCCAGGGTCTGCGTCACTCGCTGTAGAGAGATCGAAGCTTCCTGAAAGGAGCGATTGACGATGGCCATCCGTTGAAAGATTGGCACGAGCAGACCCAGCAAGGCATAGAATGTGACAAAAGTTCCTCCCGTCATCCGTCCGGCAATAGCTTCGCCAGCGGCTAGAGCAAGCACCAGTGCGCCGCTTGTAGCTACTGCTCCAGCGGTAACGCCGAGCATCTGGCCATTGAGTTCAGCTTGGCGCGTCCCGCGTTTGGCCAGGTTGCTCGTGAGGCTGCGTAGACGGTCATTCTCGTGAGCGTGGCGGACCGAGGCCTTAATCGCTACCATCCCCATGAGCCGATCGCTCAGGTATGCTGCAAGACGGCTACGGCGGCGGCGGGTCGCTCGGCTCGCGCTCCGTAATTTCGGATTCAACCAGTGAAAGATGATCACGTAAGCTGGCAGGATCAGAACAACCGCGAGCGCCATCCGCCAGTTCAGCAGCAGTAACGCCCCGATGATGGCAACAACCAGCAGCATATCCTGGGAGAAGCGCACGATCCCTTGTGTGACCAACCGTTGGAGCATGCGCGTGTCGCTCACAAAGCGCAACGAGATGCGACCTGGGCCACGACGACGCAGATAATCCATCGGCACGCGTTGCAAGTGTTCCCAGAGGCGGTTACGAATACGTGCTGCAGTTTGTTCACCGATCTGACCCGACAGGGCCTGCTGGCGTGAAATCA
>JAKSDJ010000224.1 GCA_022360155.1 Chloroflexales bacterium | reverse complement strand
TTTGAACTACTTTCTTCTACATCATTGTAAAACGCGGCCCCTGTCGAAGACCGCAAAGAGCGCCATAGTGCTGTATCTTCTAAGATCAACGAATCTGGATTAACGATATCTTGCCGCAGAACCGCCTGTTACCTAACGATCCCTTTACATCTGGTTTGTTATACTTGCACCCATGATCTCGTGTCCGGTGAACTTTCAATGATGCAGCCTATGGGTGCATCGAATGTAACACCACAGATCAGCAGGCGGAACAGCCTTCTACGTATCAGGTATGTTCTACGGGTAGGAAAGTATGGCGACGAAAAAAATCCTAGTCGTGTTGTCCGAGTGGGGCTATTGGGGAGAAGAGTTGGTTGGTCCCCTGGAAGTTCTCGACGCGCGTGGTTATTAGTCAGTTTTTATGACGCCGAAAGGCAAGCGCCCGCGCGCCCTACCGCCCAGCATGGAAGCGGGGTATTTCGACCCGCCGTTGAAGAAGATTGTCACCGATGAATACTATGCCGGCAAGACCCGGGAGATCGACAGCGCCGCGCGCCTTGACAATCCGAATCAATCTGGCGAAGTGGTTCCCCGAACGACCTTACTTCAACGACTCTGACTTTGGTCAAGCCCTTGAAGCCTACCACAACAAGCGCGCACAGTGTTGGAAAGAGCTGGAACAGTATGATGCCCTCTTGATGGTCGGCGGCGGCAGCTCACTGCTTGATATGGTCAACAACCAGCGCCTGCACGATGTCATCCTCGGCTTCGACCACGACGATGGCGCAGTTTACTTCAATGTATTGGCCAATGGTCTACCCTATCTGACCGGCGCCGAATGGCTCAAGGGCAGCCACTCGATGAGCGCCTATCACTCGACCGAGTTGTGCTACCTCTCTGCGATTTATCTGAACCTGTTGATCACCAAGAACCCGATGGCCTTCTATTTCAAGCCGAAGCCAAGGAGTTTCAAGGATGACATTCTGCCGCCGGGCAGCATTAGGTTGGAGCAGATGTGGATCGATGACCAGCCGTATAGCAACTTTGACGCGAGCGCACTAACCGTGAAGTTGCCGGCCAGCAAGCAGCCTATGCACGTCAAGGTGCGTATCGTCCCGGCTTAGGGCCGATGAAGGTGAGAGATTATACCAATTCGACCTTTGAATGCCTCAAACCCTAGCTGGTTCTGCGCTTGCTCCAGCAAAGAGATTGTTGAGCGTTCGAGCCGAATTGGTATTCCATGCTATTAGCGCCTCGTTTTGATGAGGCAAGAATTGAGCTATATGTCAAGCGCTGGATTACGGGCTCTGGTTTTTGCCAAGCAGAAGATGGGCGCCGGCGCCGATATTTACGTCATTGGCGCACAGGAGAACGTCCTCGAAACGATCAAGATGACCGAGTTCGATAAGAGCGTCGTTCTCCCGGAAACATACGATGCGACGCTCATTGAGTAGCGCGTGAGGCTTGCCTGATCATCGGAAAACTTGCCATCAGGCCGCCTCTCGATGATTGGAATGCCTTGGGATCATCAAAGGGCAGCTCAACAACACAAGGCCGTGATATATATCAGGCAGCGAACGGCGCCGCTGCGGATGGCACGATGTGACAGGTGACACACACTATGACACTATTGATTGTACCCGGAACCCTCGACTCGCTGGCGCACATTGGGAAATATGTCCTTGATGCAGCCGAGAGCCAACCTGGACCAGAAGGCCGCCTATCGGCTGCAGCTCGCTGTGGATGAGATCGCCACAAACATTATCGTTCACGGTTACGAAGAGGCAGGCATCGACGACGACGTTACACTCATAACCGCAATGAACGATCAAACATTGACGATTACCATCAAGGACGAAGCGCCCCTTCGATCCGCGCCAGCGCGCGATCCCCGATGACCTGGACCGCCCGCTGGAGGATCGCCGGATTGGCGGACTTGGGGTGTACTTGGCCATGAACGGCGTTGATGAGTTTCAATACGAATATGTTAGCAACCGTAACCGGAACATTTTTGTGATGTACCGGTCTGTTCACGTATGAGGTGCAAGCATGGCAGCTCAGACAATCCTGCTTGTCGACAATAGCGTCGAACGGCATTCAACCTTGCTTCACCAGCTTGAATCCCTCGGCTATAGTGTGACGGCGGCCAAGGACGGTCGCCAGGCCCTCGACCAACTTGCGGTGCAACGCTTCGACCTGGCGCTGATCGCAATCGGCCTGTGGGGAATGAATAGTTACCAGGTGCTTGAGCGGATGCAGGCAGGTGGTATCCTTACTCATACCCCAGCTATTATGCTGACGCCATCGGATAACACACCGGGTATCGAGCGTTGCATGGATCTGGTAGTAAGCGACTACTTAGCAGAACCGTTTCTGCCAGCAGTGGTAAAGGCCCGAGTTTATGGCTGCCTGGCGCAGCACAGCTTGATCGAGTATCAACAGCACGAGGATTAGCAAGAGACCTTGCTAAAAATCGAGCGCGACGTATAGATTGCACGCCAGAGCCAACTCGGCTTCCTGCCCAATCAACTGCCGCAGTTGCCTGGCTGGGAGATTGCAACACACTTTCATCCAGCGCGCGAAGTAGCTGTACAGCGGCTTCCGGTAAATAGCACAGCATAAGCGGGCTGCCAGTTCACGAACAAACCCCAGGGAACTCTTTGGGCTAGCCACCTTGCACGGAGAACAATGTTAATGGGCGAGATTGTCGCAATTCACTCCGCCCGTGAAGGCACGGGAAAATCTACACTTACCGCCAATACCGCAGTGCTGCTGACCGCAACGGGTCGGCGAGTGGGCGTGATTGATGCCAGCTTGCAAGTATGGGGGCTTGGGTCATTCTTCCACTTACCCGAGGCTGCCATCCAGCGCACCTTCAACGACTATCTGTTAGGGCTCTGTAAAGGCGTCGATGCAGCCTACGACGTTACTCCATTGCTGACGAGCGATCAACTCGCCTTGAGCACGGCGGCAAACAGCGGCAAACTATTCTTATTCCCGGCCAGCCCTCATTCAAACGACCTGGTACGATTCCAGCGTGAAGGCTATAATATCGACCAAATGACGGATAACCTCTTGGATCTCATCTGTCAGATGAATCTTGATACGCTCCTGATCGACACACACGCTGGCCTGCAAGAAGAGATGCTACTCTCCATGCTGTCAATCGCCATCGCACACGTCTTGGCTGTTGTTCTGCGCCTTGACCAGGGCGACTATCAGGGCACCGGGGTTGTCGTCGACGTGGCCCACACGCTAGGGGTGCCGCGCATTGCGCTGATCGCCAATCAGATGGCCACCATTTTCACGCCGGCCAATGTCAAACAACAACTTGAGCATACCTATGGGAGCGAGGTTATCGCCCTCTTACCGTATACAGACGAGATTGCAGCGCTTGGCAGCGCCGATCTCTTTGTTGTACGCTATCCCAATCACCCAGCGACCAATCTGCTTCGGCGTTTGGCGGAGACACTGATACAGAACCGAGATAAACCCCTTGCATTAAACCAATCTTAAATGTTGTGACGGATAGAGCACAACCTGTGCTCACCCTATGGGAGTATCAGCATGGCTAAAATTATTTCTATTCACTCATTTCGAGGCGGTACAGGAAAATCCAACACAACCGCCAACGTTACGGCTCTGCTGGCGGCACGCGGGCTGCGCGTCGGGGTTGTCGACACCGACATTCAATCACCAGGCATCCATGTCTTGTTCAACGTGAATGAAGACCAAATGAGCCACTCGCTCAATGATTATCTATGGGGCAAATGCGAGATCAAAGATGCCGCCCAGGACGTTACACCGACACTGCGGCAACTCAACCCCAAGATCGGGGGGCAGGTCTTCCTCATTGCATCAAGCATTAAGGCTGGGGAAATCGCGCGGATCTTGCGGGAGGGCTACGATGTCGGGCTGCTCAATGATGGCTTTCAGCGTTTGCTGCTCGACCTGGATCTGGATGTGCTGATGATCGACACCCACCCTGGCTTGAATGAGGAAACGCTGCTCTCTATCGCCATCTCTGATGCGCTTGCGATCATCCTGCGCCCAGATAATCAAGACTACCAAGGCACCGGCGTGACGGTCGAGATTGCCCGCAAGCTCGACGTGCCGAATCTGGTCTTGGTCGTGAATAAAGTGCCGCAGATCTTCGACTTCGCCGCCGTTCAGCAACGGGTTGAGCAAACCTATGACTGCGAGGTGGGGGCGATCCTGCCCCATTCCGACGAAATGATGGCGTTGGCGAGCGCCGGCATCTTTGTACTGCGCTATCCGAATCATCCCATAACCTCCAACCTAGAACGACTGGCTGCGCGCTTAATGGCATAGCCTAGTGCGGAAATTGCCCTACACAAAGACGTCCTTCCTACGCTACATCTCAAATGAGGATCGCCCAAGGTTTGTCATTATAGTGTTTGGAGAATTGAGTTCATGGCACGAGCAACGAGCGGCTTTTGGCGGAACAAACACATCATCGCTATGCTGGCAGGTATTCTGCTCTATGGCGGCAGCTCGTGGATGACGAGCTTTGCCACAACCAGTTCCGGCAGCACCTTTTGGAACCTGCGACCTGGCATAGCGGTACCGATCTTCGTAGGATTTGCGTTTGGTCCGCTCGTTGGCTTTGTCGTCGGCTTCTTCGGCAATCTGCTGGGCGACTTTCTCTCGATGTGGGCCTCTCTGCCACCGGCCAATAGCTCGCTCCGCGAAATCGCGGACAGCCTCCAACTGCACTGGCAATTGGGTAATGGCTTAATGGGGCTGCTACCTGGGCTGTTCGCCTTGTGGCGCCATCGCTATTTCACCCTCGCGGAACAACTCCGTGCACTAGCCATCACGCTGCTGGCCATTGTAATCGGCATGGGCATTGCCGCTAGCCTCGATCCGCTGATCAAGCCCGAAGACTACACTCATACGGCAGATGTTTGGGCGTTGGCATTCAGACAGAATTTTGCCCCGATCGTGCTAAGTAATGGGATCAATGCGGCGGTGGTTGTGCCAATCTTGCTCTTTAACTATGAACGACTGGAGTTAAGCCGCCAAGGCTTCCTCAGCTCCGGCTTGGTGCGGCGTCTGCTGCTCACGATTGTGATTTCGGCGGCTGTTCCGATTATATTACTGAGCATGTTCCTACTGCAAGCCCACGCCGAAGCTGCTGGCGATTGGGGCGCAGCATTCAGCCTGGTTGTCTTTGTGCAACTCGCCATTACGATTGTGCTCACCAGCGCCTTTATGATCACAAACGCCGCGTTGATGGCCCAGAGCATGATCCGCCCGCTGATGAACTTGATCCATTCCGCGCAGGCGATGGAACGAGACACCCTCAGCGTTGAGCAGGCTGTCGAACTGAAAGAGATAAAGGGCAAAGATGAGATAGCGCATTTGAGCCGGATTTTTGGAACAATGGCGCAAGAAGTGATCCAGCGGGAACAGGATCTCCGCAGACATGTCCAAGAGCTACAGATTATCATTGATGAGCGCAAGCGCAGCGACCAAGTAAAAGAGATCGTCGAGACTGATTTCTTCCGTGATTTGCAGCAGAAAGCCCGTGCTATGCGAGATCGCGGAAAAGAGCCGCAAGAACCCCTGAATGGACTGCCAGAACATGCCAATGAGTTACAGGCCTGAAGAGATGCACCACAGCGGGTCGGGCTATCTATATTGGAGTGGCATTCGTTTGCGTTCTCGTTGCTTTCTGGGCGGTGCGCAGCCTGTATTTGCAGTACGACGAGAGCATGTTGAATTGGCGGCTCAAGCATCGCCAAAAAGATGGTAGTACCGCAACAGATGGGTATCGCCATCTTTCCCCACCCCTCAATGAGCAAGACCACAGCGTTCGAGGCGTCAAAGTCTGTGAAGATCTAGTGCAGCACTTCAGCCTGCATATCTTCGAGACCCAAGCTGGGCGGGCGAAACTCTCCGAGGCGTGGGCGACCGAACACCCACGCCAATGGCACATACGCGGGCCTGACATCCTCTAAAGCCAATACCTTACGCATAGGCGCGAGTTAAAACTTGGCCGACCCAGAGAAAGGCATCCCCAAGGCCTCGTTCAAGGCTGGTTAGAGCACGAGACCTAGCTTCACAATAACCAACACGACAGTATCTTTGGGACTTGAGACATAGGCGCGGCTACAAGCCGCGCTTGCTCCATAGTGCGGCGAGCAACGTGCCATGCGATTTGCAACCGCACCGACAACGGTCAAGCAGCGCGGCCAGCCTATATGCCAAAAATATGCGTTAGCCCCGTACTGGCAGCCCCGCCGAGACTGAGCAGCATTGCCAGTCTTGCATTGGGAACCTGGTTGGGGCCAGCACGGCCCATCAATTGCTGGACGATCTCGCATGTCTGGTAGATTGCCGTCGCGCCAACCGGATGCCCGCGCGCCTTCAGCCCGCCAAAGGTTGAGATAGGAATTGGTCCATCCAGTGCAATT
>JAKSDJ010000204.1 GCA_022360155.1 Chloroflexales bacterium | reverse complement strand
TCTCCCTTTATCTAAAGCGTTGGTTCGTTCCGAGCGAACGCCGGCACGATCTCGCGTCCGTAGATTTCTAGCGTCTGCTCCTCGTCGCCACTCATCAGATAGATGTTGAACTGCGTCACGCCCACATCGATCAACTCGCGTAGCCGTCGCTTGTGTTCGGCAACTGAGCCAACAATGCAGAAGCGGTCGGTGACTTCATCGGAGACAAACTGCGCATTGCTGCTGCCGACCTTGGCGTGGTGGCGGTAGTCGTACCCTTCGCGATTGCGCACATAGGCGATCAGATTTTCCGGCAGTTCGGCGGGATCATAGCGGCTGATCAGATCGACGACATGATTCGACACCAGCGCGGGAAACCAGCGCACCTGCTCGCGCGCCCGCGCCGGGTCGTCGGAGACCCAAACAGGCGCGGCGGCCATGATCTGAATACTGTTAGGGTCGCGTCCCGCCTCCTCCGCGCCCTTGCGCACGAAACCCTTACACCAATTGATCAAGTGCGGGTCGGCGAACTGGAGAATCACCCCGTCGGCCACGCGCCCGGCTAGCGCAAGCGCCTTTGGCCCGTAGCCCGCCACCCAGACCGGCAGGCTGGGCGACGCGCCATTCACCGCCCACGGCATCTGAACGCGCTCACCCTCGTAGTCAATCGCCTGCCCGGCGGCAAGCTGCCTGATATCCAGGATAGTCCGTTCCATCTGCGCGAGCGTGGTCGGCTTCTTGCCCAGCACGCGCCGCGAACTGTCGCCCCGTCCGATGCCCAGGTCCATCCGCCCGCCAGAGACCAGGTTGAGCGTCGCCAGGGCGCTCGCCGTGACGGTCGGATCGCGGACCGCCGGATTGGTCACACAGGTGCCCAGACGCATACGCTGCGTGTTGGCGGCCATCAGGGTCAGGATCGGGTATGGGTCCATCCATAGCACATGCGAGTCGAAGACCCAACCATAGGAAAAACCGGCGGCCTCGGCTTGGTGCGTCAGTGCAACTGCACGATCAGGCTGCATGTCGAGTTTGAGCGTGATAGCAAAGTCAAGCATGGATCACTCCTTCTGATGATCTGGAGACACGGTGCAGGGGTGACATTGCGAATGGAATCATTCCGTCACCGGGGCATCAGGTTAGCCTGTCACCGTTCGACGAGCGGGCTGTACAGATCCGGGCGGCGGTCGCGATAGAATTGCCAGACGTTGCGCACCTCGCGGTTCTTCTCCAGGTCGAGATCGGCCACCAGCACCTCCTCTGCGGTGTCACTCGCCTCCGCGACGATCTCGCCCCGCGCGTTGACAAAGTAGCTCGTTCCATAGAAGTCGTTGTCGCCCAGCGGTTCCTTGCCAATCCGGTTGATCGTCCCGACCCAGTAGCCGTTGGCTATGGCGTGCGAGACTTGCTCGATCTTCCACAGGTGCATACTCAGGCCGCGGCTGGTTGCGCTGGGAATATAGACAATCTCGGCGCCGTTGAGCCCCAGCGCGCGCGCACCTTCGGGGAAGTGCCGGTCGTAGCAGATGTAGACGCCGATCGTCGCGTACTGGGTCTGGAAGACCGGGTAGCCCAGATTGCCGGGCCGGAAGTAGAATTTCTCCCAGAAGCCCTGCACCTGCGGGAGGTGCGTTTTGCGATATTTGCCGAGGTACGAGCCGTCGGCGTCGATCACCGCCGCCGTGTTGTAATACACACCGGTCTGCTCCTCTTCGTAGACCGGCACGATCAGAACCATGGTATGCTTTTTGGCAAGCTCTTGCATGCGGCGAATGGTCGGGCCATCGGGGACGGGTTCGGCGAAACTGTAGAACGTGGGATCTTGCACCTGGCAGAAATATGGACCAGTGGCAAGCTCCTGGAGACAGGTAATTTGCGCGCCCTTCTCCGCGGCCTGGCCGATCAGATTGATCTGGCGCTCGACGTTCTCGTCCATACTCATACTGCCATAGGTCTGTATCAACGCGCTGCGTACAACTGTCATCGCTCACTCCTTTGATGAACACTCCAAAGTGCTAACGTACCAACCTGCTAACGTGCTGATGTAGCCATCTCCCAAATCATATGCGTATAGGCGTCTTTCGTCGCAGGATTTTCGATCACGCCGAACTCAAGCGCAATCTCGGCAGTGCGTTGGAACAGTTCCGGTTCCATGTAGCCAATCGGCGTTGCGGGATCAAGCGGATCGCCCCAGATCAGCTTGTTGACCTCGTCCATCTGCCACTCTTGCGCCTCGCGAGTCATGACGCCGCTCTCATCGTTCTGGAGCACGCTGTCCACGCATGCGCCGGGATTGTCACGGCAGAATTCCCAACCCTTGAAAGCGCCGCGCAGAAAGCGGGCGGCAATCTCGTCGTTGCCCTCCTCCGCCAACCAATCCTCATGCACGAAAATGCCGTCTTCGAGCATCGCCGTGCCCTCTGCATTGTAGTCGATGATATTCAGTTCGTCGATGGTATGCCCGGCGCTAAGGACTTGATACAGCTCGTTATACGTCATTGCGGCGGCAGAGTCAACCTCACGAGCCAAGAACAGGTTCATATCGAAGGGCTGCTGGACCAACTCCAGGTCGGCATCCGGATCCAGGTTATACTTGTTGAGCGTAGCCAGCAGGTTGAACTCATTGCCGCCAAACCAGATCGCCACACGCTTACCCGCAAAATCCGCCGGACTCTCGATGCCGCTGTCGGCCCAGGTAAGCTGGCGCATCCCGCCACGGGTGTAGACCTGGGCGATATTGACCAGCGGCGTACCCTGGTCGCGCACCGCCAGCAGCGCCGCCAGCCAGCCGAGACCAAATTCAGCCTGCCCGCTGGCAACGACTTGCTCCGGCACGATGTCCGGCCCGCCAGGGCGGATCGTCACATCCAGGCCTTCCTCCGCGAAAAAGCCCTGTTCCTCGGCGGCGTAATACCCGGCGAATTGCGCCTGGGCGACCCATTTCAACTGAACGGTCACCGGGGTCAGATCATCTGTCGATACCGCAACTCCTTCCTCGGCGGGCGCTTCGCTCGTTGGGGGCTGCGCGCCGCAGGCCGTCAGGATTGCGCCGACCAAGAGCGGTGTCACCAGGAAACCGAGGATTTTGTTGAGACGCATGGGCTTCTCCTTCTAGAACGTCGGTAGCGTATGCTCAAGCTGCGTTGGCTCAGGCCGGCGTGGACGATGATGTGAAAGTTACCGCTCGCCGCCGTCCGCCGCACAGCGAATCTGTTCTTCCATTTACACCACGTGCGGGCGTAGTCGCTTGCACGCGCTTCATTTGCTCTTCCGCACCGACGTATGCCAGGGCATAACCAGACGTTCGATGACGACAATTGTGGTGTAGAACACGATGCCGTACAGGCAGGCTACCAGTATCGCCGCCCAGGCATCGCGGGTATGTAGAATACTTGCCTCGGTTTTGATAAAAACGCCCAGCGCATTTCGCGGGCCGCCGAAAAACTCTGCGACGACGGCGCCAATCATGCTGAGAGTTGAACAGATTTTGAAGGCGTTGAACAGGTAGGGCAACGCGGCGGGCAGCCGCACCTTGAGAAAAATGTCGCGTTGGCGGGCGGCATACGAGCGCATCAGCTGAATAGCATCGTAGCCTGGCGAATTGAGGCCGCGATAGACATTCACGAGTGTTGGGAAAAAGGTCATCACGGCGACGACGCCGATCTTTGAGTTGGGACTGGTGCTGCCCAACCACACCCCCATCAGCGGTGAGAGCGCCACAATCGGCACCGCGCTGGCGGCGACCGAGAAAGGGACCAGCCCATTCGCCAGCGCGCTCCAGCGCACGCAAACTGCGGCGACGAGGCTTCCCAGCGTGCAACCGAACACAAAGCCGATCAGGGCGGCCCGAAACGTAAACAAGCCGATCCCGAGCAGAAATCCGGCGTCCGCGATAAACGTTGCGAGGATCTCACTGGGCGCGGGCAGCAAGTATAGCGGAATGTCAAAACCACGCACGGCGCCTTCCCACAGCGCCACGACCAGGACAAAGGTCAGCAGCGGCGGGAGGGAGACGCGAAGTGCGCGTTTGGGGTTTGGCAAAAATTGTGGTTGAACCGTCATTGTTACGCTATCTATTTGTATTCATTCGTCTGGATGCGTCACCTGCGCGCTTTACGCCTCGTGCAGACTCGCGCGCACCGCCGTCACCAATTCAAAGAAATCGGGTGACTCGCGCGTCGCGATATCGCGCGGGCGGGGAAGATCAATTGGGATGATACGCTCGATCCGCCCCGGACGCGGCGACATCACCACCACCCGGTCGGACAGAAACACCGCCTCCGCGAGGCTATGCGTCACAAAGATAATCGTCGTCTCCGTCCCGGCATCTCCCCAGATGTTGAGCAACTCGCCCTGCATCCGCTCGCGGGTGATCTCGTCCAGCGCGCCGAATGGCTCGTCCATGAGCAAAATCGAGGGGCTGAACGACAGCGCCCGCGCAATCGAGACGCGCTGCTGCATCCCGCCGGAGAGCTGCCAAGGGTAGGCGTCGTCAAAGTCGTCCAGGCCCACCATCCGCAGCATCGCATGGGCGCGCTCTTTGCGTTTTGCTTGCGGATAGCCCATCACTTCCAGCGGCAGTTCGATATTTTTGCGCACGGTACGCCATTCGTAGAGCACCGGCGCCTGGAACACAATGCCATAATCGCGGTCGCGCCGCGCCTGTGGCGGCGACTTGCCCTTAACCTGGATCGTACCGGAAGTAGGCTGCTCCAGATCGCAAATCAGCCGCATGAGCGTACTCTTGCCACAGCCGCTTGGCCCGATCAGCGAGATGAACTCTCCCGGCGCAATTGTCAGGTTGGCGTCCTGGAGGGCGGTAACGGCCCCGCCGCCGCCCGAAAAAACCTTCGTGACCTGGTCAACGGAAATAATCGGTGTTGTGAGCATACGCAACTCTTCCACTCTATCCTCGCCGATCCTAACTCACCCCTCCACCATCTGGCGTTCGCGTACGATCAGCTTTTCGGCCAGCACAACGAGACCGTAAAAGAACAGCCCCACCACGCCCGCGACAAGAATTGCCGCATACAGGACGGGTGGGCGTGAGTGGTAGTATTGCGCCGCATTGATGATGACCACGCCAATGCCCTGGCTCGATCCGGCCGGCAGTTCCGCAACAATCGCTCCGATCACGCTCGCGGTCGCCGCAATTTTGAGTGAGGCAAACAGATATGGCAGGGCCGCGGGAAGCTGCAACTTCACGAAGATTTGGGTGGGATTGGCAGCATACGAGCGCATCAGGTCGAGCGCATCGGGAGCGGCCGCGCGTAAGCCGCGCAGCATTCCGATTGTTACCGGGAAAAACGTCAGGTAGGCTGCCACCACCGCCTTCGCGGCCCAATCCGGCGCGCCCAAGCTGCCAAGACCAACCACGACCATCGGCGCGATTGCTAGAATCGGGACCGTTTGCGATCCGATGACATATGGCATCAAGCTGTGTTCGAGCAGCCGGATCTGGGTGAAGAGCCAGGCTAGGGCGAAACCAAACAGTCCGCCTAACATAAATCCGCCGAAGGCCACGCCAAAAGTCGCCCAGGCGTTTCTGAGCATCTGGGTCAGTAGGAGTGGCCCCGTGCCGCCCTGCGTGCGTGTAGCGAAAACCGCAATGACATCATATACGTGCGGCAGGGTGCTGTCCGAGAGGTTGAAGAAGAACTTGCCGCCCTCCCATGATAGCAGTAACACAGCAATCACGGCGAGTACAGGCAAGCTGCGCGATAGGTTCGCACGGAGCCATACGCGCACGGGCGGCATAGCGTGAGCCATACTGCGCCGGGAACGTCCTTGTGCAGGAATCACAACCTCTTCGTGCATCGCATCCTCTTGAAAACGCTGAGCACGAACTTTGATACGAGCCCGGCGCGTCAAATAGAGCCAAGATGGAAGACGGCAGTGTCTTGCGAGTTCCTGTGATGAGGAAGATGCGACCGTCTCGTGGTCGTGCGTCCACGTCTGGAGATGATGCAGTTCATGAATGACTTAGGATCTCATCTGTTATGTGTGTACAGAACCAGACATTTGTGTGAGCCGCTGCATTCCTGATAGTGGCATCTCCAAACCCAGAACGCTCCTTCACCTTCTCGGTTAGGTTGTACACAGACTATAGATGAGTCGCCTTGCGACGATGTTTAGCGTAAAGAAAGAATAACGTCAATTGGACGAGTTGTCAATACGGAGACCAGAAAAAACCAGGGGCTACATAGCCAATGGGCGATTCTCTCCCGTTTGTGCCATCGCCGGGCGCCAACCGCAGAAAGTGTCGCGTAATTCCCCATTGAGCGTCGTTGTTGGTGTCTGGAGCAACAAGTATGCACCTCGTTTCGTCCAGCGCATCTGCTGTTTCTTGACCATTCGTTTGCTCACCACCCAGTTCATCGTCGATTCGACAAACGTCGTTGCGATCGCTTCGCCATGATGATAGCGTTCCCCATAATTGGGAATGAAGCTATGGTTAACTTCAATGTGGCCCGCAAAGCGGCTGGAGTTTGCCCGTGTTCTTGCCGGTAAGCCAAGTACGCATCCATATTCTGTGGATATGCCAAACTCTCTATGAGGAGATAGTCAGTGCATGTTGCGGATTAACAGTAATGTCAGATGCTCACCGCAGAACTCAGGCCGAGTTTACCCCTAGTTTTTTCTGGCCTCCGGCGCATCCGTCCGTTGCGATCCCCATGTGGGGGCGGCCCCCCGTGGCCGCCCCTAGACAGGCCGCCGGCGCATCCGGCCGTTGTGATCCCCATGTGGGGGCGGCCCCCCGTGGCCGCCCATGGACAGGCGCAGCTCATGTTCCCAGGAACGTTTGCTCACCGCAGAACTCAGGCCGAGTTTACCTCTAGTTTTTTCTGGCCGCCGGCGCATCCGGCCGTTGTGATCCCCATGTGGGGGCGGCCCCCCGTGGCCGCCCCTAGACAGGCTTTGGCACGCCATCGTATAGGATTACACTCCCCCGATATGAGGAAGGTTAACAATGAGCGCATAGCCGTTTGCCCAGCGTCTGCGCCGCTTCGTCTCCTCGCGTCCTCGCTCGTCGTCTCGTCGCCTCCTCGTTTCCTCGTCTCCTCACTGCGTAGCGGCATCTTGGCAACGGACATCGTGCGCGAGAAATGACCTGCACGCTTTATCGCACTCGCCCGTGCAGATAGCGCCGGACCTGTTCCGTCGGATCAAAGGACACCACGACGACATCCGGGTGAACCAAGCCAATCACGCCACCCATAAACAATGGCCTCACCAGCGACACAAAAGCCTGCATGGGCGGCTCCTCGCCCAGCGCGCCCTCGCGTTGATACCGCGCAATTATGGCCGTGATTGTGCCGATAATGGCCAGCGGCGTCTGCAAGAGCTCGATCAGTTCCGGTTGGCGCGGGATCTCGGTGATCAGCATCGCGATCATCCGT
>JAKSDJ010000262.1 GCA_022360155.1 Chloroflexales bacterium | reverse complement strand
GCGCGCAACGCATCGGGGCGCTTTCGAACCAGCGCGCGGAATAACGCACGTGCGGCCGCGTTATTGCCCTGGCGGGCTGCTTTCACACCGACGTGCAGCAATCTTTCCAGCTCTTGCGTCGTTAACACCCGACCAAGATGCGGCTGCTCCCCCAGTGGAGGAGCAGTATGCTGATCGTCTTGCGGCGTAACGGACCGTTCGTTGAGCGGCATGGCCATAGCCGCTTTCCCGCCTAGATGCTCTGGAGCACAAGCCAACCCTGGCTAGGGTTGCTGGGTGCGAAGAATACAAGATTTGACGCATCAGGATTCACATCGAATACCAAAGCAACACTTCGCGTTAATCCATCGGAAGGGATGGATTGCTGCTGATTCAAGTCAGCATTAATGCCAGGGGTAACGTAGGCAGCTGAAGCATTCGGCCTAGGCTCGTATACGCGACCCTGCGCATCCTTGAGGACGAAGAAATTTGCTGGAACAGTTTGTTCCTGGCCCGTGCGGTTGACAACAAAGACAAGCACCACCACAAAACGACCCTGAGGCTGAACGTTGTTGAGAGCGCCAATGATAGGCGCTGCATACGTTGGCCGATTGAAGTCATACAACCAGCCATTGCTCTCCAAAGGCGTATTGGCAGGGACAATAGCTGGGTTCGCCGTTGCCGGATCAACAACCGGAGTGGCTGGCGTCGCCGGCGGATTGGTTGGTCCTACCGTTGGAACGTCGGTTTGGGATTGGCCAGGTTGTGGCCTCGTTGTACCGGTTAATGCGCCATTAGCCGGCGACGTGGCTGCACGGTTCGTCTCCTGTGTAGCAACCTGATTCGTCTGAGCAATAACAGCAGTTTGGTGTTCTGGCGGCAAGCCGGCAATGTTATTATTACCATCTCCACGAAAGAAAATCGGCACAATCCAGATTAGCAATGCGGCAACCAGCGCAACGCCAATCAACCCTACCAAAAGCGGGTTGGCTCCACGTCGCGCTGGTACAGTCTCATCATCATCGTCGAGATCAACCTCGCGCCGAGCAGTCTCGCCGTGTGACGGTGCGGCTTGGCCCGTATCGAGGCTGGGAATAGGTGCAGTTGGCGATGTTCTTCTCTCCGATCCGTATTCCGTTTCGGCGTAGGATTCGGGATACGATTCGGTCCGACGCACCGCGGCTGGCGACTCATTCATTGCGTCAGAGAGTGAGTCAAGTACGGCGTAGGGGTCATCATCATCGATGTCATAGCGGCTGCGCGACGCGGCCTGTTCTGATGCAGGCGATGGCGGGGACGCACCGGCAGACGGATCAGGGTCAAGACGACCGGTTGGGCGCGCGCCAAGCGCTTGTAAGCCCTTGAATGCCATTTCATTGCCTGGGTCCAACAGGATAACGCGCTCGAGCGCCGCCTGACGCTCGTCGCGATCCTCGGCTACACCAGCTAACCAGAGCCAGGCCTGGATGTTATTGGGCTCTTGCTTCGTCAACAAACGAAACAAATTGCGTGATTGTTCTTTATCTCCGTCACGCGCAGCCTCAATCCCTAATTGCATAATGCTTTCAGGCTCTGCCATGCGCGATCCTTCCTTACTATGCTTTATAACGACGATCAGCGAGTACTAGGATATGTGCGTCATTCTAGCATAGGGCGACGCAATGGTCAACACCCTGTCATGAATTTGTCGCGCTGGCAAGGGGAAGAGCTTCATAAAATTATAGTAAAGTGCAAAGAGTTTTGCCGCCGCTTGGGAGGCTATTGGTTAGGATGTTTCCGAACGCCTCTGCGGTGCAATCCGTGGGCGAACGGGGATGCCGAACATACGCCGACGGTTGCCAATAGTGCTTATGCTTACGCCAAAGTGGCGGGCGATGGCTTTAATCGACCAATGTTCCACTTCATAGAGTTGGCGCAATTCATTGTGGGGGATTTTGCGGGGCTGAAACCGCGTTTCGCGCGTTGGTACGCCGCAATCGCGCAGACGCAGCGAAATTGTCGTTGAGCTGCAACTATAGCGGGCCGCAATTGCAACAACTCCCAGGCGTTCACCTTCGTAAAGCTGGCGTAGTTCTGCACAGGAAATTTCGATCCGCCGGGGCATGATACTCTCCTTACACTTTATCGGATATTCAAGATGAAAAGAAAGCGGTGTTCCATCGGGCGTCCCCTTGCAAAACACAGCACAGCAATTTATCCTATTTCGGATAAATATTACCTATTAAAAGCACGGCGCTTGGTCCGTGCTGGGGTTGAGTTTTTGGTACAGGCTCGCTTGGCATTCCTAACGTTCGGGTTGGGGTGTACAAAACCGCAGCGCTGATGTGATGACCACGCCACATCGGCTGACCACGTCACTTCATCGCTTCGGCGTATCGACGCCGCGCATCAGCGTTGCATCGCCACTGCGCCGTATCGCTTCCCTACGATTGCAATCTTGCCTGTCGACTCAGACGAGAATGTGCTTTCCTCCAAAACGGTAGGATATGATCTTAACACGTTTTCGTGTATTTGTCAATACTCTTTTTCCTCCTGACCTGCTTGCGCTTGATCTTGATCCAGCGTCGGGGTACGTGCTTCAGGGCTATGCACTTCATAAGCAAACCCGGCTCGTTCGGCAACCATCGTCAACGTTTTTTGGGTGGAACGATGCGGCTTGTGGAGACCGGTTTCCCACTCGCTAATGGTCTGTTGACGCACTTCAAGCTCATCAGCCATTTCACGTTGGGTCAACCCCAAATACTCGCGTAATGCTTTGATCCGCTGCGAGTCCCACTCGTGGCGGACCTTCTTCTCTGAGGGAGACGATGGATACTGGTACTCGTCACTCATACGTAACCTCTCGTGCTTCGTGCTTGTTTATCCGCTATTCTAACACGACAACGGATATTCGAGAAGAACTGCGTTTGCACACAAAAGCGTCCATAATGTCTCCAATTCACCCGGTTCCCTCATGAATTTTGACGATCAAAATCGGTTATGGAAAAGGCGCTTGTCGTGTCGCCTTCAGACGGCTGTACTGCCATTAAATCGCCTAAAGGCAGTGCTACGTCAAACTATTTCTGATGATTGTCACATTTCATAAAGCAGTGCTACATCAAACTACTTCTGGTGATTGTCACATTTCATAAGGTTCGCAAGGAAACGCAGATAACGCTAAACGGCTGCCATGGCGCGCCCTTCTATCGACATGCCGGACGCTCTGCTGAACCGTTGAAACCGTGTAAGTGCGGAGCTGTATGGCAAGCCTAAAACGAAAAACTGAGAACCAGCCGAAGCCCCTGGCCCCCAGTTCTTCGCTTCCCATTCTTGATTTCCTACTGCTCGTACGCCAACTGATACAGTTCGACAATCTCTTGTTTGGTCGGTTTTCGCGGGTTGTTGGCTGGACTTCCGCTATCAATCGCGGCCTCGGCCATCGTCGGGGCCAGTTCCGTCAGGCGATCACCATCGACCCCTAGTTGTTTGAGTGAAGGTATCTTGATATCATTGATCAGCCGCCGAATCGCCGTAACCGACCGGTCCGCCGCCTCCATGACCGGCAGGTTTTCGATCGGTTCACCCATCACTCTAGCGATGTGGGCATAGCGTACCGGATCGCCGATCAAACTAAACTCGGTCACAGGTACCAATAACGCCGCATTCGAGACGCCATGGGCGATATGGAAATAAGCCCCGATCGGGCGCGACATGCCGTGAACCAGCGCCACCGATGAGTTACTAAATGCAATCCCTGCCTGGAGCGCGCCTAGCATCATCTTCTCGCGCGCCTCAATATTATTGCCATTCGACCACGCTTGCCGGATATTCTGCGCGATCAGCTCGATGGCCGACAAGCAAAAAATGTCGGTCATGGGTTGGCGTTTGACCGAAACATAGGCTTCGATTGCGTGGACCAGCGCATCGACTCCAGTGGCAGCCGTAACGCTGGGCGGCGACGAGAGCGTCAGGAGCGGGTCCACAATCGCAATGTCGGGCATCAAATAAGGACTGCCGATCAGCATCTTGACATCAGTTTTGGCATCGGTAATCACGGTGTAGATCGTCGCCTCGCTCCCAGTGCCTGCCGTCGTTGGCATCGCCACCAACGGCGCGCCTGGCGTTGTGATTTTGCCAATCCCCTTGTACTGCTCGATAGACCCCGAATTGGTTGCCATGACCGCTATGGCTTTTGCTGTATCAATCGGGCTGCCCCCGCCGACAGAAACAATGACATCGCAGCCTTGCTCCTTGAAGATCTGTAGTCCTTCCTGAACATACTCAACCACCGGTTCAGTATTTACACCAGCATACACAACACTCGAAATCTCGCTCTGGCCGAGTTGTTGCTCGACTTTGCCAACCAGACCGATATTGAGCATAATCTGATCGGTCACAATGAGCGCTTTCTTCCAGCCGCGTTTATGACATTGCTCACCAATCTGCTTTGCCGCTCCCGAACCGACAACAATATGCGCGGGAGTTAGAAACTCGCGTGGTATCATCATACTGACCTCCTTCTCTATGGTTTAGGGGCTTGCTTCCTGAACCGAGGTTTATTTTGCAGCTACCCGGCGGACATATTCCACTATATACCAGCATAATGGATATACGCAAGGGTTCGATAGCGCTGGGGAACGAAGTCTCAGTTTGCTCTGTGTGAGCGCAATGCGCTCACATACGACGTAAGAATACGGAAAGGACCAGACAATGAGCGCCAACACCACCTCATCACCGGCAGGCGAAGCCCGCATCAAGCAGCGGGTTCAGGATCAGTTCGCCCCAGTCGCCAGCGCCTACGTGACCAGCGCAACCCATGCCCACGGGGTCGACCTGGGCCGCATGGTCGAGCTTGCTGCACCTTCTCGCCACGAACATCTCTTGGATGTGGCGACCGGCGGCGGGCATACCGCCCTAATCTTCGCGCCGCATCTGCGTCAAGTCATTGCCAGCGACTTGACCCCGGAAATGCTCAAAGCGGCTCGCCAACACATCACAAGTCAACAAAAGACAAATGTTGGCTACTGCCAGGCTGCTGCCGAAGCACTGCCCTTCGCCAACGCCAGTTTCGACCTAGTCACCTGTCGCATTGCTGCACATCACTTCGCCAACGTGCGCTCCTTTGTCGCCGAAGCAGCGCGGATCTTACGCCCAGGGGGGCGCTTGTTGGTCTCTGACCACATCGGGCTGGAAGACCACGAACTCGACGCCTTCATGGATCGCTTCGAGCGCTGGCGCGATCCGAGCCACGTGCGCGCCTACAGCTTCACAGAGTGGCAAGCATTCTGTACGACCGCCGGTTTGCATGTGATCCACACCGAAACAGATCCGCGCGAACCCTACGAGTTCGAATCTTGGACGGCGCGCATGCGGATGCCCGATACGGAACGCAATGCCCTTGGCGACTGGCTGCTCGCCGCTCCAACTCGCTTCCGTGAGCTTTTCGAAATCGTTGAGCATGAAGGTAAAGTCGTCTCGTTACGCGGCGCCTTTGGCATCATTGTCGCCGGTAAATGACAAAGCACAGCCGTCAGCCGGATTAGCGCTCATTGTGCGACTACGCTCCAACATTGACGCCAATCCGGCAGCGTTCGATCAAACATCGGTGTTCCTGCCCGACCCAAAATTACACAGTGATCGCTTTGCCACGATAAATGCGACCCTGATAACGACTACCGTCATCCTCCAGCAAAGGCGCGCTGGTCAAGAGCACTGCATCCACAAAGCGAGCCAGTTCTTCCTGCTCCTCGGCGGCGCTGCGCGGCTCCTCGTTGCGAGCTCGCCGGGTCAGATCCACCTGGTTTATCGGTACACGATGAACGTTTCGCTCGCTCTCAACCCCAGCTGTGCTGGTGAATGCATGCAACGTCGTTTTGATAAAGTTCGCTAGCGCAAATTCTTCCGATGTCGAACGCGCAGTTGTTTCCGGCGTAACCAGGACAAGCTGGACATTGTCCATCAACGCCATCTTCTTGGTGACGCGGAAGTAGTGCGTGAGCGAATGCTCAACCAGATCGATGAATTCTTGCTCGTCGAGCACATTGCTCCAGTCGCCATCGCCAGAAGCGACAATTTGGCGCGCCGGCAGCGCTCGGAAGGGTGTACAGACCGCCGGACCAGGGCGACCAAACTCGATGCAGGCGCGGTCGATTCCGCCCTCCAAGTCGTTCCCGACCGCCAGCGCAACCAGTCGTTTGGCGGCGGCGTGGTCGGGGAAGCGACCAAGAATAGCATTCGCGCCATCATCCGTTTCGGTCAGCACGACAACCCGTCCAGCAGCATAGGTCTCCAGATAGGCTCGCGCCAGCACGGCTAGATGTTCCTGCAAATACTCGCCGATCAAATAAACCGTGCTGCCCTGCAGCTTCTCCAGACGATCCGGCGTGGCTTGACCGAACAACTCGCCCTCGGTAGTCGTACGCTCGACGCGCAACCCGCCGGAAGGGTGGAAGGTTTCGCCGGTCACATTGCGGTCGGCGAGATAGTAGACGGTCGCCGTCGCCACATCGAACTCGGTGGGCATGCGCTGCAAATAGAGCATACTCATCACGCCGTCGCGCACCTTGCGGGCCTCACGTTCGATCTGCGCCCGAGTAAAGTACGGTTCGCTCGGGATTGCATTTGCGGGCAGTTCGACCTTGAAATCGCGTTTCTCGGCTTTGGACAGATACCCGCCGGTTTCCAGGCGACTAACCAGCTTTTGAACAATCGATTCGTTGAGCAAGGATGCCCGCGACGACGCCTGCGGATCGCTCTGTTGCAAGATAGTAGCGGCAAGGCGCTGCAATGGTTCGGGCAGATGCTTGGCCGCCGCCAAATTCTCGACGTCATTGGCTAATATTTCGCCAAACAGATCGGCAATAGGCGTTCCGGCTAGACGATGGGATGCGATCAGTGCTGCGTGAACTTCATTGAGCCGCTTGTTCTCCAAGATCAGCCGCGCCCGGCGCATAAACAGGCCCGGTCGCTCGCCGGTGCCCCGCAGCCGGTCGCCCTCAACTGGACCCGGCGCCAGCGTATTGATCTGGATTTCCGGCCCCATGAAGCGGGCCAGCGCCTCGGATAGGGCGCGCTGCCCCGCCTTGCTGACCGCATAGTCGGAGCGGTTTGGATAGGGGATGGAGACGTATTTTTCGCCGCCGAAGTACGATGAAACGTTCAGAATATAGCCGCTGCCCTGGGCTTTCATCAAAGGCGCCAGTTTGCGAATCAACGAGTAGTTGCTATTCAGGTTGGCCTGGAGCGTATAACGCCAACCGTCCAGCGGCATATCGATGACCATCTCCTCAACGCCGGCAATCCCGGCATTGTTGATCAGATAGTCAACATGCCCAAAAGCTGTCAGTGTTCGCTCGACCAGCAAGGCCAGATCAGCCTCGTTGGCAACATTGCAATTAGCGGTGAGCTGTACGCGCGATTCGGCGTCGTTATACCCGACATCACTGAGTTCTTGCACAATCGTCGCGCGCAGTTGTTCGAGTTGTTCAAGACCTCGCGCCGCCAACATGACCCTTGCGCCGCTCAATGCTAATAAGCGCGCGACTTGCCCGCCAATTCCCGCACTCCCGCCGGTGATCAGCGCCGTTTTGCCCAGGTGTAGCCCAATAAGGCTTTCGGCCCAACCAAACGATGGCCGCTGTGCGCCGGTTGTAACCGTGATTTGTTCCGGCAGATAGATATTGATCTCATCGATCCGTCGTTCGCTATTGAGTAACTTGGCAGCCCAGGCGCAGGCAAAGTCTAGTCCTTCCGCTTCGGTGTTCTGATAGCGGATGATCTGGTTGGCCCAGATCGGCAAGCGCCCAAGTTGGCTCTCCTCCGGCTGGCGCTGCTGATCATGCAGGGCCTCGTGTCGCATCACACGAATGAGCTGTTCGACCGCTGCGCGGAGAATATCGGCATAGACATTGCCACGGCCATCGTCGCCGTTGCTCATAAACATAATCTGCGGCGCGAGGACTCTGCCATACTGAGACATGCTTTTGCCTGCCCAGAAACGGACTAAGTGGCTGACCAGGGCTACCATGCCGCCGAGTTCGCAATCCAAAAACTGCGCCACAGTTTGATCGTCGGCCTCCGCCAACGGCGGGTAGGCTGTATCGATACTACGGGCCGGCAAGATGATGGCGGCATCGGGCGGACCGGCGTATTCTTGCACCAGATTCAAGGCCGCCTGAATCGTATCAGCTTCGAGCGGATCGAGATGGAGCAGCAACGGCGGTACATAACCTGGACCTTGCCAGCGCCGCCCCTCTTCGAGCATTTGCTCGACCCGCGCGACCGAAGCGCGGTTGCGGAACGCCATCGCCACATCGGCGCCGCACGAACGCAACACGCCGGTCAGCGCCATCGCGTCTTCGATCTGGTCGCCAGCGCAGATCAACATGACCTTCCCGCTTGCGTCGACCGCGCGCAATCCGGGGCGTGACACAACCGACGTACGGCTTTCCGCTGGTACATCCATGCCATGGGTGACTTCGATACTCTGGCCATTGAGCGCCGCAGACTCGTCGCTGCCAAGAAAGACCACGGCGTTGGCGACATCAAGCGGCGCGGGGAAGCTTTTCGTCAGTGTACCGCTTGCGTCAACCCGATACAGGCTCATACTATCGATGAACTGGGCGGCAGTACTGCCTTCGGGCTGACCTTTCAGCGCATCCATCGGTTCGAGCAGACTCTGAATGCGCTCGCTCTCGACTGGGCCGGGATAGACAGCATTGACGCGGATACCGCGCGCCCCCAACTCGCGAGCCAAGTTCTGACTCAGCGCATTGAGGGCGGCTTTGGGAACAGTATAGGCGATGCGCCCGTAGTAGTCGGTGCGCGAAAAAATCGTCGAAACATTTACGATGCTGCTGCCTGGCATCATATGCGGAATAGCGGCCCGCGCCATATTCCAGGTAATGCCGAGCAGATTGCCGATCCCTTCGCTCAATGTTTCGGCGTCACCCTCACGCAGCTCTTCGCGCGAAAGCGGGATGTCGGAGAGCCGCTGCATGGCCCCCGCACTACCGGCGTTGTTCACTAAAATATCGATATGACCCAGACGCGCAATAATTTCAGCCATACCGCTGCGCACCTGCTCCACATCACTCCCGTCTATTGGAACCGCCAGCACCCGATCAGACGGCACGCCTGTGTCAGCAATCAGTTGATCGAGCTGGCTGCGCAGTTTCTGTACATCGCGCCCAGTGATGACGACTGTCGCGCCTTCATCGAGATAACGCCGGGCGATGATCGAGCCAATATTGCCCGCACCGCCCGTAATTAGGGCAACTTTCCCTTGCAATTGTCCTGAACTACCCACAGTCATATATGAACTCCTCCTCTCTGAGGCGATTGCTTACCGTCGCTGGAAAGTAAAGACGCTGCGCCGCATCGACGACGGCGCGTCTTCGTTCGTTCTATGTTGCTAGCAACCGCTCAACCACTTCTCTTCCAAGGCGTACATCCGCCGTTGGATCGGCGTCTCCTGTCTCTTGCTCAATCGCAAGAGCGCCGATATAGCCAATGGCGCGCAATGCTGCGAGAACCGCTTCCAGATCAAGCACGCCGTTGCCGAGGCGCACTTGTTCCTGGCTCCCCCAGGAGCGCATGTCCTTCAGGTGAACATGCCAGACATGCTCCCCGAGTTCACGGATAGCTTGCGCCGGATCACAGCCCTGAGCAAGCCATGCTCCCGTGTCCACACACACGCCGAGAATATCGTCATCGATGCCAATTTTGTCTCGCAATTGAGATGGGTGTGTTTCGCCGTCATTTTCGATTCCGACGCGCACGCTGCGTTGCCGCGCCAGGGTGGCGACATATCGGGCCATTCCTATGTCGAGCGCACCACAGACCAATCCTATGCCAAGTAGCCGGGCTGCGCGCAGCATCTCGGCGGCATCTACTCCGATTTCACCTGCGTAGCTTACCGGTTCGAGGTTGTGGCGGCGCAACACCGCCAGCAACTCGTCGGCCCGTTGTGGCGTGAAGGTCAAGGGCCAGGCATGAGCCTTCCAGAGATCGATCGCGCTAAAGCCAGCTGCCTCGATCTCCTGGCAGATCTTGTCGAACGCGGTTATGTCTGTGCGTTCGACAGTCATGTGCTCGGCCTCACGCCAGGAAAATGGCTCTAGTTTATACCCAGCGGCGCGGCCAACATAGTTGGCAGTACTAAACGATAGATGCATAGATCTTCAACGATACAGTATTTACTTTAAGACGTGGTTCGTGGACGTTTTACCGTTTGGTACGAGGCGCTGCGATGGAGATACACGGTCATCGTTGCAAGGCATATCGCATCCGTTAAGACGGCGTCAGGCAGGAAGAACTCGATCTGGGCCTTACCATGGCGCTGTGTCACAACGATGAGCGGTATTTGAACAGATCTTCTACGCGCAAGGCGCCTTGGTCCGTAACGATAGCTGTGACCGATTCCGGTGCGCTGACATCAACGACAGGATAGTAAACTGCTGCATCTTCAGGCGCTTGTTGCGCTCCCGCCCATTCCCGCGTTATGGCAGGGTTGGCCTTACGAAGCGGTGCAGCGTTACCGTTTGGCAAACGATGATCGGATCCGTTGCAAGCCAAGGCATAATAGGGAATGCCATAACGGGAAGCCAGCGCTGCGTACTGACACGTGCCAACTGTATGCACCACGCTGCCATCAAAGGCGACACGCTCCGCACCGGTGACAAACGTGGTGATCTTGCCTTGGCGCATACACATGCCCACAGCACTATCGGGCAAGAGCGTCACCGGCACGCCAAGCGCGCGAGCCTGCTGCGCCGCCAAACGCGACCCCCAGAGTCCAGGCCGGCTCTCGGTTACGAACAGGTGCAGTCCTATCTGTTGCTCTACCTGCGCAACATGCAGCATCCAGGAGAAGGCCACGCCGCCAAAGCCATGGGTCAATGCCTGCTCACCCTTCTTGAGTAATTCGGCTGCATACCGACCACAGGCCTCAGCTGCTGCATCGTACCGAGCTAACTGTTCTTCTCCGCTATGAGCCAACAATGCTGCAACCGACTCACCGCGGATTAGTGCGGCATCAGCCTGGCTCAACGCCTGGTCAATCCCCTCAAGCCCTAACGCAGCGAAGAGTGGCGTTTGGCGCAGTTGAGTGACCGTCTGGATCAGCGCGGCGCGTTGTGACTCGGTGGGCCAGTCTTTATGTCGATGAGCGACCAGCGCCAGCGCGTAGTTGGCGATACTTGCCAAAAGCAAGGGATCTGGACCAGCCAAACCGGCAACCGCATCGAGTAATGCATCGATATCAGCGCACACCACAAAGACCGTTTCAATCGGATAACGATACTGATCCAAAATCAGCACTGTTCCCCGCTCGCGGTCATACTGTACGATGTCCCCATGACTATACAGGAGAGGCTGTGGCATGCTCAAATTCCAGATCTATCGGCGCTTTATCGTTAGATGCGCCTATTGTAGCACGAAAAGTTACGCAGTGCATCATGGAGATGGGTAGGTGATACCTGTCACAAAGGGTGGCTTGCCTTATATATCGCCCTTGCATTCAGCTCTGAACATGGTTACACTGAAAGGCGCAATAAAGCGAAACGTTATAATTAATGGAGCTGTCGGGAGTCGAAATGCTGTGCTTGGGTTGTGGGCTAATTAGTCGGCATGGCATATCAACCTGGTTGACCGGATTGCCCTCGTCCTCAGAATGGGTAGATGCCTCGCTGCAGTAAGGAGTTTTTGATGCATATTGGTTTTGTCGGGCTCGGACGTATGGGTCAAGCGATGGCTTCCCGCCTGATCGGAGCTGGATTTTCGCTGACAGTCTGGAATCGTACCCTGTCAAAAGCCGAACCGCTGTTGGAGTGGGGCGCACACCTGGCCGAGTCGTTGCCGGCGCTAGCCAACGTCAGCGATCTCACCTTCACCATGCTGACCGACGATAATGCTGTCATCCAGGTCTATGATCCGAGCGACGGGCTGCTTGCCGGTGATGTCACCGGTCGGCTGTTTGTCGAGATGAGCACCATCCGCCCAGATACGATCAAGCGCATTGCAGCGCTGGCTGTCGAACGAGAAGCAGCCTTGCTCGATGTACCGGTATCCGGCACTATAGGGCCAGCGCGTGAGGGTAAATTGATGGCGCTGGTCGGCGGTACGTCCGAAGACCTGGAACGTGCTCGTCCCGCTCTCGACGTCCTCTGCCGCCGCATCGCCCACGTCGGACCAAATGGTAGTGGTGCAATGATGAAACTGGTGCTGAATATGCCAATGGCCATCTATTGGCAAGGCTTGGCTGAAGCCCTCGCGATGGGGGTGCAGTCAGGACTCGATCTGGGGCAAATGCTCGATCTGATTGCGGACAGCCCGGCGGGACTCGCCGCTCTGCGGATGAAAATCCCTGCCATCCTTGGCCAGACCGACGAGGTGGCTTTCGACATTACTGGCGTGCGCAAAGACTTGCTGGCAATGACTGTGACCGCACATTTGCTAGGCGTACCTGCACCAACCGGTAGTGCGGCGTTGGCTTCTTTTGCCGCTGCCACCACCGCTGCGTGGGGCGACCGCGACCTGGCTGAATTAATACCGTACTATATCGAACTTGCCCAAAAGACAACTGGCACATAAGACGCATACCGAACGACCGCAGATGTTTGCAGACGCCGCAATGGCTCGATGCAAAGCAGCGCGTTATGTGCATCATCTGCGGTCGATAAGTGAGGAAAGCATGCGACTCGAAGGTGACACGCTGATCGTTCGTCCGTTGGCTGAGGCTGAACTACCGACACTGCTCAAGATCTACCAGGGTACGCCGCTCTACTTCGAGGCGCTGGGGATAAAACCCAACTCGCTTACGCTTGATGATGTTCGCGCCCAGTGGCAGGCGGCGCAGTCTGCCAGCGAACGTCTGCTGCTGGGAGTCGAAGTGCCCGCAGTCGATCTGCTGATTGGCGTAGTTGATGTGCAACTGCATTATCCGGAACCTGGTATAACAACCTTCTGGCTCTTGCTCATCTGGGGCGGATTTCAACGCCAGGGCTATGGCCAGGAAGTGACTGCGCTCGTCGCGGATTGGCTGATTGTAGAGGGTATAACGGAGCTGCGTGTCGTTGCCGCCGATAATGAAGAAGGCTTGAACTTTTGGCAATTGCGCGGCTTTAGTCCCAGCGGCGAGATGACCACCGCGCCGCTGCGCAATGCTCCAGCCCGCTGGCTGGTTAGGGATAGCCGAGAATTGAGAATTGAGAGTTGAGAATGTGAGGCGGTAACGTGCGAACGTGTCGACGTGCGAACGTGTCAACTCGTCAACCTGCAATGGAACGCTACTGCCGCCGATGGACGCCGATCCACGTCGATAGAACGTGTCAACCTATCAACGTTCAAACGCGCTAACCCCTGTCCTGAGCACAGCGAAGGATGCTAACCTGCCACCCTATCAGTCCAAGCGCTACAATCGCTCAACGAGGGCGGGCGTTGTCGCTGTTTGCGCGAGCAGCGCATACAGGGCCGCCCGCTGTTCCGGCGTGCCTAGTGCGGCCAACGTCTCGCCCTTGCTAAACACATAATCGGGGCCGGGATTGGCGATCACCTGCTCACCGCGCAACACCGCAACCACTGAAGCTCCAGTCCGGCTGCGGAGATGAAGATCGCCGATACTCTGTCCAATCAGCGGGCTCTCATCATGCAAAGGGAACCACTCGATCTCCAAAAGGCGATTCGCTCGCCGAAAATGTCGCACCTGAAGAAGGGTTTGGCTTGGCTCGATACCCTGATAAAGCGGCGCATACAACTCGTAGCGAACTGTATCGCTGAAGCGCTGGATGCTGGTCGCCGCAATATCGAAATGGACCAAGACCTGACGCATCACCTCCAGGCCTGCCTCGAACTCTGGCTGGACGACCTCGTGAACGCCAATTTGATGGAGTTCAGTAAGTTGTTCCAAATGCGCCGCCCGCGCGACAATATGCAATTGAGGGTTGAGCCGGCGGACTTGATTGGCGATCAGCTTTATACCTATTTCATCAGGCACCAAGATCAGAAAGAGCCGCGCTCGCTGCACGCCAGCCGCTTCCAACACTACTTCACTAGTCGCATCACCATAGATGACCGGTATACCATCGACTTTGACCTGCTCAACAACCCGTTGGTTAAGTTCAAGGACCACAAAACTCAAGCCAAAGCGCTGCATAACAGTAGCAGTGTAGCGCCCAACCCGCCCATAACCGGCTATTATAACATGATCGCGCAGCCCGTCTTGGGGTAAGTTGAACGTTTGCAGCGCCAAACGAGGAATCCGTCTGCGCCAGAACTGGAAGAGCGGGACGGCGGTTCGGGTCACAAACGGCGTCAGCACCATTGTCACCAGCGCCGTCGTGAGCACCAGCGCATAGAGATCCTCCGAGATCGAGCCGGTATCCAAGCCAACCCGCGCCAATACGAACGAAAACTCGCCGATCTGGAATAAGCCAAACCCTACTATTAGCGGTGCGCTGTTGCCATAGCCAAAGGCCCTGGTTGTGACGCCAAAAATGAGACTCTTGCCTATAAAAACCAGCGCTACCGTTGCGAGAACCAAGCCCAGATTCGCGACTAAAAAAGCCGGGTCGAGCAGCATCCCTACCGAGACAAAGAACAGAATGCCAAAGATATCACGTAAGGGAATCACATCACTGAGCGCCTGATGGCTGTAATCCGACTCGCTGAGCACCATGCCGGCGACAAAAGCCCCAAACGCAAACGAAAGGCCAAACAAATAGGTGCCATACCCGACGCCAACGCCAATCGTAACCACCGCAACCAGAAACAGCTCGCGCGAGTTCCAGCTTGCGATCAAGCGAAGCAACCAGGGCATCACCCGCGTGCCGATAAAGATCATGATCGCTAGAAACAACGCTGCGCGTAACACAGCCCAGCCCAACAGCGGTAGACTATTGTCGAGATTGCTCAATGTGGGGAGGATGATCATCATTGGCACAACCGCCAGATCTTGCATGATCAGGATGCCGATCATCACTCGGCTGGCAAGCGTGCCGATAACGCCCTGATTCTGCAGCGTCTTGAGAATAACCATCGTGCTAGAGAGCGAAATAAGCGCACCAAACCACAGCGCCTCAATCCAATCCCAGCCAAACAAAAGCGTTCCAACACCATAGCCAAATGCAATGGTTAGGATGATCTGAAGCGGCGCACCAATCAATGCTACCTGGTGTACGGCCTGCAACTCTTTGAGCGAAAACTCCAGCCCAAGCGCAAACAACAGCAGCGCCACACCAATTTCGGCCAGTAGCTCAATATCGTGAATCTCGGTGACGGTCACACCGCCAGTGTAGGGACCAACCAGAATGCCGGCTAGAATATAGCCGATAATCAGCGGTTGCCCAAGTCTTTGAGCGGCCAATCCGCCTAACAAAGCGGCGACCAGAATAATCGCAATATCGGCAGCAATACCCATTCGTGCGCTCCTCGTGCATTCAAGGCGATTTAACGTCTATACTGTCGAGCGCCATATTGACACGCTCCGAAGATCAGGTGATACGATAAGGGGCGAGAAAACTACATTGCGTCCTGCGCAGAGGCGTTATACAGTGTAACATACCAATTATTGGTGCGCAAAGCCACCGGCGACCCGTATGCTATAATAAGGGAAGTAATGTCTTGATACTAGGAGGCACGCGATTATGTCAGGCCACTCCAAATGGCATTCATCCGGCGCTCGAAAGGCGTGCTCGACCAGCGCCGCGGCCAACTCTTCACCAAACTTGCCCGTGATATCACCATCGCTGTGCGTGAAGGCGGCGGCGGCGATCCGGATATGAATTTTCGTCTGCGCTTGGCAGTAGACAAAGCCAAATCGAACAACATGCCCTCGGATAGCATTCAACGTGCCATCGACCGAGGCTTGGGCAGGAGCAACGAAGCCGATCTCGAAGAGATCTATTATGAAGGCTACGCACCCGGCGGCGTCGCCCTGATCATCGAAGCCGCCACCGACAATCGCAACCGCACTAGTTCTGATGTGCGGTCGACGATCAACAAGGCTGGCGGCAACCCTGGCGAGCCTGGTTCAGTCGCTTGGATGTTTGATCAAAAAGGGCTGATCACGATTGATTTGAACGACACCAATCTGGATCTCGATGAGGTTATGCTTCAGGCCATCGATGCTGGGGCCGAGGACGTAGAGTCCTCAGATGGCGCGTTGGAGGTCTATACCGAATGGACCCAACTCAATGCGGTACGCCAGGCGTTACTCGATCAAGGACTGCCCATCAGCGGCGCCGAGAAGATGATGCGCCCCAGGACTCTGGTTCAGATCGACGAGAAAGATGCCTTGCAAGTGATGCGACTAATGGAGAAGCTGGAAGATCTCGATGATGTCCAGAAAGTCTACAGCAATCTCGACATCAACGATGAACTAGCGAGCAAGTACGAATAGCGGGAAAGGCGCGCCCCCGCAAACAATAGCCGCACGTTCCAGAAGAGAAATGACCGCTTAACGACCAACGATATGCAACGCTTCGTTGGTCGTTGTTCATGATGACATTCGCCAATGACAATGCAAACAATTGGAATCGATCCTGGTACCGCGATCATGGGTTGGGGGATTGTTGAAGAAATGGGCGGAACGCTGCGCTCCGTCGATTATGGCGCCCTTACCACACCGGCAGGCAGTGAGCCGGCGCAACGGCTGCTACTTCTGTATCAGGGGCTGACTGATTTGCTGCACCAGCGCAAACCCGATGCAGCCGCCGTCGAAGAGCTCTTCTTCTCACGTAATGTCACCACCGCCCTGGCTGTCGGTCAGGCGCGTGGGATTGTACTGCTGGCGTTGGCGCTGGCCGACATCCCCGTTTTTGAGTATAAGCCGCGCGAGGTCAAACAGGCTGTGGCGGGCTATGGCGGGGCCGACAAGCGCCAGATGCAAGAAATGGTGCGGATGACCTTGGGCCTGCCAAGCATTCCGCGCCCCGACGATGCCGCCGATGCGTTGGCAATCGCCATCTGTCACTCTTATACCGCTCCCATGCTGCGCCGCATCGCTGAGAGCTAAAGCCAATGTTGTGGGTCACTCGCCGCTCATGAACGCCCATTTGTTACTCCCGCCTCATCAACCGCAAGAAACTATATGACTAACCAACAACGCCAACGTCGAACAACAAGCAACAGGGCAAACAAACCAGCCGACCTCGAAGAGATCCGTCCACAGCATTTTCTACTACGCAATCCTATGGCTCGTGGGGTGCTCAAAGGCGAGGGGCGCTTGGAGGGGAACCGCTTTGAGTTGACCACCTGGCGTCGTGATGGTCTGCTGGCACGGTTACGCAACAGCGGCTTCACCGTTGAAACGCTGGACGACCAGATCGCCCGCCTGCCCGATCTGCCAATTGCTGTGTCGTTGGGCGCCTTTGCGTCTCGTGTTCTGCATAAGATCGAGCGCTACAGCTATTTCGATCCACAGATGTTAGGATGGGCGCCGCTCGAAGCGCAGCAAGAAGAAAAAAGCCTCGTGGTCCGGCTGCGTGATGGCTGGGTGGTGCGGCGGCGGCGTGGGCGAGGGGCTGCAAGCTATCACCAAGTTTTCATCGAGCGCAGCGGCATTGCAGGGTTGACTCTGCTCACAACGCCAGAGGCTTTCCTGCAAGGGTATGCGCAGGCTGCCCAGATCTCGCGTGAACCGCTTGTCGTTCAGCGGCTGAACCAGCACTACCTATTACCCGCGCTTGAACTGCCCGCGCCACACCACGCACTGCTTCAGCGTTTGGGTGATCTGAGCGCGGAAGGCTGGCGTATCGATGAGCGCGGCTGGCCACTAGCGTGTGTTATCTATAAACGGCTTGGCATCCATCTCGTGGCGCACAGAACATAACGTTCGGCAAACTCAGACATAGTTCACAATCGACGCTGTGCGCTTGACCGCTACGACAAAGCAGCGAGGCGGAGACCATCGTCTCACCGCCTCGCCACTTCATCAGATCAGACCAAACGACAACGTTGATTTCGAATATGCCTGATCTCCGATTTCCGTCCCCTCTACCGGCCTTCGAGCACCTTCAGTTCGGCGATCAAGCTTTGTACGGCAAGGTAGGAAGGCCGTGGACTCCAATCGGAGTTGAGAATGCCAAAGGAAGCCTGCTCGTGCAGCGGTTGCGGCGGATTCTGCTGGCCCCAGAGCACGGCCCAGTTCATGTTCCAGAGAAACATATTGCCAATCCAGGGATACTGATCATAGGCTCGTCGTATCGCGCTCGTAATATAGTCGGCCTGCTGCTGCTGTGAGACGTAGTTGCCAAACTCATAGCCAGGCGTATTATTCTCGGTCGCCCAGCCATATTCGGTGATCCAGATCTGGTGATTGCCCAGGCCATACTCTTCCATCCAGCCTCGTACATTTTCAACATGGCGGAAGTAGTGGGTCGGATGGTCATTCCAACAGTTGGTTGGAGCAGGCACACAACCCTCGATAAAGCTGGGGTTATCGGGCCAAAGCGTGTCGGGCGGATTGGCCGCACCACCGGGATGCACTGCCTGTACATCAAAGAAATCCTTGACAATCCCATCTCTGTAGGAATACATCGCCCGGTAGAAATCTTCGTCTGACAGCGCAATTGCGGGATCAGTCACGCCGGTCGAGGACGAAGCGGCGGCCAGCACAATCGCATCCGGCGAGACCGCCTTGATCCGTTTATAGGCTTCCATCAAGATTTCGACATACAGGCCGACATCCTCGGGTACAATTTGCCCGCCGGTCTCGTGGGCCAGGTTTGGTTCGTTCCAAATCTCGTAGGCGGCAATTTGGTTGCCATAGCGCTGCGCCATCTTCTCGACAAAGTCGCCAAAAGTTTTGGGATCGCTGGGCAGACCATTGGTCGGATTGTATTGGCTTGGCGAACTCACGATATTGACCAATAGCTTACGCCCGTAAGCATTGGCTGCGGCGACAATTGCGTCGAGCTCATCCCAGGCATACAGATTCTGTGCCGGATCTTCAATGTCTCGCCAGACCACCTGCTGACGGGCCCAATCGAATCCGGCGTTCTGCACGAGTTGCAGCACCCGCTCGCGATCGGTGTAGAAAAGGTGTGTGACGACGCCAAACTCCAGGTAGGGTGTTTTCAACGGGAAAGTCGTGTCGGCGGGACCGGGTTGGGGCGAAGGAGTATTGCCAGTTGACGAGTCAGTGTTGGGCTGGGACGCTGTAGTTGGCGATTCACCCAACCCATCAGAAGACGGCGTCACAATTTCAGCAGTAGGAATACCCCCGCCCGATTGATTCGGCGATGCGTCGTCGCCGCATGCCGCAATAAGCGGAATAAGCAGCGCGAGGAAAAGGAGCGCGCTCCAGGTTTTGATCGTACGTTGTTGCGATCGGAACATCTGCATGTATGTCTCCTGAAACGATAGAACGATAGAACGTTTCAACGTTCTATCGTTCTATCGGCTACTTTCGTTAGTCTTTGGGCATTCCCTGAATTGCGGTATAGGCTGGGCGCGGGCTCCAGTCGCCATTCAATACGCCAAAGGAGGCTTGTTCGTGCAACACGTTCCCCTGAGCCTGCCAAGGTATCGCAAAGTTAAGGTTCCAGAGGAACATAGCCCCAACCCAAGGCGCATACTCATAGCGGCCCTTTTGGAAAGCGCGAACAATCCACTCGGCCTGGGTCTCAAGCGAAGTACTGTTCCCGTACTCATAGCCAGGAGTATTGTTGCGTGTAGCCCACCCAAACTCGGTGATCCAGATTTGCTTGTCGGCCATACCATTCTGGACCATCATTGCACGGATATCCTCGACTCGGCGGAAGTAAAACTCGCGGCTCGATCGCCAGCCCGGTCCAGGGCCGGGATTGTCGGGCCACATCGCGTCGGGCGGGTTGTACTGGCCGCCGGGGTGAACGGCGATAGCATCCACGTGGCTGCGGAATTTGGAGTTTGTATACATCTGGCGGGCGAACTCGGTATCGCTGATCGCAATATCAGCGCGGGAGGTCTCGGTCGATGTGGGTGCGCCGCTGACCACAATTGCATAGGGATCACTCGCCTTGATCGCATTGTAGGCTTCGGCAAGCATATCCACATAGTAGTCGGCGCTGACAACCCGACCGCCGACACCGCCGTCTCGGCTGCAATCGCCGCCGTTCTCACAGGCGCGGTTCTGCTCGTTCCAGATCTGGTAGGCCTGCACTTTCCCCCGATAACGTTCAGCCATTTGGCCCATAAATGAGGCAAAGGTGCTGAAGTGGCGGCGCGAAGGGAGGCCATGCCCGCCATTATCGGTCGCCCAGGCGGGCGACCGCACGACGCTGATCAGCAGATTTACGCCTGCATTGCTGGAGTCGTTGACGATCTGATCAAGCTCGCCCCAATAGATCGCACCGGAGGCGTCGTGCAAATCCTGCCAGGCGATCTGCTGGCGAATCCAGTTGACACCGGCGTTCTTCGAGAGCGTCAGCACCCGATTGCGGTCCTGCCAGCCCTGACCTTGTGCGTAGAGATGGGCATTGAATCCATAGATAAAGGGCTGCGGCAACGCCTGCTCAGGATCATGGAAAGCGAACGCTGGGTTGTCACTATGGTTCGCGTCGCGATATTCATTACCCAAGAGGCCAAGCAGGATACGGTACTGCGGGTCGGCCTGCTCAGGATGCCACTCCATGCGCTGGCGCTCGAAATACTGTACCCAGTAGACGTTGCCATCGGCCTGATTGACTTCCTGGAACTGCTCGGAGAGCGGTCGGCCAAAAACTTCCAAACCGCCGTTGTTCAACCAAAAGGTGCGGAACGGAGCGGGGCTGTTGCTCAGGGTGTGCTCGGTAATCTCATCCCAAGTGCCATCGCCAGGGTCGGTGACCGGTCGGAAGGGCTCTTCATTCTCGCGACCCTCGGCCAGGCGGCTCCCCATCAAACGGCCCAGAATATAGAACTTATTGTCCTGCTGACCATAATTTTCGGGGTGTTCTTCCAACACGGCGCGCTCGTAATACTGAACGCGATAATACTCGCCCGGATTGGTGAAACTCTCTTCAATGAAAGGTTGTCCAATCGGATAGCCTAGCACAAACAAGGCGTTAGGTGTATTCTTCCAAAACTCCAGGAAATGGTTGACAGATGAGTGACCGGTTTGTGCAAAATAACGCGCCTGGTAGGGCGGGTAGGTCGCTGCGACGTTGCTCTGAGCAACGCCTGGTTGCGGCCAGGCGACTAAGGTTGCAACTACAGATACTAGTACTAAGACTGCAATGATCCGTTTTAGCATTCTTTCATTTCTCCTGCCTAGTTACGACGCTCAATACGGTGTGGTATGCGGTTAGGCGAAGTTTGCGCGTCTTCTGTAAAAGATTGTAGCAGAGCAATCCTGATACCGGGCTGAAGCGAGTCTGAGCCGATGATTACGTTTCCGTTACTCCGAGCGCAACAAGATTTTGTGTCACGACCTTTCCCGCAGCGCCAAAGCTACGGCCTCAGCCGGCGTAGCTGCGGGTATGACACGAGGTTGACCGCTTGCATCGTTGCCAAGTTCCCACGTATCAAGCCCAATCACACAGCGTCCCGCCTTACGAGCTAGCGCAATCTCGGAGAGAGTGCCATACTCCCCGCCGACGGCAATCACCACATCGGCGGTTTGTACAATCAGCACATTACGGGCCTGACCCATGCCCGTGGGAATCGGGATGGCAACATACGGGTTGGCTGCCGCGCGGTCGGCGCCGGGAAGGATGCCGATGGTCAAGCCGCCAGCCGCTACCGCGCCGCGGCAGGCCGCCTCCATCACACCGCCAAGCCCGCCACAAACCAGCGTTGCACCAGCTTCGACGATGCGCCGCCCAAGTTCTTCGGCCAGGGCTGCTATCTGGGCATTACACTGACCTGCTCCGCAGACTGCGATAATCCGCTGATGCTGCATCAAACTACCAATCGTGGCGTTGGGATAATCGCTCTACCAGCGAGGAAAGGCGAGGCGATCTCGACAGTAATATTGGCTTGACCGTCTCTGCACAGGACAAGGAAGCCAAGCGGCAATTATTATAGAGTGAGATGGTACGAGCGTCAAGAAAGGTTTAGGTTTAGTTAAGATGGATATGGGCGCTTTGCAATCACAATCAGGTTGTTCGCCCTTGTAACTTTTAGGCTCCTCCTTCGTCTACCAAATACAGGATGCACACGACGTGAAGGAAAACATCGATGAATGATTATTTGGTATGCCTAGGCGCACCATACGCCTACCAAGCGTTCCGTGCCGAGTTTTCCCTTGAAGAGATATACGAGCGCTATCGCGGACCAATCTTTCACTACTTGTATCGCCTATGCGGATCGGCTGAGCAAGCCGAAGATCTGGCGCAGGAGGCGTTTACGAAGGCCTGTGCGGGGCTGGCGTCTTTTCGGGGCGATTGTTCAGTATCCACATGGCTGTTTTGTATTGCCCGCAACACCTACATAGATAGTACACGCCGCCCCGGCGCGGCGCGGATCGACACTGATGAACTGTTGTCGATCCCCGATCGTGACAGCGCTTGTGATCCTGCGCATCATTATGCGGCGCTGGAACAGCGTGACGCTATCAATCTGGCGCTGACCCAACTGCCGGAGAAGTACCGGAGCGTTCTGCTGTTGCGCGACCAAGAGGGATTGAGCTATGCCGAGATCGCCGCCATCTTGGAGATGAGTCTGGCGGCAGTAAAAGTTAACCTCTTTCGAGCGCGCAACGCCTTTCGGACGATCTATGCCGAGATCAATCAAGAACACGAAGGCTCTGCAGAATGAGCACGCCTTACCGTCTCGTCCTGCTTAATATTTCGCTACGGAGATAAATATGCACAACCAGGAAACCACGACCTCGCTACCATATGATGATTTTGACGACTGCCCGCTGATCCGTGATCTTCTTCCGCTCTATGTCGAAGATGAAGTTGCGCCCGCCAGCCGAAATATTATCGAAATCCACCTCTCTGATTGCGCAAGCTGTGCAGCTTTCCTCGCCGGGGCGCAGAGTATGCAGAGCCAGCTGAGTCGCGGGCCAATGCAGCGCATAGCATTTCCCGGCAAGGCGAAAGGACACGCACCCAAGCCGCCCGCTGCGCCGCTGCACTCTGTTGCACCAATGCACTCTGTTGCACCAATGCACCTGGGAGCGTCGCTACAACCTGTCCGCCAAACCTGGCTCAATATCTGTTATATGATCCTGGATACGATCACCGTTTTGAGTTTGTGCATCGGTGGCGGATTTGTCAGTTGGCTTATCATCGATTCATTAAGGTTTCGTACAATGGTTTCGGTTATAGGGATTGCGTTCCTATGGGTTGTGTCTTTTCTGCTTATAGTTATGGTCTATAGATACGGCCCCTTAACCTTCGGGCGATTGATATTTTTTGCTCTTGCTTGCATCTTGGGCGCGAGCTACTCGATGTTTTTAGGTAATGGATGGCTTCCCAACAACGGCCCGATAATTGGATTTGGAGCCATAACTATCTTCGCGATGATCTGGATAACGATTTTCCAGGGGCGGCTCGTCCCGTCGCTTCACTCCTTGTACGTCCCGGCAACCCATCCATTGACCCTATCGCGAAAGCTCTTGCTCACAAGTACAATAATAATGTTTCTATGTCTTGGATTCTTGTTGATGTTTTAGCAGTGGTTTTATAGCTGCACAGCAGCTCCCCCAACGCTTGGCGCTTGCATCGCGCGTCGATCCGTTCGAACGCAGGATTGGCGCGCAGCGACCAGCGCCTCAGCGTTGCACAACCGACCGGCAGGTGTCTGCAGACTTATGTAGGACGCGACGCAGCCAAGCGAAGCGGAAGCGACGGGCAATAACCCGCCAAGATGTGCTAAAATGAAACCATGCAGACCGACATTCCGCTCAAGCGCTTGACCATGCTCCGCGCCGCCGATCTGCTGCCGCTGTTCGGTCTGCCCTACGCCGAATTGCTCGCGGTCGAGACGCTGGAGCTTCCCGCCAACGAGGCGCGCCTCGACAACGTCTTGCGGGTGCGCAGTCCGGCGGGACAGGAATACCTACATGTGATTGAGTGGCAGGGTTATCGCGATCCGGCGCTGCTCTGGCGCATGGCCGGGTATCTGTCCTGGCTGGGCCAGCGCGAACCGGGAACGACGATTGCCGGCACCATCGTATATCTGTCGCCGGAGTGTGATATCGGTGATACGCTCACCCAGAGCATCGATGGACAGGCGGTGCATACCTGGCATATCCCGTGCGTGCGCTTGTGGGAGCAGGATGCCGCGGCAGCGCTGGCGGCGGGAAGCCTCGGCCTCATCGTCCTCAGCCCGCTGATGCGCAACGTCGCCGCGAGCATGATCGAGCAAGCCGCAACCATGCTGATCCAGCAGGCGCCCCAGCCGCAACAGGCTGACTTGCTCTCGATTCTGGGCGTGTTTGCCGAGCGGATCATGACAATCGAACGCTTTGCGCAGTTTGTAGGAAAGGAGCGGTTGATGGAATCGCGACTCCTTGATTATCTGGTCGCGGAAAAGACTGCGGCCATTCGCGCCGAAGGCCGCGCCGAGGGGCGAGTGGAAGGCGAGCGCCAGCAGGCCCGCGAGTATATTCTCGATACGTTGGTCACCCGTTTCAGTCCCACGGTGCAAGACTACCGCCGGGTGGAGCGAGCGCTTCAAGCGATCGAGGATCTGCCACGACTAAACGAGATCTTCCGCTACGCCCTAACCACGACCGACTTCGCCGCCTTCGAGCGCGCGGCCTTCCCGCCACCAACAGACTGAACGATAATGGCCGTGGCTGTCCTGCAAGGTCGAGTTAGTCTACACGGCTGATACGTCAAAACGAGCAGCAGTTGATGGAATTGCGACCCCTCGATTATCTCGTTGCGGAAAAGACGAAGGCTATCTGTACAACTCGATGGCAATAGCGCCCCTAGAAACTCTATACCCCTCAAACAACCGAGGCCGCAATACGCAACACGTGCGCTACATCCGCCTCGTTGTTGTAGCAGTGCAATCCGAACCGCAGCAGGCCGCGCCGGATCGAGAAGCTAACACCCTCGCGCTTCAGCGCCGCGCTCAGACGATTGAGTTGTGGATCGCCGGTCGTATACGCATCCCCAGCGCCAAGGGCGCCGACCGTCACGATATGCGTGCGTTCGAGCGGTTCCGGCGGGATATTCACTGGCAATCCAAGTTGCAGCAGACCCGTCGCGAGTTGTGTTGCCAGGCCCGTCGCATGCGCCTCAATTGCCAGGATGCCACTGCTGAGCAGTTCATCGAGCGATGTCTTTGCAGCGACGATGCCAAGCCAATTATAATTTCCAGCCTCGAAACGGCGTGCATCGGGCAACAACCGAAACTCCAAGCCCTCGATCTCCGATTGATGCAGTCCCTCCCGCTCCACGCTGAAGCGACCAATGGCGCGTGGCATTAAGCGCTGCGCCCATGCCTGTCGCACATACAAAAAGCCCAACCCTGGAAAGCCGAGTAAGCCCTTGCTCGTTGATGTCGCCAGCGCATCGATCCACTCGCGGTTGACATTCAAATCGATGACGCCGCACGACTGGACAGAGTCCACCAGGAACAGCGCACCGACCGCACGAGCTGCTCTGCCGATGGCCGCCAGGTCGGTGCGGAAGCCAGGCGTAAATGTCACCGATGACGCGGTGACCAGCCGGGTCCGGCCATCGATCCGGCTGGCGAACGCTTCCGAATCGATAGCCCCATCACGTGGCGGCACGATGCGAAGTTCAACCCCGTGTTCGCGAAGCGCAAGCCATAGATAGATGTTGTTGGGATGTTCCAATTCGTAGCAGAACACGACGTTGTCGCCCGGTTGCCACGTCATGGCCGAAGCGACGGCGTTCAACCCTTCTGTCACATTTTTGGTGATGGCGATATCATGCGACTGTGCGCCGATCAGCGTCGCAAAACATTCGCGCGTGGCATCTAGCAGTTCATCGCGATTGGGTTCGGTCTTCCTCCAGTACAGATATCCGTCGAGCATGGCATCGACCGCCTCACGCACCGCCTGCGAGATAATCGCCCGCGAAGCGATGTTGAGGTATGTTTTCTTTTGTGCTGCTGGATACCGCGACCGCACCTGCGCCCAGTCCACCGGATCAATATCGCGTACCGAGCGTTGGAAAAGATTATCACTCGCTGACATTGTTCGTTCTTTCGCAATTTGGGGTATTCACATTGTAATGTAATAGTCCGTGTATACTTCCGCCTTGCCCATCATGTCGCCTGCGCCTCTGCTTCCCCGATTGGCAAACGGACAATGAAGCGGGTCTCGCCCGGCTCGGACAGGACGTCGATGAAACCGTGATGATCGTGAATAATGCGGTAACTTATATCGAGACCCAGCCCGGCGCCGTCGCCGACTTCTTTCGTTGTAAAGAATGGCTCGAAGATACGTGGCTTGATCTCTGGCGGAATACCGGGGCCGTTGTCGGCAACTTCGACCATGACATACTGGTTCTCGCTGCGGGTGATCAGCCAGATAACGCCGTCGCCGTCCAGTGCGTCGATGGCGTTATCGATGAGGTTGGTCCAGACCTGGTTGAGTTCGCTGCCCCGCGCCTGAAGATGGGGCAGGTCCGGGTCGTATTCACGGATAACCTGGATGCAGCCCTTTTTCAACTTGTACTTCAGAACAACCAAAGTATTTTCTAGTCCCTGGTGAATATCAACATCTTGAACCGTGCCCTGATCGCGATAGGTGTAGGACTTGATTGCGCCGACCAGTTCGGATATGCGCGATGTGCTCTGGCTGATCTCGTTCAACAGGTTTGTGGCCTCTAGCGCCCGTTGCAGCCATGCCAGCACCTCCGGCAGACTGTCCGATGGGAACAAATCGACCAGGCTCGCCAGTTCATCGCGATTGATCGTCGCGCCTACAAAACCCGATGCCATCTCCCAGGCGTCGACACCCAATGATTCGAGCCAGTCAACGAGTTCGTCCTCGCGGTCGCTCTGTTCGAGCGGAGAGAGTGGTTGGGCTGTAGCCGCTCGCACACTTGCCGCATGCTTAAACGCCGTCAACTGATCCAGTTGTACGTCGGTCAGCCCCAGGGCGTTGAGCTTGACCGCCTGACACTGGAGAACAGGCAGCAAGTCGCGCAAGGTAGACGCTGCCCGGCGTGCTGCTGCTGCGGGGTTGTTTAGTTCATGGGCCAGACCTGCCGATAGCCTGCCCAGCGCGGCCATTTTCTCTTGCTGGATCAGGGTTGTTGTAAAACCCTGAGTCCGCCCTGTGGCAATCTGGAGCACCCGTGCGCCCATGATGGGCGTATAGGCGAACATCTCGCGAAACCTCTGCTGGTCGAGTACCAGGAGCCGGCTCGGTACAATGGCGCAGGCGGAAATATGCGATGGTCTGGCGTTGAGCAACGAAATCCTGGACCAGATCGAAGACGGGGCGGACTTTGCCATTCTCGCCAAAGCCAAATCGGAAGACCCCGGCACAAAAGAAGACGGCGGCGATCTCGGTTGGGCGCCACGCGATT
>JAKSDJ010000124.1 GCA_022360155.1 Chloroflexales bacterium | reverse complement strand
TCGCACCAGTCTCTGTCGACACAAGCCCGGCGAAATAGTCCGTAGAATTCGCCGATCGTCCCTGATGGAGGAGGGTCACCGCCGCAGCATGGGTCGTATGAATCGTATAGGTGCTCCACGGGAGATCGTCGCGGAGCAGGCGCGGCGCAACTGTGATCTGCTCGGCTGGGGTTGGGGCGCGGGCATTGACCCGCCAGGGGTAGATGACCAGGTTGTAGAGCAGCGGCGTGAACGGCAGTATGGAACACGTCGCAAACAGGAAAAGCGGAACAATGATTGGGAAGAGGCGGTTTCGGCGGCGCGGTGACATGATCAGAACCTCCTCAAAATGCGAACGCAGGCAACCTGCTCGTCCGAGATCATCCCGTCAATGAACAACGCGTCGCCTGCTGTCACCAGAAAGCCCACTGGCATAACCTTCGCTTCGGACTGGAAGTCATGGTTGACCACTTTGGGCGGTATGCGGCTCTTCCCACCGCGGAAGAGCGGTCCAATCGCAACCGTCGCTTGTGTATCCATTGCAAGCCACAGTGGGGGGCGTCAGCGGCCGCGTTCACCTGTACAACACGCTCATGGCATCAGTTTCGGCGATCTTTATTTTGGTGTGGCCTTTGCCACACGGCTCGGATAGTAGTCGAGATCGTTGAGCTTGGTGCGCAGCGTACGAACAGTCTGGTGCTGAACATCGACGTAGCCCTTTTGAGCGTTCAGTTGGCGACGAGCTTCGGTCGCAGTCAAGCGGATAGAGTGCCGGTTGGTGCAAAACTGGGAGGCCGTTTGGCTCCATTTGATCGACAATCGCATTGCTATCGTCGATCAAATGGAGCCCATGCGCTTCTGCTCGGTTGCACCGCCTCGTGCTGATAGCATCCAAACGCAGCAAGCCGCTCTCACGTTCGCGCAAGACCTTGCACAAGGTCTTGCAGTTCCTACCTAGATCCCGTTCCGCCCACCACTGGCCACCCGGTCCCCAGGCTTTAACGGTCTGCGCTTGGAACCGGCACCACGCAAATCCCTCCAACGTCTCAACCGTCTCGATGAACACCGTCTTCAAGACAGCGACCTACTCCGTGGCACCCTCTCTGCTCAGGCACACCTTATCCTGCCACACCTTGGGATATGCTGATCTTACCATTTTTCTTAACCATTGTAACCATGTTGCATATCTACAGGCCTACGGCGGGGGCGGCCATGAAGGTTGTACAAACGAGTCTGGGTCAATAGCATACCACGCCGCATCAGATGGAGACCTACGCAAACCCAAACCCGGATCAAACCTCGTCCAGCCTCCCCTCACCGGTTGAATACGGCTAAACGCTGCCGGCCACTTGCGGACTCCTGAGGTATAGCTGCCGCAGAGCGATGCCACCGTTGGATGGCGAACCAGGCGGGGACACTCCCACTCAAATATGGGCGTATCACCTGTGTCAATCTTTTTTTCGAACACTTCTCGTGATACCTTTTTTCGTTCTTTTTCATCAGGTGAGTAACCGCAGATGGGAGCCAACCACTTATGATACTCCTCTGTATTGATTTTTTCAAAAGGCGGATCGTGCTTTGCGGCGTAAAAGGAAATCAGGTTCGAGGTCAGATCCTCCTGCGAATAGTGACTGACGGCCCGCTGTATCAGGGTGTCCTCATGCACTTCCGAGATAAACCGGTAGATTCCCATCGCAATTTGATCTTTGTCGGTTTGAGACTGTATCGCCCCCCGCGGTATTGCGACGTCATAGCGGTTGGTCTTCATGCGAAACCTCGCGGTTCCTATTGACTGTGAGATACGCCCCGCAGGAATAATGTAGTATTCCTTTTCACAATCGGGCTGCGCGAAGTAGCTCTCTGCTTTATCTACCTGTTCAAGGACAGCGAGCGCAACGCTCGTACCAAGATGACCGGTATCAAGCCATCCACAATTGCACGTGTAAAAGTAGCGCCCTTCACCTATCCCGCCCTCGTCCACCTTCGCACCACTCGGGTCCGTATACAGGATCGGATTACTATACCCATATTGATACGGGTGCAGGCTGTAGGGCGTTTCGGGAAAACCCGCAAGCGCCTCGGTCACAAGCATATCCAGACGACGTTGCGCTACGCTGAACAAAGCGACGTAGCAGCTAACACAGAGTTGAGAGAACGAAGGTGGCGGATGATACAGCGTGAGCACTAAACCCTCAGTTCGCTCATTTCTGCGTAGAGGGTTCTAAAGAATTCAGTGGGATGTAGAAAGGTTCAGATCGAACATACATTCTGAACCGTAACGATCGGTTATGAACTCTCTAGAGCCTTTTCTATCGAAAATAAGTGAACGGTGGGCTAAAAGTTTATACAAAGTCAATTTTGCTCATGTCTGTTTCGCTGATTAACAATATATACCCCCGAGACACTTCCATATATGAAGCCTGCTATTATTCTCAGCGGCGGGACAAGAACAGGGATAAATATTGCCAAAAGTGTGGCAACCAGGGTTCCGATCAACACTTCATCTGCCTTTTTCGAGTGTATCCTTAGTGAAATCCACTGTGTTACTGCAACGATTAGTCCTGCCACAATGTAAGTAATCCAGTTTCTTTCAACAAAGGGTCGGTGATATAACAATGAAACAAAAAAAGCGGCTATTGAACTACTAGCAAGAGTCCAAAAAACAATAGATGCTGCTGAAACATCGATGCAAGCTCTGATTAGCTGTGCTTTTGCCACAAATAGTAGCAAACAAGGGAATAAGAAAAATAGCGATGTTGTTGCAAATATAGAGACAGGCGCACCCAAAAAGAAAGTAGTGTTGTCATTAGGGCCGATTGAAGAAACACCTTTTACAGCAAGCACACCTTCTGTCGTAAGCCATCCAAGAGTACACAAGGTGACCCAAGCAGACCAATATGTTCTGTCAGCAGTTCCCCATTTCTTTACTGTTTCAAACAGCATGCTGTTGCCTTCGTGCTATTTTGTCTCGATACGGGTTCGTTCGTACGACCGCTTACCTCGCTCATCCCGAGACAGCGTGCAACCTCAGCCTTTCACGCCTTCTTGATGGGTTCCGCAGAAGAGGTACACGCTGTCTGAGGATGAGCCAAACGATTCTATCGTTCACCTCTTTCTGAACGCTTGTATGGCACGTAACCAAAAAAAGGCAAGCCGTTGATGCTAGACGTCTCTGGCCAGTAGTAGAAGGGGTCAAGTAGATCCGCTTCCCAGCCAGGAACCCTCAAACCCATGTGAACATTTCCTCGTGGTCGGGGCATACCTGCAAATTCTAGGGCATGGCGGAGCGCAGCGTTACTATTACGTAGGAGCGGGTTGGATGTCATGTTCCAGTTCGGGTCGTTGTTAAACTGCCGCTCAAACTCCTTTAATTTGGCAATATACTCATCGCATGGACGTCCGTTCTCTGCCATAATGCGCCGGCGAGCCTGTACGCCATCGCCACCTTCCACCTCCGCCAACTCACCCCCTATCTTGGTGCCAGTATCACGCTGCACATCATCTGTCCCAAAATCACGCGCTTCCCGCACGAGCAGCTTGCCCCAGGGATGGATATCATCAAAAAGTCCTAAGACTGCAAGATGGAAGGGAACTTCTTGATTGGGAACTTCTGGACCTGCTCGCATCATCCAGACCGCCGAAGTTAATCCATTGGCTGGAGGAACTTTTCGACAAGCACGGTAGGGTACTTTGCGCCAATGATCCGACGCTAAGTTACATCCACATACTTCGGGCCGACAGTCATCAAGGACAAGGTCAGCATGGTAGTTGCCACTACCAACTGCTAAGTAGGATAGAAATGCAGTACACTTACCAGTAGGATCCGTTAGCAAGGAGGGATTGGAATATGCATACTGATATGCGTTAAGACTATATGGTTGTTCCATATAGCCAGCGAATGGATCCCTACTCACAAACCGCCCCATGCCGGGATCATACCAGCGCGCCCGCAGATAGACCAGGTTCGTCTCGCCGTCCTGCAGCTCGCCGGTGAAGCCGAACGCGC
>JAKSDJ010000181.1 GCA_022360155.1 Chloroflexales bacterium | reverse complement strand
GCCGGTGGCGCTAGCAGTTCCCACCGTCGCATTCGCGTCGGCGCTGCTGATCGTCACCTCAAAGGTCTCGTTCGCCTCGTAGATGTCGTCGGCGGTGACGCTCACGGTGATCGTCCTACTCGCCGCGGGTGGGGGGATCACTAGGTTGGTCGTGACCAGGGTAAAGTCGCTGCCCTCAGCGGGGTCGGCGCCGCTGCCCGTGGCGCTCACGTTCAACGTGATGGGCAGCTCGGTCTGTCCATTTACGTTCACCGTGAAGAGATAGGGTGTTGTGCCGCCGCCCGAACCCTCGGTCACTGGGGCGGGAGTAGCGATGCTCACACTCGGCGCGCTGTCGTCATCGGTAATCGTGCCGGTGGCGCTAGCAGTTCCCACCGTCGCATTCGCGTCGGCGCTGCTGATCGTCACCTCAAAGGTCTCGTTCGCCTCGTAGATGTCGTCGGCGGTGACATTCACGGTGATTGTCCCGTTGGTGTCAGGCGGGTTGATCACCAGATTGGTGGTCGCCAGCGTATAGTCGGCAGCCTCTGCCGGATCAACTCCCGTACTGGCGGCGCTCGCGTTCAGGGTGATGGGCAGTTCGGTCTGTCCGCTCACATTCACCGTGAATTCAAATGGCGTCGTACCGCCGCCCGAGCCCTCATTGGTCGACGCTGGCGCGCTGATGTTGACAGTTGGTGCGATATCGTTGTCGGTGATCGTCAGGGTATAGGTATCCTGTGGCCCCAAAGCCGCATTGCTGCTCAGGTTGCTCAGAACCAGCACAAGATCCTCGCTTGACTCGAAGATCGAGTCGTCGACAACGTTTATCTGGATAACAGCGACTGGCGGATTAGAACCGCCACGAATAGTCAATGTCCCAGGAGAGGGCGCCAAGCTATAGTCGCCGGACTCGGCGGTGCTAGCGCCGCCAACTGCGAAATCAAAGGTGACATTTTGGGAAGGTATAATGTCGAGGCTAACCGTAGCATTGACAAGCCCAGCATCCTCAGCTACCGTGGCGCCACTGGATGTAAAGGCGATTTGCGGCACATCATTATCGATAATGGTCGTTGTGACATTTGCAGCCGTAGCGGCAGATGGGTTTGCAACGTTGGTGACGGCTGTGATTTGGACTGTATAGGTCTCGTCAGGCTCATCGCGAGGATCGTCAATAATCCCCAACGGGAATGTGGCCGGGCCAAGCGGCTGATTCGCCGGAATAATCCACGTACCGCTGGCGACGGCCACATCGGCATTCGGGGTCGGCGGGATTTCGGCAGGATCAGCGCCGCTCCCGGTTACGACATAATCGAAGGTCACCGGCTGCGGGCTAATCACCGATCCCCCGCCCGCAGGCGTCACATTAATTGTATAAGTCGCATTGCCTGTGTCCTCGTTTACCGTAGCCGGACCAGCCAGCGAGTCAAAGGTTGGGCTATCATTGTCAGCGATAACCACTGTGATTGGCGACGAGCCAATATTGACTACAGTTGAGGAAGTATTGATAAGATTGGTAAGGGTGACTTGAAAATTCTCGTTGGGTTCATCATTCGGGTCGTCAATAATCGGCACAAGCACTGGTTTAACAGTTTCGCCAGGGAGAAAAGTCACCGTTGTGACAACCGAGGTAAAATCGGCTGGCGCAGTGGCCGCGTTCGGACCGGCGCCATTGACGGCAGTAAAGGTTACACTCAACTGACCATCAGCAATTGGGTCAGAGAGACGCACCTCAAAGGTTGCATTACCGACGCCTTCAGGGATATTACCAGCAGGGCTTACAGCGACCGTCAGCGTACTCGTGCCCGACGCCCAGATCGCTCCGCTAACACCGGCAAATATGAACAATAGCATAATAAGGAACATCATTCTGGGTTGTGCTTTGATAACGTGCAAAGCGCGTGTGATAAATGTTCCAAACGACCAACGAGGATCGCCCATGGGAATTCTCCTTGGAGTATCTTTGCTCCAATGTTGCATAATGTGCCATGCACGTGGATACGAAGACAATACGCGACTATTACCGAACTATTGCCTCTTCATAACCATACACGGCATATACAAGGGGCACAATAGGACGTTGCTCCTCTCAACGATTAGTTCAGAATGACAACAAGTACTATCTGTAAGTATGACCATATTTCAAAGTACAATATGCGGCAGCCAGATCATCTTTATGGCGGCAACACATACAACAGATTTGGCCATTCCCGCTACACTAGATCGTTATGATTGGGCGGGTAGAGCACAAAGAACCTCGTTCTGAAATGCAGAACGAGGTTCTTTGTGCTGGAGCAGGCTCTTACAAGAATAATATGCGACGGATCGCGCGACTATCCTTCAAACAACTTGTCACCCCGGTGTAGACGTAGCGCAATCTGATAGGTTTGGCCCTGTGCGCGCGGTGTCGGTGCGTGGGCGGCGAGATAACGCGCGGCGGCAATAAGGACATGGGCTGCTTCAGGCATACCGCGCAAGAGTTGGTATTGGTTGAAAGCGGCTTCGATCGTCTGAATAGTATGGAAATCGCGATCTTCGCGCAACAGCGCGCGACCTAACATTGCAAGCAGGCGCTGGTCGTCGCCGTTCGCCGCCAGATAACGCGCCACCACTTCGCCGGCGGGATTAACTTGCTGTTGGCGGTCGAGGAGGGGCAGCAGCTCATCCAGAATGACGCCAGGCGCATCACCGTTAGGTGCCGGTGCAGGAATACGCGCCGGCGGCACATTTAGAAAGCGGTCCAGGTAAATGCTCATTGCGGCATCGAACACCCCGCGCAGCAAATCTGGAGGAGCAGTTTCTCCCGATCCTCGCGCTGCCAGACGGCGCAAGCCCATATGGACCGCATTGGCAAATGTGAAGGTATGCAGGGTGGTATCCCAATCGCCAAACTCGTTGCTCGTGTGGAAGCGAGCGATCCGCAGCGCAGCCGCGTAATTCACCGCACCGGCCAATTGTTCGGCAGTCGCGCCGTCTCGCAGGGCCTGGAGCAGCGCCTCGACATTGCCGTGCGGATCGTCTTCCAAGATCTGCTGCGCCAGGGTTGCGCGTCCCTGCCAAGCGCCATTCCTCTCTTGTCCCGCCGCCATCGCCGAGTCGATCTGAGGGAAGGCGTTTTCCAGGATAGCAACCAGGTCGATGGGATGCCGCCAGGCGTTGCTCTCCTCTTGGCGATCACCCTGAGCGATGCCACGCACCACACTGCTCAGGACCAGTTCGGCGAGTTCCGGCTCCCAACCGGCAATATCGAGCGACTCAAAGGCTTTGTTGATGAAATCGAGGGCGTGGCCGATCTGAATGTAACGGTAGTCGGTGGCTGCGGCGAAGAGCATATCGGCCAAATCCACCGGCGAGACCCCAGCTCGCACCGCGCTAACCACAACCCGTTCAGCGCCCTCATTGTCGCGCACCGCCAGGAACTGGCGCAACCAGTGTTTCAACGTGGCAACGCCGGGCGTTGCACCAGGCAGCGGTTTGAGTACAAAACGTGGCGCAGCGCCAAATGTATCGCGCGACACTGCATCGAGACCATGAAAGAGCGCGCGTGGTCGATCGTCGGCGTCCAGGTGGGGAAGGATGTTCGCCAGGCAGGTCAGCATCGTCAGACCCCGACCCCAACCCATTCGCCGGTTGCGTACACCAAACTCCAGCCCGATCCGAAACGGCTCACGCGAAGCCTGGCCAGAGTTCGCCGAAGCCCCAGCGCCATCGAGCAAAGCGATTGCACTCTTCGCCAACACCAGGCGAATATCCTGCTCCAGGCCATCGTGGAGCCGGGAACGATAGTAGGCGCGCGGGTCACGTTCCTGGGCGACATTGACCCAGATCTCCTCGCCACGCAGCTCGACGAGGAAGACCTGCACATCATCGGCAAACTGATCGAAGGCGCCTCCGGTACGCAGATCGAAGCGGGCGTTATGCCAATGGCAAGTCAAGATGCCATCGCTGCATGTGCCCCGGTCAAGCGGGAAGCCCATATGCGGGCAGCGGTTGTCGAGCGCATAGACCTGCCCGTCGTAACGCCAGAGCACTAGTGTGTAATTGCCAACGTGGACCGTCTTGAGGCCATGAGGGTCGAGATCGGCGAGAGCGGCAGCCCGCTGCCAGTCGGCTTGGGGAGCAATCGTCATGGGAGCACCTCCTTGTGTTCGTGGTTCCGCGATCAGCCACAAAAGACACGCAGCGCACAAATCTGAAAGACAGACAACAGCAACGATCGGTCGTGACTTGAACAGACCGACTATGTTTGTTGCATGTGTGAGTTGTGGTTCTACCCAGTATATCAATCGAGAGGCGCGGCGAGAGGGGGATTGAGACGGATGTAGCACCTGATCTTTGGATCAATACTTGTCGCTCGTGTATCGCTTGGCCAGCCAATGATCCAAGTTCTTAACGTAAAACTAATGAATTTTGACACCCAAAACCGGCAATAAGAGAAGTCTCTTGTAGTACCTTCTTCAGGCGGCTGTACTGCTGTACAACCGCCTAAAGGCGGTACTACGTCAGACTGATGGTTACATTTCATTAGGCGCGACTACAAGCTGCGCTGACTTTCTCTTGCGGAGAGAGATTTTACAGATTGCAGGCGCCTACAGCGGTCAAGCAGCGACAAACTTGGCTTCATATGTTGGCGATCCATACGCGATGGCTATGTTCATGCAACACCAACTGCATAAACAGCGCCGCAACAAGCCCAACATCGGCGTGTATCGGCGACTCCGCACTTCAGAACGACACGCTTGAAAGGCCGTAAGATATTGCTGCACCTTCTCCACAGAGTGGTACAATACGCGGTAAGCCACGCATGACGAAGAAGGGGAGAAGCAGGATGAGTGATCACTATCTGCCGGAGCGGATTGTCGACCAGTTGCGCGACAACCTCCGCATGAGCGGGATTCCAGCAACAGAAGAGGATATTCAGGGGCTGATCGCAAAGGGCTTTCTGAGCCGGATGCCCGCGTTCGAAGAGCTTATGAAAGAGATACCATGCGACATCGTCCCGGATTACTTGGCCGACTGGGGGCCGCCAGAGTCGCCGCCGCAGACTCAATATATACCCGCAGCTTCGCACGAATCCGGTTCTGGTCGTAGCAGCAACGCTTTTCCTACCCTCATAGAGATGGCCACGCGAGTCCGCAACCGCCAGGTCTCACCAGTCGAGCTAACGGAGCAGGCGCTTCAAGAGATTGATCGCGACGATCCGGCATTAAATGCCTTCCAACTTATCTTGGCCGACCGTGCGCGTGCTGCGGCCCTCCAGGCAGAACAAGAGATTGCGTGTGGCGATTATCGCGGTCCGCTGCACGGCATACCGATAGCGCTCAAAGATCTCATGGCGCTCGCCGGTACGCCGACAACGGCGGGATCGAAAATCCTGGACACGCACGTGTCCGACTTCAACGCCGATTCGGTCGAGCGGTTGGAAGCAGCGGGGGCGGTGATCATCGGCAAGACGCGGATGTCGGAATTCGCCTATTCGCCCGGTTCCAATAACCCACATTACGGCCCAACGTGCAATCCCTGGAACGACGAACTCGATGCGGGCGGGTCGAGCAGCGGGTCAGCGGCAGCCGTGGCTACCGGCATGGTCTATGCTGCCATTGGCTCCGATACCGGCGGGTCCATCCGCATTCCGGCGGCATTCTGCGGAATCGTTGGGTTGAAACCAACCTTTGGCCGGATCAGTTTACACGGCGTTGTTCCCCTATCCTGGTCGCTCGATCACCTTGGCCCGCTGACGCGCAGCGTGGCCGATGCGGCCCTGCTCCTCGTTGTACTTTCTGGCACCGATCCCCACGACCCGCGAACACGGCCCGGAGCGCCGGGGCCGCTGCTGGCGGATCTCAACGCTGGCGTTGCAGGATTACGAATTGGCATGGTTCGTGATGATGGCTCAGGCGGCCTGCGGGCTACGAGCGAGACGGTTGATGCCTGGAAAGCGGCGCTACAAGCGCTTGCGCAACAGGGCGCTGAATTGGTCGAGGTTAATATGCCAGAGATCGAGCCATTGCAACTGCTGAACGGCGCGCTTCTGGCATTGGAAGCTACAACGTACCACCAACAATTTCTACATGAGCAACTGGATGACTACGGCGAGTTTGTGCGCCACCGCCTACTTGCAGCGTTCGCCTATGAATCACGGGTGTTCGTTCAGGCCCAGCAGGCGCGCCAGTTGCTTCGACAGCGCTGTAACGCTCTTTTTGAGCGCGTCGATCTGCTTAGCACGCCAACCCAACCCGACGTTGCACCACAACTGAGTGTTCCTGGCTGGACGGTCTTGACCGGGCCATTCAATTCTTTGGGCTGGCCGGCGATCAGTCTGCCATCCGGATTGAGCGGTGGAGGGTTACCGTTGGGCATTCAACTCATGGGCAAGCCCTGGGACGAGGCGACCGTCCTGCGCGCCGCCCACGTGGTCGAGGCGGCATTGGGCGTGCCGCCGCCGCCTAAGAGGGAATGAGGGGTTTCGTTGTGTAGTGCGTCGCTTGCCAATCAGCGCCTCGTAAGGTTGCGCCCCTCCGATGCGCGGTGCGTGCAACTCCGAGCGGGCCGGGCGCCCCGCTGGGGCGCCCTGGCGGTTCTTTTGTCCGTCTTGGTCGCGGAGGATCACCCTGCCCCGATGCGCGATGCGTGCAACTCCGAGCGGGCCGGGCGCCCCGCTGGGGCATCCTGACGGTTCTTTCGTTCGCGGGTGGCGCAGAGGATTACATCTCCCCGATACCTGGTATGTCGCAGATCTGAGGGGCGCTGCCCCTCATAGACAAAAACCTGTTCGTTGTAGACCAACGCCGGTTCGGGAACAAAGGCCCATCCCATGAGCGTTCCGTTCACTCCTGGCGGGGCTGGTGCGACTCGAACGCACGACCGACAACTTAGAAGGTTGCTGCTCTATCCATCTGAGCTACAGCCCCATGATCACTCTTACTATAACCAACACCTTCGAATTTTGCAACCTGCTATCTGAGGTCATGGCTGTGTCAAAGTCACCTACTGACGCACTTTTTGCCACGAATAGCACGAATTTTCACG
>JAKSDJ010000619.1 GCA_022360155.1 Chloroflexales bacterium | reverse complement strand
ATTTCGCTTCGTACTGGAGTTACGTCCCGGGTTCCAGACCGTAGGGGAACTCCCGCTTGCTCTGGCGAGTCTCTCGCCTGGTACATATGTCGTCAGCTACGATGGGGCTTTTGCCGTCCGTCAGTTGACACCGCCAGCGCCAATGGCTGCATTGCAACCGATGACTTTGCAAAGCTTGCGGTCTCAGCAACTCGTAGTTTCACTTGCCAACGATGGCCTAGAAGATATCGCGACCGCCCAACTCGAACTATGGGCGACAGCACCCTGGGGGGAGGCGGCTCTGGCGCTTACCCGTACGGTCGAGTTGCCAGCCGAGACGAGGCAGAATGTAGTGCTGCAGTGGGCGCCGCCCGCTTCGGGTGAATGGCGCGTCACGCCACAGTTGCGCTTCGCCGAGGGTCAGATCCAGACCTACGAACCGGTCGTGCTTGCTGTACAGGATAATATCAAGATCGATCCGGTGACGATTATCGAGTTTAGCACAATATGGTCGAGCGCCCCTCTCTTTTTCTGGGCATTGCTAAGCCTTTCAGCAGCAGCCGGGGCCGTCTTCTGGCTCTACTGGCGCTAAGCCGATCCACCGGAGCATCCGTATGAGACATAAATCGTCACCTGCCGCTATGTCACGCCATGAACGAGGTATCTGGCTTGTGCTTGGTCCGCTCTTGTTCATGCTTGTTGTTGGATTGTACTTCATCGCTCGCTACGGCGGCAATTGGGCAGAAGCCGACTCGACTACATTTACTTATGTTATCCGCCCATTTGTTGCAGAAGGCCGGATCATCCCTGAAAATGGGCCGGTCTACCCTAATGGCTATACGTTTCAATCGATCTCTGCTTTTATTCTGGCTTTTACCGGACTGGATCTTGTCGCATTGCAGCAATGGATTTACCCGCTGCTGTCAGTGGTTGTAGTCATTCCAGCTTGGCTCTTTTACCGTGAGGTGACTGGGAGCGCTCGTGGTGCAGCACTTGGCGCAGTCTTACTCCTCGTCCAGCCCGAGTTTCTCTTCGTCGTGTTGCGGAGTTCACACGAGAAGTTCACCCGAGCCTTTATGCTGCTCTGCCTGTTTTTTCTGTTTCGCAGCCTTCGCCTAGACAACCAACCGCGCCTACTGGCTGTGAATATCAGCCTGTTCTATCTAGTCGCATTTGCACTCAGCGCCAGCAATAACTTGCTGGCCCATTCATTCATTTTTGCAATGATCATTGCTCTGGTGCTTGGGCTGGTCTTACGTCACCACGCCTTCATTGCGTTCCCACAGCGCACAGCCGCGTTGCAACGACTGTTCTACGCCTCACTGATTAGCCTCATTATCATTTATGTAATCATGTTTTATGCCTATCCACCAGCCGCACAGAGTCTTAAGATTATGAAGTCGGTCGTTGATCAGCTATCAGCGTTGTTTCTCGATGTACAAACGACCGGCGGCGAAAACACCACGAATGCTTATGCCTATACAGCCACCGGCTGGATCAGTTGGCCAACTTATTTTCTAGTCAGTATTGCCAACTGGGTGATCCTTGGCATTTCTGTCACAATCTGGGCCGTGCAAGGGATGCGCTGGTTCTGGTTTGGTCGGCAACCGTCAAGTCATACAGTCTGGCTTGTATGGCTCTTCTACACGGCCTTTGCCGCCCAGGGAATCCTGTCCGTTGTTTCTGATGCAAGTGGTGCGCTCAGCAGTAATCTTCAGCACCGGTTATTTTCCTCGTTTGTTTTGATCGCTGTGGCTCTGGTGGCTCTGACGCTGCACGACTGGCGCCCGCGTCGCTTCAACCTGCCACTGCGTGTGATTCTGGCAAGCGCTGTTGCCTGCGTTGCAATTCTTTCCACTTTCAAGGCTACCAACGAGCCCTTGCTGAGCAATAAATGGACGTTTTATCGTCCATCAGAACTGGCCGCCCTGGATTGGAGCGATGCTTATCTACGAAACGAGCTGATCTGGACGGCTTACGACGAACGGCTCGCCGTCGCCTATCTGAACGCCCGCGGGGTGTCGCCAAATAAGAATGAATTTGTTGGATACGCGAGCGGATCAATCCGCAATTTGCTCATCTCGCCAGTAACGCGCCTGCGTGGCGCGCGCCTCAGGCAACCACTGCCAGTACCGGCCGATGCGCTCCGTGTCTATGACAATGGTGAAACCGAGATGTATCATCTTCGCCCGGAGACTCCTTATCAACGATGAGTAAGTTACTACGAATCGGCTATCTAACCTATGGACTTGATCGCGAACCGACAGGCATCGGGCGCTATGCCTTGGAGCTGTTGCGGGCTCTCGGCGACTTGTCCGTAGTCAAAGTGGTTGTGTTGGCGACAGAAACTGAAGATCGCTACGGTTTGCACAAGCAGTTTGCCTATCAGCAACTGCCAGGTTGTCGTCTATTGCCAGTGACGCTGACGCTCGGCAATGCCCTGCTCGGCCCGCTTTCCCGGCTTCACCAGCTCGACATCATCCACGACCCGAACGGGATTGCGCCATTCTTGGGGGCATCAGGCGGCGTACGGCGCGTGATCACGATCCACGATACGTTTGCCTATACGACGCCGGAGACCCACAACTGGCTCGATAACTGGCGGTTTCGCTGGCACCTGCCGGCAGCGGCCCGACGTGCTGACGCGGTAATCACGGTCAGCGAGCAGTCGCGCGGCGATCTCCTACGTTACCTACGGCTGTCCGAGCAGCGGGTGCATGTGATTGGCGAGGGAGTCGATCCACGCTTTCGCCCGCTGTCCGAACCCGTACAACGTGAACAAGTTTTGCAGAAATACGGCGTCCGCCCGCCCTATCTGCTGTACGTGGGCGGGATCAATCCACGGAAGAATATCGTACGACTGCTCGAGGCTTTCGCCCGGTTACGCCCCAGTTATCCCGCACTGACGCTGGTAATTGGCGGTAAACGGCAGTGGCGCACCGCCGAGATTGCAGCAGCGGTCAAACGTGACGACATCGCATCAGAATTACACTTCACTGGCTACGTTGCCGATGCTGACCTGCCGGCGCTCTACAGCGGCGCTGAAGCCTTTGTCTTCCCGTCGCTGCACGAGGGGTTCGGCTTGCCGCCACTAGAAGCTATGGCCTGCGGTACGCCGGTCATCACCTCAAATGTCTCGGCGCTGCCAGAGGTTGTCGGCGCTGCAGCGCTGACCGTCGATCCCTGCGACGTTGGCGCACTGACCACTGCGATGGTCCGCGTGCTCGATGACCAGGCCCTACGCATGACGCTGATACGGCGTGGCATAGATCGCGCCGCTAAATTCACTTGGCGTCAGGCCGCACTTCAGACACTAGAGCTTTACCAGATGCTGGTTGCCGATCCCAAATCAGCAGCGCTCTCGATTCGTTCACGTCATATGTAGGTTTTTGTTATGCGCAATATCTTCCGTTTGTCGCGTGCAGGCAACCCAGCTTTGCCGCCTGTCGCCAAGGTTGATGCACCCGGTCGAGTTGCATCTGCTACACTTTCCCTGCTGGCGCAGGACGATATACTGCTCATCATCAGCGGTGCAATTGTTTTGTTAGCGCTCCAGGTTTCTGGTGGACGTGAAGACTTCCTTGCTCCCCTGCGAGTGGTGCTGGGTCTTCTGTACATCATCTTCATCCCCGGTTATTGTTGGACAATCCCCCTGTTCCCGCAGCGTCATGACCTCGATGTCGTCACTCGATCAGGCATCAGCCTGGGCATTAGCCTGGCTCTCATCCCAATCCTGGCGCTGGTTTTGGATAAGACGCCCTGGGGTATTACACCCTGGTCAATCCTCATTGTCCAGTATATTACTATTGTCTGTGCAATCTGCCTTGGCCTGTGGCAGCGCTTACGGCTCCCCGAAAAGCAAGTGTTCGTACCAGATTTATCTTGGCAGCCAGGCAGGCGGCGGGTAATACCGGTGTTGGATCAACGGCTGCATTGGGTCATGGGATTCACGACTGTTATTCTCGTTGTATTGCTTGGCTACGGTCTCGGTACAACCTTCACGGCGCGCCCGCTCACCGAGTTTTATGCGTTGGGCAGGATTGGGCTAGCTGAGGAATATCCGTGGAGCGCAGAGGCAGGCGCAGACATCTCTATAAACCTCGGACTGGTAAATAATGAGCCCGCTGTGACGACCTATCGGGTTGAGGTACGCCTGCCTGATCTGCTCGATCCCGCTAGCCCTCAGGTATTGGCGACTCACGGTCCGATCATATTGGCAGATGCCGAACGCATACACTGGACCCAAAGCTGGCAAATGCCTGTTGCTGGCGACGACCAGCGTGTCGATATTTTGCTCTTTCGTGACAATGATAGCAAACCATACCGCCAACTACAGCTATGGATGAATGTGGCGGCATTTAATCAGGGCGCAGAATGAATACAGAGAGACGGATATTCTGGTATTACTGGTGGCTGATTGCACCCATGGCGCTGCTTACGACACTGACAATGTGTATGCCAGCGGCGCAGGAAATTACCGATTTGCGAGAATTGGCGAATACATACTCACCAGTTGGCGAACCCGAACATCGGCACATGAAACTGTTTCCGCTTGGTGTTTTCGAGGATGCAAATATGCTCAATGGCGATGCTGAGGCATTTCAATTCATGGTTACCGACATACGGGAGCGTGGTTTCGACACGATACTGTTCACCAATAATTTTGTCGAGCGTGACGAACCATTACTGGCAGTGAGTGATCGGTTAGACCTGAACGTCTTTATAACGCCTGCCGGAGATCTCGACCGTAAATGGTGGCCAGACACGATTGCTGGTGACCAGCAACACGCTCGGTCTATCGCGGAGCAACTCGTTACTCTGCTTGACAAACATCCTAGCTTGCGAGGATATGTAGTCAAGGATGAACCAACTCTCGACGAAACAAGCAAGGTTACCTTAATGACTGCCGCCTTTCGGGAAGCTGACCCGCACCGGCTGGTAACCTCAACCCTTGTTGGCATGGATCGGATCAAAACCATCGCTCGCGCGTCCAATCCCGACGTGCTCCTAATCAATGTCTACCCAGTCGGTTATGATAATGCATTGTGTGACTTTACGCTCACAGGGTTCGGCTATCAGCATATCGACTTTATCACATACATCAGGCGGGCAGTGCGAGCAGCACCGACGTCCACACCATTCTGGATTATTCTGCAAGCTCACGAGTTCAATACTGGCGAGTCGTTCTCACTTCGCCAGCCAACTGTGGCCGAGGTACGTTTACAACACTGGCTGGCAATCGGCGAAGGCGCCAAGGGTCTCTTCTGGTTTATCTACAGTTCGCAGCAAGGCTGGCTTGGCCTGGCTGATAATCAACCACTCTACGAGGAAGTAAGCAATCTGGTACAGCGCACTGCTCCGCTCCGTGAACGTCTTCTCAGGTTGCACAAAACAGCTGATCGCTTTGCAATTGCAGGAGATGCAAATACTTATGTGAGTACGCTTGTTGATCCTGCTGAAGAGACTTACTATGCGGTGGTGGCCAATCGCGATTGCCGTAACGCACAACAGGTTACAGTCGATACATCAGAAATAGATGGGCAACTGCGCAATGTCGAGACTGGGCGAGTTTACCAGATTGGTGAACCGATCAAGCTTACACCCGGCGACGGTGTCTTGCTTGAGTTTGTTGCGGAGGAAAAACTAACGATAACTCGCTGACCATTCGTTAATACGAGCCATTTCTGTTCAGAATCCCGTCCTGTTCATGATCCTGAAATAAAATCACCCCTGAGGTATGGCACAGTGACTGCAACGGTTACAACAACGACGGCTACTGCAATCGCCAGTGGTTCGATCTTGATGATGGCATTGATGGCGGTATTAGCTTTGATAGCGCTACTGATCCAGCAAGAGATTTTCAGCAGCATTAACAGAAAACGTGCGTATTGGATCAGTCACTCACTGAATATCGCCATTTTTCCGCTCATGCTTATTCTTGCACTTACCGTCGTAACTCGGCTGATCCCCTTCTTATAGCGCCCTGATCGAGATCTTGAACTCCAGAATAAGAAGCGAACTTCTTGGATCACTGGCTGGCAACAGAGCCAATTGTTGCTGGCGTCTGTATTTCTGTATCGTACATCGTCGATCCAATGCCAGCGTTACCTACATCCTTCCGGCGTTTATCGGGTTATTTTTGTTCACAGCGTAATTATGTTGCAAATCTGGCATCGTCTGAAAATTATGGTTGACCAACATGCGATACTTGTCAAGGCTCTCAAACGGGTATGCCAGTGGCCGGTAAATCTTTGCTGGCTCTATCTGGCTGTAGCTGCACTTGCCGAATTACTGATCGCATTCGAGATCTTCCTCTTGGGGCAATTCTTCCATCTGCTTCTGTTGGTTGCACTCTTTGCCAGCGTCAGCAAGGTAACTGATAAGACTCTGTGCCGCCTGACCATAGGTCTGACCATCATGCCAATCATCCGCATCCTCTCAATCTCGCTGCCTCTTGGCGAGACCCCGCTGATCTGGTGGTATCCAAGCATCGGTATGCCATTGCTCATTACCGCCGGATTGATTATCCATCATCTTGGGATATGGCCGCGCGAACTTGGCTTCCGATGCAGCAATCTGCTCATTGAGGGGATGATCGGGTTAAGCGGGCTGGCTCTGGGCGCTTATGGATATGCCCTGCTGCAGCCGGCGCCGCTTGTT
>JAKSDJ010000659.1 GCA_022360155.1 Chloroflexales bacterium | reverse complement strand
GCACCTCGATCTGGCCGCCGTAGCCGACGATGTAGTGGGTTCCGCCCTGGCGCAGCATCTGCCAGGAGATCTGTTCGGCTCCCAACTCGCCCACAAAGTCGATGACCGCGTGCGCGCCGCCCTTGGTGATTTCGCGCACCTCCTCGACGACATTGTCGCCGCCGTCGAGGACATAGTGCGCGCCAAGGTCTTTGCTCAACTGCTGGGCGGCTGGCGAACGGTCGACGGCGATCGTGCGCGCGCCGCAGAGTTCGTGCAGCGACTGGAGCGCGACATGTCCCAGGCCGCCAACCCCGAGGACGACGCAACATTGGCCAGGGGTCAGCTTCTTGGCCGCCCGCTTGGCCACGCGGTAGGCAGTGATCCCCGCGTCGGCCATCGGTGCGACATCAATTGGAGCGATATTCGGGCTGAGCTTGATCAGCGCCCGCTCGTTGGTCAGCAGGTATTCCGCAAAGCCGCCATCGCGATTCAAGCCGGGAAAGCTGCCGTTCTCACAATACATATCTTCGCCGCGCCGGCAGCCATAGCAGACGCCGCAGGAGCGCAAGGGGTGGCAGATCACCGCGTCGCCGGGCTTGACCGAGGTGACGCCGGGGCCTATATCTCCCACCCAGCCGGCGTTTTCGTGGCCCAGGATGTAGGGCAGCAGCGCGCGGTCCGGATCTTGAATATCCTTCCACACGCCCTCGATAATATGCAGATCGGTGCGACACAGCCCGGCCGCGCCAATCTTGACAATCACTTCGCCCGGCTGGGTGATGGCCGGAACCGGTCGATCTTCGATCTTCAGTTCCACATTCATGTTTACGTCGTATTCGTACAGTCGTGCAGCTTTCATAGTGCTTTCTCCTGGCAACAGCAGCGTTTCCGGCATCGCGCGGGTTCATCGCAGCGCTTCAGCCGATGGAAACATGCGTAGCTTCTCTAGACAGCGAGTAGTCCATCGCCGATCGTGCTGGTTGGCGCCGGTCCGTCGGGGTGGCGGCGCGCATGCAGCAGTCCTTCGCACACGCTAGTGTTAAAGGCGATATTGAGACGTGCGATGCGTGTATGGCGTAGGTAGGCATTCAACTCGGCGACCGCTAACACGGTGTTGTCGAGCGTGGTGAACAGCAATGCCGATTCGGACGCGGTCAGACCCAGAGCGCCTCGCTTCCGCAGATATTTGGCGAGATCGGCGGCGGCGAGGCGCACCCGGATCGGCGGTGCGTCGCCCCCTGGCTGGACCAGGGCATCCTCGCTGGCGGGCTGGAGATCGGACACCCGTAGCGCGACGATCTGCGCATCGTTCAGCCCCGCGTTACGCAGGCGGCGGATCAATTGCTCCTGGCGCGCCATGAACGAGCGGTGGAGGAACTTCTGTCGCAGTTCGTCGAGATCGTCGAGCGCCTCGCCGGGGAACGTCTCGCTGAACGAGCATCCGGCATTGACGCCGTCGTTGAGCTGTTCATCGGCGAAGTGATCACGCAACAGCACGCGCACTTCCGTAACGCCGGCAAGCTGCCCCAGTTCAGCGCGCACATCGGCGGACATCATGTAGGCAAAGTTCGCCGCGCACCAGAAGGTCGGCAGTTTATAGATCACCGTCACCTGGCCGCCATCGACCAGCACCTCTTCGACGAAGCCGAGTTGGACAATCGACTCGTCCAGCTCGGGATCGTAGACATTATTCAGTCGGGCATAAATCTCATCGAGCGCGGGCGTCATGGTAACGCACTCCCTTCGTAGCAATCCTCAACCGGCGTTCTAGGCATAGACCATCCGCTCCGGTTCGCCAACGGTGACCGGTTGGCTGCGCAGTTGAGCTATCTTGGCTGCAACGTCAATCCCATAGAGTTTGGCCGCGTTCAGGCCGAGGATCTTCTGCTTCGCCTCGTAGGTGAGATCCACGCCGTATTCCGCCTTGAGATCTTCCGGCAACTCAAAGGCCATGAAGCGCTCGATGATCCATTTCGGACTCCAGATGGCATAGTCGCTGGCGAAGGTCAGTTTATCCGGACCAAGCCAGAAGAGCAGGTTGGACATGATCTCGGCGAAGTAGCGGGGCCGGTTGCTGAGGAAGGCCAGCGCCACCGCCAGCCCGCCCCACACATTGGTCTCCTGGGTGGCGATCCAGCAGAACTCCTCCAGACGGGGCAGGCCGACGTGCTCGACAATGAAGGTAAGACCCTGGAACTCGGTGGCTGTCTCGTCTATATCGGCGACATCGAAGCCGTCCTTATTGAGCGGCCAGATCGTGGGGCCTTTGTGGACATGGATGTTGGTGATGCCCAAGCGCTCACATTCGCCCAAGAAGGCTTTGGTGGCCGGGTCGGTCAGCTTGTAGCCCTTCGAGTTGCCGTGCCACTCGGCGGTATAGAGTTTCACGCCCGTGATATCCCACTCCTCCTTCATGCGGCGCAGCGCCGCCAAGCCCCGCGGGCCGTCCTCGCCATCACGGGGGTCGAATGAGCCGTTGAGGATCACGCGGTCGGGATAGGCTTGCTTGAAGAGCGCATTTTGTTCAATTGTATTAAAGCCGTTTTTGTAGAAATCCAACAGGTAGGTGGGCTGGAGGATGCACATATCGACATAGCCGTCGACGAAGAGATCTTGGGCCATATCACCGACTGAATACTTTTCGTAGTGTTCCAGGGGCCATTTGTAGTCGGCGGGTGAAAACCCGGTATGATAGGCGTAGAAGCAGTCAATCCAGCCCCGCCCGTTTCGGTTGGCCTGGTTTTCTGGGCTTGCATTCCAGAAGTGGGTGTGTGCGTCGATGACGAAGATCTCGTCGCCGCTTGCTGTCGTATACATGGGGTGATGCCTCCTGTGCTCAATACGGGTTGCGAAAGGACGGAGCGATGTGAATTGGCTGCGACAACCAATTCAGCCCATTCAAGCCGAGGATCAGCCAGCCATAGGGAGCGGCGACTCATCCACGGCCCGCGTGTAGCGGGTTATTCAGACAATGCGCGATAGGCCCTCCTCCTATAACTCCAACAGGGTGCGCTGACAAGGTATGATGTTATGCGAAATCGGCTGTGAGGCTATTATACACGATCATCGTTTGCAGTGTCAGTTATGAATAGGTTTATCTGTATAAATGACCGTGCAGTTGTTAGGTCGATTCACGAGGAGACGAGGAGACGGAGTGAAAGGATCTCTTTTTGGTATCGCGGACGCGGCATACCCAGAATGGTACGATGCTTGATCGACAAAGGATGCTGCTATGTGTCTAATACCAATTCGATGTGAACACCACGCATGTCATGCTGAGTACAAAATGGCCCATTGGCCAGTGGCGCGACGAGAAATAGGTATGCTCGGCTACGCCCGTTGGGTGTATTGTGCATTGGACGCCAGACATGCGAAGATCGTTATGACTTCACTGGTGCGGACGAGCCCGTTGTTGCGTATGGTTCTGGACACCGATGCGTGGTTGATTGGCGGCTGGTCGCGCATGCAGCCAGGCCCCGTTGAGGAGCATATGCTGAAGAACCGTGTCCAGGTCTAGCGCCGAGGAGGAGTCACCTCCATCTGAATGATCACGCGGCTGCATGGCCGCTGCTGCATCCCAATGCGGCGGGATTGGATATCGGCGCCGAAACGATCTGGGCCTGTGTGCCAACCGAACGCGCGGCGCCGTCCATTCGTGATTGAGACCGCGCAGCGTTGGCGCGCTGCTGCCCGGATAGGTAAAATGCACGCCTTCGAATACAATCCCGGTCTCTAGACTAGCGGGCGGCGTTGCCCGCCCGTTCGTGTCCAGCCGCGGGTCGTCCTGAACTAGCGTTTCGATGCGGAAAACGGCGGGCAGAAAGCCGCTGGCGCTCTGGAGCGCACCGGGAAACTCCTGCAGATCCAGGAGCGACCGCAACAGCGCAGCCGTGCTAAGCGCGACCACTGCAAGCTGGCCTGACTCCAATGCGCCGCGCGTTGCCAGGACGAAGCCGCGACTTCGCTGCCGATCAGGACCGCGCCGATTGCGACCAGCGCCAGGATCACCTGATTCAGCGCCGATGGGCTGGCGGCAGCGGCAGGGGCCTGCGCAATCAGCACGCCGAGCGCGGCAAAGGTGACAGCCGGCGTGACGCCGCGCCGCACCCGTAGCAGCAGTGGCATCCAGCAATGCCACCCGCCGACGCGCGCGATGATGGCCAGGCCGCGCAGGACGACTGTCAGGTCGGTCCACAGTCCAGCGTCCATAGGTTAGTGCTCATTGCCGTTGCACGAGTCAATGTACGACATAGGAAGCTCCGCAGCTGTCATCAGCGAATACTACGGTCATGACTTTGTAGCACACCACCGCGATCACCTCAAGCTTGGGGCTACACACGCCGTTCGCTTTCTCACCGAAAATCAACTCTTCACCGCGGCTGACATCGCCATGGCAGTGAAGAACAGGTGCGTCGGCACGTGGAGTGCGCAAGCCACGCTTGTGCATGACAGCATGGCTGCCATACTCCATACCCCGTTTTAGACCACTCCTGAGATATTGACACGACGAGCACCCTGCGTC
>JAKSDJ010000008.1 GCA_022360155.1 Chloroflexales bacterium | reverse complement strand
TCCTGCGCTGGCGCGAACTGTTGTCTCGACCTTGATCGCCAGAAACTTTGGTCCTTGGACATAGACCTCGGTCGTCAGCAAACGCCGCTCGTTCAGGTAGCGGCAGACCGATTGCAGCAAATCCGCCGACGGGATCGGCGGGACGTCGTCCTGGTCAGGAACGATCACCACCGTAATTGCTCCCGGAATCTTCACGCCTGGATGCGCAGGATGGGCGAGCGCGATTGCGCGCGCGTTCGCGACGCCGCCAGCCTCTTTGGCCAGCGCGGTAAAATCTTCCTCGGTCACCGCGCGATCGCGGCTGCGCAGGAGGGCAGGCGCCTCTTCCAACAAGTCTTGTGCTTCTTGTTCGTCGCGACCGCCAACAGCACGTCGCTCATTGGTGACTTCGGCGATCCCCGTCAGACTGACGAGCGGGGTATTGATCAGACCTTTGGCCACATTCCCGCGAGTCCCGCCCCCATAGCGATACTCCCGCGCGATAATCTCAGCCGAAGCCACCGGGATCTGGCCGCGCCGCCCGTCACCGAAGCGAATTTCGCCCGAATTCGGGTTCAGCACATAGTGCCGATCGTCGCCTTGCGACGCCAACAGATCGGGGCGCCGCTCCCACAGCGCCGGTTCCTCGTCCGGCGCCGCGATCACCAGTTGTAGCGAATCAGGAAAGATCGGAGTGTTTTGCAGGGTAAAGACCTGGTCGGGCACACCCTCGCTCAGGCCAACCAATTCTTCGCGAACGGTGGAAAGGTTGTTGGCGCGCACCACATTCGGGCGAATAAACTCGATCTCCGGCGTTAGGCCAGCCGGATAGCTGCCCTGCGCGATCCGGCAGCGCAACCAGAAATGCGCTTCCCTGACAGTGGCCTCTTCGGTCGCAGCAATATCCTTGGGGCCTTCGAGCAGAATGTACCCCTCGCTCGTAAATCTGGCGCTTTGATCTTCGTACACGGTGAGCTGTTGCCAGCGTTGTTCGAAGTTCTTCCGCCGGTATTCCCAAACCAACGTGACCGGAGGCGCAGGCGGCGCCGCGGATGGGGCGCAAAGCTGCGCCTGAGCGGCGGCTTCAGCTCGCTCCCGAAACACACGGAAGTGCAGACGCTGGGGGAAGATCGGATCGAGCGCCGGTGGTTCTGTCTGCTTGAAGCCCAAGTACAGGGCATTGTTGATCTGCGGCGTCCAGCCGAATGGCCGATACGTCGCCTCTTCGCTCTGGTTTTCCAGGCTCACATCACTAAAACCTGTGCCATCGAACACGAGCGCTTTGGCCAGGGGCAGCCGGATCAGATCTAAACCTTCTTCGGTCTCGAAGATCACCAGATCGCCGCTATCAGGAGGCTGGGCGGCGATCTGGGTATGCTTGGGTATCGGTTGCACCAAGGCCGCATCCTGCGTCTTGAACGTCAGGTGGGCCTTGGCCGGCTGGGCTGGCTTCAGCTCCAGGTTGAGCAACTGGAGCAGCTTGATATAGTTGCGCTCTGGCACGCGGTTCATCTGATAGAGCATCATCTCGGTGAGCCAGGCGAAGAGTTGGACTATGGTCATACCGGGGTCGCTGTCATTAAAATCAGTCCACTCCGGGGTATAACGCGGGATACGGAGCCGCGCAAGCCGCACCAACTCTTCGTAGGTCCGGGTATCCAATTCTGGCGCTTCCAATGGCACAACGAGCCTCCTCAACTGACCCCTTCATTGAGAAAGAAGGGGTAGACCAGGTTATATAATGTGTTGTTCGAGCGAATGCGATAGTCAATCCGGATCAACAGGTAGTTGCGGGCTTCGGGTGGGGTTTCGACCCGCACATCGAGAACATCGATCCGCGGCTCGTAGCGGATCAGGGCGTCACGGACCCGTTCGGTGACGATATTCCGCAGCGACGCGGTATTCGCCTCGAACACCAGGTCGTGGATGCCGCAGCCGAAATCCGGCAACATGAGTCGCTCGCCAGGGGCCGTGCTGAGGATGATCCAAATACTCTGGCGAATCTTTTCATCACCGCCCAAGTAGCTCAAGCGACCGCCGGGAGACAGTTTGATTGGAAATGACCAGCCACGCCCCAGAAAATCCCTGCCCATCTCAGCCCCCAATCAGCACCGTACTCACCGCCACCACTCTTCCGACCGGCAGATCAGCCGGATCGTTGCACGTGAGCGCAGTATCGCCCGCCCGGGCAGCGGGCTTCTTATTGATAAAAACGGTCATGCTGCCAATCTGAATTTCGCCCCTATTGCTCGGCGGTCGCTGAAAAGCCGTGCCGGGCGGCGTCGGGATATGTGGCGGCGTATTGTCCGCAGTGCTGCCCACTGTTGCAGCCGGCCTACCCATAATATTGACATTGCTGCTTAGATTACCGTTAATGATTCCCGAAAACGGGTGAGGCAACGGTGTCGGAATCGGCGATCCCGGCGGAGCCGGCACGAGCACAATATGTGTATCCACGGCCACAATCTGATCGCCCTGTTTTGCTGCTGGCTGACCCATGGCTGTTCTCCATCAGTTGATATTGACCGTCGCACCCTCGATCGTCATCACTCCGCCCGCCTCAGCGTTCATCGTCGCTGTCGCCTTGATCTCGACAGTCGCGCCTTCGAGCGAGATCTTGCCCGTCGCCTTGAGTGCGATGTCACCGGTTGCATCAACGCTGACGTTGCCAGCATTGGTTTCGACCTTGACGTTGCCCCGCCTAACCAACACCTCCACATCGCCGTCATCGCAAATGACCTGGATCTTCTTGTTGACGGGATCGAGGACAATTTTGCGCGAGATGCCTATTGTTACCTCATCCTTATCGATAATCTCGACTTTCTCGGCGCCATTTGTATCGTCAAATTTGAAAATATGCCCGCTACGCGAACGCATGAAACGCCAGTTATTTTCGACCGGCTTGCCGTCGTCTGGCGGCGGTTTGTCAGGTTTGCTCCACACCCCGCCAAGAATGTATGCGTCCAGGGGCGAGCAATCGCGCAGCACAACCAGCACTTCATCATCGACCTCAGGCCGCATGAAGAAGCCGCGTTCTGGTCCAGCCATGGGCGCTGCCATACGCACCCAGTAACTCTCCTGATCATCCAGTGTCGGGAAGACGACGCGTACGCGGCCTAAGCGATCCGGATCGTCAAGATCCTTGACCAGACCGATCAGAATACCGTTTCCTTCGTGCATAAACACCTCGCCTATGAATGCTCGCGCCGGGCCTCAAAACTAGTCGTGTAGCCGCTGTTGCCAATCGTATGAGTCGTGGAAGTCACAAAATAGCGACCGCTGTAGCGCGTACCGACGCCGGTAATTTGCACATAGCCGCCAGCGCGCAGGTCGGGCAGCCCAACCGTGGCGCCGCTTCCGGTCAGCATCTGTCGGGCAACGCGTTCGTGCGTCTCGGTGGCCAAGGTCTGCCCCTCTTGCTGACTCCTGACCGGACGGTGCGTAATAATTTCATTGCGATCACGAAAAGATTCCTCAATATCTCGCTTGCCGGCTGCGGGAGAAACCGGCTGGGTTGTAAGCTGGTCGCGTTGAGCTGTATACCGGATCGGGCGCTTATTTTCGCTATCCCAATCATTGAACTGAACAGCCCCAACCTGATCAGATGTACTCAAATTGGGTTGAAAATCGATCAGCGAACTCCCGTAGTTCAAGGCATAGACAACCTTGCGGTGAACCGGCGGGCCAAAGTACAACGTGCTCTGCTCCGCCTGACCATTCTGTCCGCGTTCCTCGACAAACAGATCATAGCCATGCTGCTCGGCGAGTTTCATCAAGAACACAATGTCATACTCATTTTGTTGCAACCGATATGTGTAGCGCTCTTCGCGCGCCTCAGCGTTTGGGTCGGTGCGCACCCTAATCCGCATGCGCTGACCAATCTGGCGGGCGATTTGACTGGCAGTGAGGTTTTCGTAACGCCGGCTTACCTGCTTGCCACGAAGCGAGTGGAGCAGGTTTTGACCGCTTACCGCCAGCGTCGACTGGCCGGACGCTGGAAAGGTGGGCCGCAACGATGTAATCTTGCCAACGATCATCAGGCGCAAGCGATCACGCCCATAGTAGCCCATCCACAACTCCACCTTCTTGCCCGGTATAAACAGATCCGTGTCGCTATATTTGAAGGCCCGTTTCTCGGCGTCCCAGTTGTTGACCGTAAGCTCAAAGCTGTCAACCGATTCAATGTTATCTGTGTAGCTCACCTGCGTAATATCGTAGATCACATCCTTCCCCAGCGGCCGCTCCTGGAGCTTGACCTGAAAAGATGGGACATAGAAATCCTGGCCGGTATAGATAGGGATAGCCTCGCTTGTCATTGGGCATTCACCGTCTCTGTGCTGAATACGTCTAACGGCGGTATCCGAAGCACCGTGCCCGGCACAAGCCGCCGCGGGTTGTCGATGTTATTCGCTGCGGCGATCTCACGCCAGGCGCGCGGGTCGTCGTACTCCTCGGCGGCGATCCGGCTCAAGGTGTCGCCGCGCTGCACCACCCGCTGTTTCGTATGATCCGCCGATTGCAGATTCAGCTCTTGCAGCTGCTCCTCGAGTGTTTTATACTCACGAAACGTCACGGTTAACATCGCGCGTAGCGGCGCACCCTGCGGGCTGAACAACGTAAACTTCTGCTGGACGCTCTCGACAATCGCCTTGAATGCGAGCGCTTTGCCCCAGACAACCCGGATTCGCGGCGGGGCATGCGTCTCGGGCTGGATCTTGACCAGCTTGTAGATCATCTGCGGATCGGCGTTTATGGTTTCCCCCGTCGCCCCTGCATCTTCCGGCGGCAAGGTTATGTCAAAAAAGAGATCCAGCGTCAGGCGCTCATTCTCACCACGGATGAACTGCAAGATCGGCGAGTCGATCCCTGGAATAGCGATTTCGCCAATCTGAGCCTTTTTGTCGAGAGTGAACTCGGTTGGGTTGAAGGGAACTTTGAATGTAGCCGGTAAGCCCCCAACGTTGTCGAGTACCTCAATCGTTAACCTGTCGAACGACATAGCAGACCTCAATCGTCGATCCGCAACGGCGGCGCCGACCTACGCCGAATCAGGGTTGCGTCTCGGTCTCGCTTGGCTTCGCGTTGCTGTCGCTCCAACCGCTTCATCACGATAGCGACCAGCTTTTCGATCTGGGCCTCGCTGAGCGGCAGATCGCCCTCGAATACTTGGATTTCGCTACTCACTTCCCCAACGTGTATCGGCATGGGACACCTTACCTCCTGTACAGAATCCGCTGATAACAGAGTTCTAAGGTTTCAAGCGCAACACTATTCTGGGTGGCGTTCAGGTCAGGCCCGACCCATTTGCAGGGGAGCGCTCTGACCAAATCCCAATGGATCTTGTTCTTCCGCGCCGGATCGTAGACGACGATCGACGCATTGCGCGGCGCTACCGCGCCCTGTGTGAGATCCCAATACCAGTCCCAGATGCTCCGGTCGACAATGCCGCGTTTGAGCGTAATGTTCCCCTGCTTCGTCCGAGTCGGAAACTTATGGACGAAAGAGTTCTCCCCGCCTTCGGAGTACTCCTGAAACTCGGTCTCGAGTTGGAGGCCGGCACATTCGCTAAAACCGCCAACCGCTAGTCCGGTAATCCGGAGTTCAAATGCGAAAGCTGGAAAGGGATCTGGATTTCGCGCGCCGTTGGTCATGACTTCAGATCCTGTTGGTTTCAAGCACTTCGACACCGCTTTCCGTCTTGCCGATGCGCACAATCACGAACTCCGCCGGCCAGGGCGGCAACACACCGATCTCGCAGATCACCCGGCCCAGCGCGGTCTCTTCAGGCGGGTTCGTTGTCTCGTCACAGCGTACGAAATAGGCTTCTTCCGCCGTTGCACCGTCGAGCGCACCCCGCCGCCAGAGGCCATCGAGCAAACTGCTGACCGAGCGGCTAATATCTAGCCAGAGGTCGGGATTATTCGGCTCGAAAACGGTCCACTGCGTTTGCTCATCAATCGCTTCGCCAATCATGATCATGAGTCGGCGCACGTTGACAAATAGCCATTCCCGGTCACTGCTCAAGGTGCGCGCTCCAGCGATACGCACGCCGCGCCCCGGATATGGGCGAATAACATTCACCTGCTGGTCGTTTAGATCGCCGTGGATGAGATCATCGATCCCGCCCCGAACATCGCGCGCGTCTGGCTGATTGTACGGTGTGCGCTGCGCCAACGGACTCAAGCGCTTGCGGTCGAAGTAGGCTGTCGCAATATCGAGGATCCCGGTGAGCGCTTCATTCGCCGGAGGCTTATGGACGCCCGCCTGCCGATCGACACGAGCATAGATGCCTGCGACATAACCGCTCGGGGGCAAGGCGCGCAACAAACCTTCGAGCCGCAGCGGGTCGGGCGCCATAAGCCAGGGATAGTACAACGCCGCATATTTGGTATCAAACTCATCACGCCAGCGCAGCACCCGTTCCGGTGTAGTATCGTCGATGCGCGGATCGAGGATTGCAAAGCGATCTTTCAACCGTTCGCAATGACCGATCATTGTGCGCTGTAGCCAGAGGATCTGATCATTATGAAACCAGGGCGGAAATTCCGGCGCTGTGTCGGGCAATGGCGGCAGCGGCGGATCAGCAGTGAGATCATCGCAGCGCGGCGGCGAAGGTTGTTTTTGTTCCGCCAGAACCAGCGGCTTGGGCATGATATCGGGCAGGGCGATAATACTGACCTCGTCAACCCGCTCAAATGCGGCCAATCCCCAGGGCTGGTCGACGTGCTCACGGTAGAAGTGCTGGGGAGCCAGACCGCCCTCCAATACAAAAGCGCCGCTCTCCAGATTCGGATACTCCAAGCGACCAACCCCCGCCGCCAAATTGGGGGCTGCGGGATCGGGCAGATTGCCTGGTGCTTTCGTTGGCGATGCCAGATCGTGAGCCGTCACGAGTTGTGAGTCGGATTGCGGGTCATTGAGCACCGTTTCAACGTAGCGCGGGTTGTCCTGGTTCGCTTCGTCTGACTTGCCGACAGTCTTCGTCATCATCAAATCCGGTCGTATTTCTTCGCGCTGACCATCCGCAGACACAATCTTCAAGCCGAAACGGTCGTTGCCACTCCGCGTGACAGCGACCTTGGTGTTCCAGCCGCGCGGATCACGGGCCGTGAGCCGAAGGGTCGGCTTGCCGGCGGTGTCGAGCAGCGCCAAACTGGGGGATGATAGCTGAACATCGTATGCGGCAACGAGCTTCGAACCCTTGCGCGGGTCATTCAGAGCCTGCGTCGCGTAGAAGCGATCAGAAGTCCAATCCGCCTGTTGCGACCTGGCCGGATCGGGGGTATTGTCAGGCAAAGAGGCCGACGATTCGAGCACCATGGCCCGCACCAACTGCGATTGGCCATCGCCGTGGTTGATCACCGTTTCGACATAGCGCGGATCATCCGCTTGCATGGATAGATCGCGAAAGGTTTCGGTTCTGGTTCCATCTGGCGAACGCAACACCAGTTCGAAGCGTTTGCCCTGATCATCCAAGCGGGTTACAGTAACGCGGATGCCTTGCCCGGCGTAAACCAGCGCGCTCAGGCGCAGGGTTGGCAGTCCATCCGAGTTGAGCAGATCCAAATATGGAGGGCCGTACCCCAACTGTCCAGCGCCATTGCGCAAATTGAGCGCATTGGGGTTGGGCGGATTCTGCAACCCGCCTGACCGTTGGACCAAATCGCGGGCATGGACCAATAACGAGCCCGTCGCACTATTGATGACCGTTTCGACATAGCGCGGATCGCCCGGTCGCATGCTCAGATCTTTCCACTCCTCGGTCATCCGGCCATCCAGGGTGCGAATGGTTAGATCGAAGCTTGTAGGTTTCGGACGCGCAACAACTATTTCGAGGTCATAGGCGTCCATGGTTGCCGCAATCAAACGCAGCGTTGGCTGATGAGCATCGTCAAGCAGATCCAGGTACGGCGGCTGGACGGTCAAATTCGACCACGACTCGGGTTGCGCTGTGGGCTGCTCGATAATAAGGGCGAACCGGCCCGCCTGATCAGGCTGGACGGTCACGCGCGTCGCCTCATCTCTAACAGTAGGGCGCTTCGCAATCAGGCGCAGCCTTGCTTGGCCATTCGCGTCGTTCAAATCGACCGACGGAGCCAGACCATCCTGCCCGCCCGCCAGCCGACCGATGCCATTACGCAGGTTTGGCGCCCGCAGGCTAGGCCCCTGATCGAAGGCGCCGTCAGAGTCTGTGGGCTGCAGGCGTCGCGCCGTAACGAGTCGCGACCCTGTCAAGGGATCGTTGAGCACGCACTCAACATTGTCCATACGGAGATTGCGCCAGATCTCCGGCGCACCGTTTGCAACACGCAGAAGCAAGGAAAAGCGATCTTTCCCGCTCCGGGTTATCGATACGGTAATCTTCTGTCCCCAAACACCGGGATCTGACCACCGCATGTATTCCTCGGTCGTCTGACATGTGGCCTTGGCTTCAGCGCGATCCCGTTCGCCACGGTAACGATTAGCCGCAGTCAGTTCGAGCGTGGGGCGCCCTTTGCCATCGAAAAGGGTCAAGCGGGCCGGGCGCGCCTGCGCCGGATCGGCCACGCGCACGATCCAGCAGATCTGCCCGCCATTGGCGAAGAAGCCTTCGACCGCATACGCCAGGTAGCCCTGGGGAATATAGCTCCCAAAGATACTGGTGAACTGGGTCCAACTCTCCACCTTCATGGGCTGGTGCAGCGGACCGCGTTCGGCAATACCTACGAAGCCCGCGATATCGGTTCGCAGAACACCGATGGCGCGAGAACGGACATCCCGCCACTCAAAGATTACACCCGGCGTACGATAGGCAAACATAGACCCAGGAACTCCTCATGACACGTTGGTACGTTTGTCATCTCAATGCGTTCTGCGCACACACGAGCATGAACAGAAGCTCTCGACATGCGGCTATGGTTGGAGGGGCGACCAGGCAGTCGCCCATCGAATAACACCTCGTCACATGATCGGACGTTCTCATGCTGCAATACGCGGTGCAGCCGCATAGCGTCTCAATCGTATACCTCGGCGCTGCCCCAATCATCCGCAATACATACCTGGCGAACAGCGCCGCTTGTAGCCTACTCGAGTTCGATACTCTCGCAGGCAATCTCCAGCGACTCGATCGCCACTTCGTTGTTCTTGGCGTTCAACGTGGGGCCTTCCCACTTGCTTGGCCAGCCCTCGCGGAAGTTCCAGCGAAGCGCTTCCTGACGCGCCTCATCCAGCAGGACAATTGCGCCGCCTTTCCGCTCGGTTTTGCCGTCCATCACTGTCTTGCGCCACTCCCAGAGCGCTTTGTTGTCGGTATAGCCCCGCTTCAGCACAATGTTTGTGAATTTTTTCAAACCAGGCAGTTTGCGAACAGTAATATCCTCATTGCCATTGCGGTATTCGATGGCATCGGTCTCTGTAGTCAACCCGCTGCACTCCGAGAACCCGGCGACGGCGTCATCGAATCCATCGATTTCGATGATGAAATTAAACGCCGAATAGGGATCGTTGCGCTCTCCTGTCTGTGCCATAGTTTCCTCTCCTTAGGAGTTTATCCTGTCGCCTCGATTGTCTTCTGACTGATCCGGAAGATGACGAACTCCGCCGGTCTGACCGGCGCTATGCCGATATAGCAAATCAGGCGTCCGTTGTTGATGTCATCCTCGGTCATCGTTGTACGATCACACTTGACAAAGAAGGCCTCGTCCTGGGTCGTGCCCATCAAGGCGCCACTCCGCCAAACCGTAATCAGGAAGTTGGTCACGCTGCGGCGCACCTTGGCCCAGGTTGGTTCATGGTTGGGCTCGAAGACCACCCATTGGGCGCCTTCGTCAATCGACTCCTCGACAAACAGGAAGAGGCGGCGCACGTTGACGTATTTCCATTCCGGGTCGCTCGACATGGTGCGGGCGCCCCACAGCCGAATGCCGCGCCCATCGCTGCGGAAGTCGCGGATACAGTTCACACCACGGGGGTTGAGAATATCCTGCATCCCTTTAGTGACAGTGAACTCGGGATTGAGCGCGCCGCGCACTACTTCGTTGGCCGGCGCCTTATGAACGCCGCGTTCGATATCGCTACGGGCGAAGATGCCGGCAATATGACCAGAGGGCGGGATGAGCAATGGTCTATTGGTTAACGGATCGTACACATAGATCCAGGGATGGTAGAATGCGGCATACGTGGTATCGCGTGGCGGACGCAAAGGGTTCACGTCGCTTGCACCTTGATTGACCGAAACAATTGCGAAGCGATCTTTGAGAAGTTCACACTGGTTAATGACATTATTCGTTACTTGTTGCATGTTATTGCGCACTTCATCTGGCGCTAACAGAAGTGCAACTTCGTCTACAGTGGAAAGGCCGGCCAACCCGCGCCCACGCCCCAACAGGTCGCGCGGCACACGAACAATCGGGTCAAGATTGCCGTCAAAATCGGAGGCGGCTATTGTGGCGCCATCACTACCGTTGGCGCCAAGAGGTGTGAGCGCCTGATCGGGTACGCGCGCTGCGCCGGCATCATTCCACCAAACACGCACTAGATGCGAAGCAGCGTTGATCACAGTCTCTACATTGTTGCTGGCACCGGTAATGTGGGTCAAATTGTCGAAGTCCTCAAGAACATCCGGTTCAACACGGTTAGGATTGAGGAGTTGGTCGGGATCGGTCGGATCAACAAACGGATCGGGATCGGTGCGATAGTATACGATGCGGATGCGGAACCAATCACGGCCAGCGTCCGCATTGGCCTGTGTCGCAGGATCAACCCTGACGCGAAGACGATTCCCCCACATACCTCGTCCGACAGCCATGATCATCAGATTGCCAACATCAGCGGCCGTCGGCTGCGCATTATCACCAACAATCCGCCCAATAAAGCAGCGTTGGCCGCCATTCTCGAAGAAGCCCTGAACTGCATAGGCCAGGTAGGACTGTTCGGGGATATATCCGCCATACCAGCGCTGAAATTCGAGCCAACTGGTGATCAGGCGGGGGTACTCCGGCCCGCGCTCGGTCATTCCGAGGAACCCGGCTGTGCTGGTGCCAACCCCCTCGATCGGGCGCGGCCCCGCACTGATTTCCTCGACATACACACCAGGTGCAAGATACTCCGGCATATTGTGCCTCCTTGTTATCTCTAGTTACAGAAAGCGAAAGGTTGGCGCTACTGTTGTCGCTCCAGGCTGGACTGGCACATTGCCCTGGGTGCGACTCCGTCCATCAGTCAGTGTCGCCGTCACCCGCACCTGGGCTGCCGGCTGATCGAGATCAAAATAGTAGAACCAGCCGCCGTCGCTGCCAGTCGTCGTCTGGCCAGGACGCCCCTCGACTCGAATGGTGGCGCCGCGAACGCCCACGCCGGCCTCGTTCAGAACCCAGCCGCGTAATGCTGTCTGAAATAGGCTAGTGTCACGCCCATGTACAATATGCGCATTCACCTCCTTGGTTGTTCCGTCCGGTAGGGTGAATCTGACCTTGATATCGGTAGATGGCTGGTCATAGGGAAAGACCAACACCCACTGCCCAGTTGCATCGGTGCGATAATTGATGCCTTGTTGTTCCTGTCCAGCGACCTCGATAAGCGCCCCGGCTAGCCCGGCGCCATCACGATGATACAAATTGCCACGCAACAAGGTCGGCCCGTGCGATTTCCAGACTTGGGCGGGAAATGGATAGGCGAATCCTGGCGCCAGATCGAAGAAATATGCCGCATCATATCGAGGCAAGACGATGTCCGTGCGCTCAGCTACCTGATAATACTGACTTTCAACCCGAATGATATATGCGCCTGGCGCCAGATCAACACGACGCAGAGTGCTGTCCCGCTGTTTGACCTCGCCAAAGAAGAGGTAGTAGCCGCTTGGATTGCGCCGGACCCGCAGTTCCAGGGGCTGCGCAAAATCTTGGCGTTGCCCATCGATCATTCGCCCTACCAAGTACATAGCCACCGGACCAATCGGGCGGGGATGCGACTCACCGCCCTGGCGCAGACGAGCATAGCGATCCTCGAGATCGAAGATCGCGATCGCTGTCAACCATTGTGTCTCGTACACCCGCGGCACGTCAGACCACCTCTCCATATTTGGCAGCCCGCTCAATAACCCGGGCGTGTGTAAGCGTCCGCGCGGAGTCGACTCGCGCCACCCGCACCTGGTAACACACCGACAGGCGGTATGGCTCTTGGAGCGCTTCCCAAACCCGACTGATATCGTCGAGCGACAAGCGGCACAGGATGATGCGCAACTCCTCGAAAATCTGGTTTGCCTCATCGCGGAGCAAGACGATGGCGTTGTCGTACATAACTTGCATGGTTTTTCCTAGCAGAAGGTGATCTGCCTCAGACGAGGGCGCATAGGGTGTGGCCAAATAAAACAGATTCAACGCTAGCGGCGGAAACCGGTCGCGCCGTTTGTGACTTGCCTCATCGCCGTTGTTCTGCCGCCCGCTGGCCCGCAGCATAGGCTGATTCTTGACGAATTCGTCCTCGGTGACCTGATACAGCCAAAACGAGAGCCGATTGGCCGAGTCCTTGGCAGTCTCGGTAGGATTGCGAAAGACAATCGCTTCTTGACTTGCGACAATCGGACGTAACACCGGATCCTGATCAATCGCCTCCCACAGAATCGCCCGCAAAGCATCGCTGACTGCAGCAAGCACCATGTAGCTGCTCATACCCTCCACCGCGTTTATTGTCTTGAGACGCCGTATGATCCAATAGCCGCCGGATAGTTTTTTCCAGGGCCTCACCGGAGAAAGAACACAGCAGCCATTTCAACTATCTAAACCAACGTTTGCGTTGCCACCATCTTTTACGTTTCACACCTGTTTGCTCAAGATACGGCAGCACGAACGCGCAAATGTCGTGTAGGTCGGTAATAGAGCGCTGCGTACCACTGGGTGCGTGGGTGATCGAACCACGCCAAGTTGTCCTCTCAGCTTGGCCAGCAGTCTCTTCGATCCAGATTTTGATAATGAATGAAAAGACCCTTAACTGCGACTGGTCCATAGCGGCCCCGTCACCGACAAAGACTCACTCCGCCTAGATTTTGCGACGTTATGAGAGTGATGGCTTTCATCATAACAAGCGAGCGTTTCTCCAGGCACCCAACTGGCGTCTCTTGCGGCGTTTCTTCGTACCATGTATCAGCGTTTGCATAGAAAATTGGCGAGCAACGCTTCCAACATAGAGGCGTGGAGACATTATCTCCACGCCTCTGCTTGGATCCTCGCTGTGCAATTCTGTCGTTATTCTTCTAGCGTTTGCTCCACCAATTGAATCTTTTGCTGCACTTCGGTTTGGATGCGGCTCAGGTGCGCTTGCACCTGTTTGAGCCATTGGAGCAGATCCTGGAGCTTGGCCGGCCCTATCTGCACCCCAGGCGCTGTTCCGATCGAACGATCTACTATATCACCAAGCCTGTCTGTGCAGATCTGCTCATAGAGGTCAACCGTCTCCTTCATTGGCTTCATATCGAGCTCACGCTGAAGTGCGGCAACGCAGCTTTGGTATTGATGCATCGCCGTCGTGCGGTCTCCTCTCAAATGGTGTAGGCGCATCAGCCGCCGATGGGCTAACTCATTGGTTTGATCGAAGTGCAGGAGCTGCATGCCATAACTGATACCACTATCATATTCGTCATGCTTTGTGCAGTAGACGATCAATTTGTCCAACATCATGAAATACATATTCTGCCATTTCTCGCGCTCGTAGAGGCACCAATCCTGATACCATCCCTCTAGCAAGGCGCCGCGATAGAGCTGAACTGCCGCCTGCAAGCTACGAGCGGCTTGTTCGTCAAGGGCATGGCCTGGCAGTTCATATGTATTGACAAAAGCCTGCTCAACTGTAATTACATCGAGCCAAAGCTGTGCTTCCCGATTAAGATAGATCCATTCCGATTCCACGATGATAATCCGAACATCGGCGCCGCCGAGGATCTGTTGGAGTTGCCATATGACCTTACGCAGGTATTTGCGGGCCAGGGACGTTGAGACGTCATTCCATAAGAGGGCGGCTATGGACTCGCGGGTATGCGGGCGGTTGCGATGAAGCAGCAGGTAGCAGAACAATTCCAACGCCTTGAAGCTGGTAAAACAATCAGTGACGCAATCATTTCCATAATAAACATCCAATTTGCCAAACAGACGGACGGACAAAGTTTTCATAGCCCTTCCTTATTGCCAATAACCATCAACGTGGATGTCTAGTGCAGTGACGATAACCAGGGCTCAATGTCGTAAGCGTTCAATACACAACGCTCAGCAGTCGACATGCGAGACGCTGTGTATTGCTCTACGTGGATATGAACGCTTGTATCGAGTCAGAATACTGTTTGATTGGGTGACGGTTGAAGACAACGTTTAGCACGAAAAACGCAGATCATGCCGTTGAACAAAACTTTCAAACCTGTACAACACGCGAGGTTGTCAGCGTCGTATGAAGATCACGTGTGGATGGGCGCCGTTCAATGACGAGTGTCGCGATCGCGTAAGGTGTAGCAAAGAGTCTGACCAAACGATGCCGATCAAAGAACGAATTGGGTAGACGAGACGCAGGTGCGAAACCTCTCTCATTCTCTAAACGCAGATCCTAAAGTTTTATCACCGCTGCGGGGCAGGAAATTGGGAAGGTCAAGGCAGCTTTCGATAGAGCATTCTTCCCAATATTGATCAGCGATCCTTGCTGCTATCTAGCAAGGTGCAATGAGGCATTCCGTATCAGAGCGCTGGGCTTTTTCTGGACGCAGCATATCTCCTGGACAGAGGGGAAGCATTGGATCTGCCAGATTTTGGCATCCCCCGAAGCGCAGGATTATCCGGCGGTGTGGGCTGCTGAGCTCCTCAGTGAGGCAACTTTCGTATATACCCGCGGTTCATCCCCTGATCGCCCGAGACTGGACTATAAAGAGCGTATCACTCTTGCGTTAGAGCGGCAACTGCGAGCGACTTGGTTATGCATTGGGTGTACTCGGTGCGAGTCTGACAACTATAGGTGATACCGAAGCAGCCAGGAATATCTGACAGAGGGTATTGCGCTCTTTCGTTCACTGTGAGTCATCGAGACGGCCTCGGCTTCGTGCTTTGTACGCTGGGCGACCTAGGTATGACGGAGGGAAACTTGCAGCAGCCCAATCAAACTTTGCCGAGAGTCTGGCATTAATCCAACAATAGGAGATAACAGTGAGTAGGCCCTATGTCCTTTGCTGTCTTGGGCAGGTCATGCTGTATCTCGGTGATACTGTACAGGCGCGGTTGTTGCTAGAGGAAAGCCTAGCCATGGTGCGCGCGCTGGATGACAGGTGGCAGAGCGCCAGGGCGCTCTGCAATCTGGGCCAGGTCGCACTGTATCAGCAAGCCCAGGAAAGATTGAGCGAGAGCCTGCACATGTTCAAAGAGTTGGGTGATCAATGCGGCATTGCTGAGAGTCTGGAGCATCTGGCAGCTGTCTTTGATATGCAGGAACAACCTGAACAGGCCGCCGGCTGCTGGGCGCTGCTGACATACGTGAGCGCATCGCCGATCGCACGAAGGCCAAGCAGGATCTTGAGCACGAGCGCGATGACCTGGCCGCGCCACTCGCTAAGAACACGATGACCGACGAGCAGATCGAGACGATCGAGTCGATCTGCGCCCGGCTGGCGCTGCTGGTTGACCGGCCGCTGTCGGTCGAACTCATGCGAGAGATCTTTGAGTTGCGGGATGTGCGGGTGAGGCTGGCAGTGGAAGACGGTGACTACATCGCCTACGTGCGGCGCCTGCTGGTGCGGAGCGAGGGGGAGGAGGATCGCGCTATTGTGAGATCTACTTCTTCCCATACATGCTTTTCTCGATCCAAAGGCCATAAGCTTCGGCGACGACGTGCTGGTCATCCACCAGCAGGGTGAAGGGCAAATTGTATTTGGTTTTGAACTTCTGGTGCGATTTTACACCGTCAGGGCTGACACCAAGCACAACTGCGTTCTTCTCCTCTATGTGAGGGTAATGATCGCGAAAACCGCACGCCTGGGTCGTACATCCCGACGTGTCGTCCTTCGGGTAAAAGTAGAGAATGACCTGCTTGTCGCGAAAGTCGGCGAGGGAAACCGTCGCGCCGGTA
>JAKSDJ010000275.1 GCA_022360155.1 Chloroflexales bacterium | reverse complement strand
TCCAACGCTTATTCTGATGTGGTATCATGGCCATAGCAGTCAAAAGGAGACACCCTATGGAATCACCCTTCCCTGGTATGGACCCCTATCTGGAGCGAACGAGCCTGTGGCCGGATGTTCACCATCGGCTGATCACTGCTATTTGTGATCAGATTCAAAGACACATCGTGCCACGCTATATCGCGCAAATTACGCCTTATATCGCTCTTGAGCAGATCGAGATCGCGGTGCCGCGGCGGGCAATTGTGCCTGATGTTGGCGTTTACGAACGGGACGCCCCTGGTGTGGCTGAAAGCACAGCCGTGATCGATGCCCCACCACTGGTTGGGACTGCCGTGATGGAAGTGCCGACCCAGTATGCGCGCATCGAGATTCGCTCTGTCAACAACGAAACCTTGATTACTACCATCGAACTCCTCTCGCCGGTCAATAAGCGTCCTGGTCCTGACGGCGCCGATGCGTACGAGAAGAAGCGCCATGAACTGTTCCTTAGCAGCGTCCATCTGCTCGAAATCGATCTGTTGCGTGGCGGACGCCGTCCCCATCTTGCCAAACCTGACCCGCTCCCGGATGCTCCTTACTTCGTGTTCTTGAGTCGGGTCGAACGCTGGCCCGAGATCGCGATTTGGCCGTGTCCATTGCAGCAACCGCTGCCTAGAGCGCCCGTGCCGTTGCGCCGCCCCGATCCCGATGTAGCGCTGGACCTGACTCAGATCGTGCAACAGGTTTACCAGAATGCGCGCTACGATCTTCAGGTTGACTATCGCAGCGACCCACCCCCGCCTGCCTTGTCTCCCGATGAGGCTCGCTGGCTTGATACCCGCCTGCGGGAACGCGGGCTGCGCGATTAGTTCGTGTCTTTTTTCGTTTCTCCGTCTCATAAACGATACAAACGTTCCAACAAGAGTCTTGATGTGGTATCATGGCCATAGCAGTCAAAAGGAGGCACTCTATGGAACCGCCTTTCCCTGGTATGGACCCCTATCTGGAGCGAACGAGCCTGTGGCCGGATGTTCACCATCGGATGATCACTGCTATTTGTGATCAGATTCAGAGACACATCGTGCCACGCTATATCGCGCAGATTACGCCTTATATCGCTCTTGAGCAGATCGAGATCGCGGTGCCGCGGCGGGCAATTG
>JAKSDJ010000108.1 GCA_022360155.1 Chloroflexales bacterium | reverse complement strand
TGCTGGCGCAGGCGCTGGGCCAGCGCCCCCACCGCCCCCTGCTGGTCCGCCCCCGCCTGGGCGTGCAGCAGCCACACCAGTTCGATCTGCGCGTACGCCTGGGCCTGGGCCTGGACCTGGGCCCGGACCTGGCCCAGCACCCGCGCCAGGTCCAGCCGGCCCCGGCTGGCCTGGCGCACCAGCCCCGCCACCTCGGTCGGGCGGGCCAGCCCCTGGGCTGGGTGCAGCCGGCGGGCGAAAGGCGCCGCCCGCACCGTCGCCCCGCGGGCCTGCCCGGCCTGGGCCAGGGCCAGCGCGCTGGCTTTCACCAGCAGCTCCAGGTCGCCGGCCATCGCATCACTGAGCTGGACCAGCAGCAGCAGCAGGGTCGGGCGGCGCTCCGGCGGGCGTTCGCGCCCGTAGCCCAGCAACTCGCCGTTGAGGGCGCGGTAGTGGAGCAGGTCGGGCGGCAGCGCCCACTCGCTGGGCAGGACGGCGGCGAGGGCGCGGGCGCGAGCGAGGCCGCCATAGCCGTCGACGGCATAGGTCTGGAGGGTGGGGCCGGGGGCGGCCTCGGCGAGAGCGGGCAGGAAGGCCAGCAGCTCGGCGGCGAGGGGCGGGGTGAGGTCGGGCAGGCCGAGCAAGTCGACCAGGGCGCGCAGGTCGGCGGGGGCGGTCACGCCGAGCGCGCCCTGGCCCAGCGCGGCCACGAAGCGCAGCTCGGCGGGGGTGAGCGCCTGGAGGCGGGCGCGCAGGTGGGCCAGCAGCTCGGCGGGAGATGGGTCAGCCGGACCGGCAGGCGCCGTAGGGGGCGGGGGCAGCGCGGCCGCGGCCTTGTCCGGGCGCACGCCGGGGGGCAGGCGATAGGCGGGGGGGATGGGCGCGCCCTGGGCGAGATGGGCGAGCAGGGCGGCCAGCGCCACATCGCTGAGCGTGAGATGGCGGGCGGTGCGCACCGCTGGTGTTGCGGCGGCGGCGTGGAGGAAGTGGGCATACTCTACGGCGGCCGCGGCGGGTTCCGCTGGTACGTCCCCGGTGGCCGGCGCTCCATCGCCGAGCAAGAGCATGCCGAGGCCGAGCGGCAGTGCCGGGGCCAGCTCTGCCGCAGCGCGCCACCAGTCCAGGGCGCGGCCCCAGGGACCGGCGACGGGGTAGAGTGCGACCGTTACGGCTGAAGCATGATGCAGCGAGATCAGATCGTGCATACGGCTGGCGTTGTTCATTTCTGCACCTCACACTGCGCAAACCTCCCAGGTATGCTCCAGCCGCACTTGCCACAGCGCCCTGCTTCCAGGTGCAGCGCTGTCGTTGCGTTCCCGGCCCGCTCGATCAGCGCCGCTCCGCAGCCAGAGCAGCGGGTGTGTTGGTTCGGATCGCCGGGGAGGTTGCTGGCGTAGACGTAGCGTAACCCTGCCGCGCGACCGATGGCGAGCGCCCGCTCCACATCGCGCACATGGGTCCAGGTCGCATCGGTCATGCGGTAGTCGGGGTGAAAGCGCCAGACGTGCCAGGGCATATCCGGGCTAACCGAGGCCAGCCAGCCGGTTAGGGCGCGCAACTCGCCGTCGCTATCGTTGACGCTGGGAATGAGCAGGGTGGTCGTCTCGACCCAGACGCCGCGCCGGTGGAGCTGCATAATCGCGTCCTGGACCGGCTGAAGCCGTGCGCCGCAGACTCGCCGGTAGTAGCCGTCGTCGAAGCCCTTGAGATCGACATTGACCGCGTCGAGTAGCGGCCAGTCAGGCTGGGTCAGCAGCACGATCGCCTCCGGCGTCAAGTAGCCGTTGGTCTTGAACGCGGTGAGCAGACCGGCCTGTTTGGCCAGCGCCATGATCGCCGCTGCATAGTCGAGGTAGATCGTCGGCTCGTTGTAGGTAAAGGCAATTCCGGCGCAGCCCTGGTCGAGCGCGGCGGCGACGACCGCCGCAGGCGGGATGCTGTCGCCTGCCGGATTCGGATGGATCTGTGAGATCCGCCAGTTCTGGCAGAAGTCGCAGCTCATATTGCACCCCAGCGTGCCAAGGGAGAGAAGTTTTGCACCGGGTAGCACGTGGTAGAGCGGCTTGCGCTCGACCGGGTCAGCGTGCAGCACGGCCGGTCGCCCGGCAGCGCGTGAGTGGAGCGCCCCGGCACGATGGAGAATTGCGCCGCAGCGCCCGACCTGGCCGGCGCGCAGCCCGCAGCGGTGGGCGCAGAGCCCGCAGATCAGCGTGTCTGGCTCGCGGCCTGGATAGGTCAATTGGGTAAGCAGTGTCGTGGTCATGGGTTTAATCCTGGCATCATCGGCTAGCGGTTCTCCCCCGCCAGACGCTGATAGCAAGCGGCGGCGCGCTGATTGTCCTGCAGGTAGGTGTAGAAGGCCGCCGCCAGCTCCAACTCGCCGCGCTGCTCCAGGTCGGCAGCGAGTTGGCGTAATTCAGTTTGAAAAGCGGCGCTTGACGCCGGCTCTGCGGGTGGAGCGCCGAGCAGTCGCTCCAGAAAGCTCCGTTTCTCCTTCTCCGGCAGGGTTGGTCGCGGCGCGCTCGCTGGCGGCGCCGGCGGCGGTTTGGGCGTCTCCTCCAGATCGCTGAAGTCGAGCGGCGGCAGAGTCATTGGGCGGACGGTGATGACGCCGGTCTGGGCCGGCGGGTCGAGGCTGAGCAGGCTGACCAGCGGCTGGAGCGCCGCCGCCGCAACGTCATAGCGGCTGTCGGATGTTACGATGGTGAACGTCTCGGGCTGCATGCCAAGGGCCGGAATGAGCAGATCCTGCGGCAGGGCGGGCAGCAGACGCAGGCCCCGCGGGAGGAGCAGCTCCGGCGGTTCGGCACGGGCCAGCGGCAGGCCAAGCGGCGCCCCGCGCAACTCGCCGTCGGCGGCGGCCAGCAGCAGCGCCACCCCGACGCCCAGGGCCATCCGCGCCTGGGCGAAGAACGGTGCGGGCAGGCGGCGCACCATGCGCTGCAACCGCACGATGCCCGCCGCGTCGAGGAGGATGCCATGAACTGGGCCGCGCGCCGGGCTGTCGCGATGGAGAGAGAGGCGGAGTTGGAGGCGGCCTGGGGCCTGGGCGCTCAGTTCTATAGCAG
>JAKSDJ010000024.1 GCA_022360155.1 Chloroflexales bacterium | reverse complement strand
CAGCACCTCCCAGCCATCCATCTCGGGCATCATCACGTCCAGCACCACCACGTCTGGTCCCAACTCGTGGGCCATGCGCAACCCCTCCTGGCCGCTGGCCGCCGCCGCCACCCGACAGGCCTGACCGGTAAGATAGCGCTCCAATAGCTCCACCAAGCCCTCATTATCATCAATGACCAAGATCATCGGCCCCTGAGTCGGGATGTGCCACGTCTCGGTATATTGATTTTTAGCTTCACTCGCTTGTTGGACGGTCCAACCCAGGCGATCTGCCAGTTGAGCCACGATCGGCTTGACCGGGGGGGTAGTGGCTACGGTTGCTTTCAAGGTATAAGCCAGGGTTAGTCGGGCCTCCTTTTGATCCGTTGCCAGGTGCAACCTTAATTGGCCGGGCTGGGCTAGTTGGATAGCGTGGCTCACTGTACTGACCAGCGCTTGTCGGGCAATAATCGGCTCCGTGGCCGCAATCACCGGTTCCGGGGGCGTCTCGATCTGCAACTGAACCTGCTGTTGGGCGGCCAGGCGGGCGACGGCCTTGTCCACGTGATCGAGCAGGGTGTTAATATCGGTCGAGCGCGGATAGCTGTCTAACCGCTTCATCTCCGCTTGAACCGAAGAGACCTGCCTGACCCTGATTTTTTGCGGCCCAACAATCTCGCGGCGCGCCCACAACACAGCGGCGACGCTTTTTTCGCCCTGCCGCAAATCTCGATAAGCCTGCCGGGCTGAAATACCCAGTTCGTTCGCCGCTTCTTGCGTGGTCATACCTTCCACGTGATGGAGTTGAAGCAAATGATAGGGCCGGATTTGTGGGGATCGAAAGGGCACGGAATTGCCCGGATTGAGGGTTTCGATGGCCGCGATGAACTCGCGGCGCAGCCGTTGGCTGGCGATTTCAGTCGAACTGCCGCTTGAATCTTTGAGATTTTTGGCCAGCGGATGTTGTTGCAGATAAGGAAAATCGTACAAATGCTCCAGCACCTGCTTGACCTGTTCGATAAAGTCGTCTGGCGGCCCGGTTTGTTTTCGTTTTGGCTGATTCGTCGTCATCATCGACTCTCCTCCGAGAATAGCGAATGTGGGAATGGCGAATATTTAATTATGACATAATTAGGAGTTACGCAGTTGGCTTCAAAAACATAAACAGGTTGGGCTAAATAAGCGCGGACAGCGTCTCGAATAATAGCGGTTTTGACTTCAAACCAGCTAATGCTCTGGATAAAGGTGTGCTATTCTAAGCGTAGACAAGCGCGTAAAGCCAGTTCAGGAGGATTGCTTTGGGCCGTGGCCGAGCAGGCTTGACAGCGCCCCATCCGTCCACAACAAGGTCAGCAGATTGATCCCCGGCGCCACCTTTTTGTGTTTCCCAGACCAATGGTAGGTTACTAACTCGATTTTCGTGCGATACAGCTTGTCTTGCGTGCTGTCATCCAGAATGAGATAACCACTTTTGAAGCTGACTTGCTTTTTCGCTTCTGACCAAAGTCGCTCTTGGCTGGGTATCAAGCGATGCAACATCCGCGTGATCGCATCGCGGGCCGGTCCATTTTCTTGGTCCGGTTGCACCCGTTCAGCTTCCGGGCAGCTATACACTCGCTGCGTTCCGATCAGAAAAGTGATGTAATCCTATTCGTTAACTTTGGGTGGGTTCATCCTTCTATTTTACACCTGTTTCGCTCAACTGCGTAACTCATAATAAGAATGAAAAGCAGCTTGGGGTCAAGCCGTTCACCAGTCACATCATTCATCCATCATTCACATTATTCCGTATGTGCCGGACTACCACTACTGGCTGTGTGACTTGAGCCACTATAGCGACGAAGAGATCAAGGTCAGGGTCGAGCAGGCGGTGATTTTACAGATTGGACTGTTGTCACTAAAATACTGAAAGGTTGAAGATTTTTTCACAACCTCTGTTTACCCCAAAGACCGCCCGGAAATTGATTTCCGGGCTACTCAACAGCGCCGGATCACTGCCGTCACCAGCAGCAGGCGGCCGCAGCGAAACCAACGCAGGGCACGCGGCGGGCGCTGGCCCTTGGCTTGGCACCGGGCGTACCGGGCCGATCGTCCAACCCGGGCGCCGCTTGGTGGACCGTGGCATGGTAACCCACGCGCACCCCCACCGGGTCGCCAGCGCCACGACCAGCCACAGGCGTTCGGCCCACCGCGGGTCGCTCATGTTGGTCCGCTCCCAGGGCCAACCGCCGCGTTTGGCATCTTTGAAGCTCCATGCGATCCACGCGCGCATGCGGTACCAGGTCACGGCGGCAGCGGCGGGGGGCAATCGGTCAGGATTCGCCCCGGGTCTTTGCCCCCCGAATCCCAGCGGGCCAGCAAGGGGCATGCCAACTGACGCACGCGGGTCGTGAACCAGGTCACCCGTCCCGCCCACGGCGGCCCACCCCGCGTGACCACATGACTGAGCGACTAAAAGGTCGGAGCACCGTCTCGGCAGGACTTGCCCCTGGCGGGTGCTGCGCAGCAAGGGATGCCAGCCCAGGATGGTGAACAACCATAGTGGCAGACCGCCCCTGATCGGCGGCCACGATCACGGTCTCATCCCCGCCCCATGCTTTCGCGGGGGCAAGCTCGCGGGGACCGGGCACGCTGGCGGTGCGGGCCGCAACGAGCGCTTCCCAATGGGGTCGCCAGGCGCCCGCGCGCGGGGCTGCGCCGCTGGGCTAGGCCACCGGGAGGGCGCTGCCGCGGATGACAACACTGACGCGCAGCAGCGTCAAGCGTTGGCCCAGGGTGGAGGCATCCATTGCCAGCGCCAACGGGCGGCAATCGGCCGGCAGCAGGGGCGTGACCCTGCTGCGCTGGGGCGCACAACAGGGAGCCACCGCCAACGAGAACGAGCGGCGTTTGTCGCCACGCTTGGCGCCTCGTTGGTGAGCCGCATCGCGGCGTTGCGTGCGCACGGCGCAGACGATGCGGTCCAGCCGGGCGGCCAACACCACGACCATGCGGGTCAGTCCACCGCGCTGGGCCAGCACGATGTCGCGACTCCCGCACGCCAGCCGCGGCGCCTGGGGTCGGCTGAGGTGGGACAACTGGGTTGACACGATCGGCTGCCGTTGCGCTACTCCGCGGAGGCGGGTCAGAGGATCCTCCTGGCGATAGGTTGGTGTGAACACCGTATCGTCCCAGCAGGTGGATTCGCCTTCAATAATCCTTTCCATCGCTGCCGTTACGCCGAAAAAACCGTACACTTGAAAGCCTGCAACGCTGCGGCTGGACCGATGACGGCTGGCTGCGGCTGGCCGGGAATGGGCGGAAACCCAGCCTTTCAGTTCAAGCGCCCGACCTGCCAACCCATCCCCTTCCGCCACTCCTGGAGAAAGATGACTTTGATGCTCCCGAACTCACCCTTCAACTCAATACCCTCCGCGTTCTCCCAGACAAAAGTTGGATCTCTTTGACTGAATGTCTCGGCTTTTTGCGCCTCCGAAGCCACGAGTCGCTGAACTCCCTGCATCGCCAAAGCCCGGTAGCCCGCCGCCGGCAGGCCTTCCACTACCGGGCCGAAACCTGCGCCGAATTCAACCCAGCTTCTTTCCAACAAATGGCCGGCCTGATCTGCTTCTACGACACCGAGAATTTCTACTAACTACACATCACCTATCCGGTCGCCCTGACTGAGCCGCTGCCCTATCGCCTGGCCGTCAACATCCAAGCCGACATATCAACAGGTCTGGTCAGATGTCAGCTATGAGTCAGCTTTTTGGCAAAATCCTATTGATTTTGAGTCTATTTAGCCAGTATATTTAGTATACTCACCGTTCGCGCATTTTCAGAATCGGTTCATGAAATTGCCCCGCAAGCGGGGCAAAATTGGCCACATGGAAGGCATTTTGCCCCACATAACGACCAATTTTACGGAAACGCCTGACACATTCCGATACCGTGTAGGCCCAAGTGGGGAACACACCTTGATTTTGACCAGTTTTTTAAGCTCAAGTGGGGAAAGAATTTCATTTTAGGCCTAAAAAATAAGCGAACGGTGAGGTATAGGAATGAGAATTAATTAACTTCCCCATTTCATCAGCTCGACTTTGTCACTATCATACGTTGGAGACACATTCTCATACGAACTGTCAAAAGCGCTCATTCCTCATTGGAAAAGCATAAAGCATGGATGTACACAACGCACTTTGGATCTTTTTCGCTATTGCCAATCAAGCGTGATATACAAAAAAGGGCTGATCGCCATGCATATTCCTCCTCCGAAAGCCCTTGATCAATGTCCCACAAATGGATAAAGTCGAGATCAGGAGATTGGAGATTAGAGATGGGGAGATTCTTGGCAAATAATCTCTTAATCTCTCCATCTCTAATCTCTTGAATGACGCCATTGAGGAACTTATTTAAGTCACGTTCCATAATCTATTGTACCAATACGTAGGGACTGAAAATTGGGGAGTGTCACGAAGTTTTCGCCACGCTCTTGCTGGATTTCGCACTACTTATAATTCAGCGAAAAGGCCAGGATTTGGCAATCCCTGGCCAGCGGTGGCGAAAAACTAAAGACCCTAACAAAATTTCAATGATGGTTGGAGAAGGCTGATGCCTTATTTTGTGTTCCGGACCATCATAGTCGTACTCGGTTTCTTACATAGCTTGGCTACGAAACAACCAATTTTGGGGAGGCGATAAAGCAGATTAAAACTCAACTCGTAATTTACAGATAGGTTTTTATCAATGATGATTAAACTAAAGGAGAAATTGCATGTTTGGTAAAAAAAGTTTCGTAGTATTGGGCCTATTGTTAGTGTTGATTCTGGCAGTCGCTTGTGCCAGTGAGGTCGCACCACCCCAAGCGCCGCAAGAGGAAGTGCAAACGGATGAGCAGCCTCAAGAAGAAACCGCAGAAGAAGAGGCTGCGGCAGAATCAGCCATTGAAGAAGGTTCGGTAGCGGTAGACAGTCAGGCGGAGATCACAATCTTAATCAACGATTCGCCGTGGTTTGGCGGGTTCGAGGCAGTGGTAGAGAAGTACGAAGCAGACACCGGGAATGTGGTCAACCTGGATGTGACCCCATTTCCGGCGATGCGGGAAAAGACCGCCAACGCTTTGCGAGATCCAGAAAGTCCCTACGATTTGCTTGGCATCCCCTCTGATTATCTGACCGAATTCTATGCTGGGGGTTTTCTAACGCCGCTTCAAGAAATTGACCCAACCTTTGAGTTGGCCCCTGAAATATTGCGCTATGATGACTCATTGTACTGGAATGAGGCCAAGCAGTGGCGCACCTCCGATGGCGGTGAACTGATGGCGGTTTCGCCCAACGGTAACATCCAGTTGCTCTACTATCGGGCTGACCTGTATGAAGAAGCTGATCTGGCCCCCCCAGAGACGTGGGATGATGTCTTTGCGGCTTGTGAACAACTGGCCGACCCCCCCACCCTGTATGGCTTTGTGCAGCGGGGTGAGCGAGGCAATGCCATCCGCTTCAACTGGATGCCCTTTATGCTGGGATACGGAGCCAGCATTGAACAAGACCCCGGCAATGGCGACTTCACGGTGACCATCAACAGCCCAGAAGCCAAAGCAGCCCTGGATTTGTATATTGAACTGGCCAACAAGTGTGGTCCGCCCAACACCGGCTCTATCGGGCAAGGGGATATGATCCAGTTGTTGACAACAGGTAAAGCGCTGCACGCCATCGCCGTCGTGGCTACCTGGGGGAATATGGATAACCCTGAAAAGTCGGCGGTAGTGGGCAAGATCAACACCGCCGTTATTCCCAGACCAGTTAATGGCGCCCACGCCACCGCCATTGGCAACTGGCATCTGACCATTCCCAGAAACTTGCCGGATGAGCGAAAACAAGCGGCGCTGGCTTTCCTCAACTGGTTCCAGAGCTTCGATGTCCAGATGGCCTATGCCGAAGCTGGCGGTATTCCGGTTCGCAGCGATGTCTTCGAGTCGGCGTTGGCCAACCAGATGCCACACCGGTATATGAAGTCTTACCTTGACTCGATGCCCCATGCCCGCCACGTCCTGGCCTATCCAGAGGGCGCACAGGTCGAAGAGGTCTTGGGTTTGCGTTTGAACCAGGCCCTCATCGGTGAACTCACTTCTGCGGAAGCTCTGAACCTGGCTGCCGAGGAAATCCACCAGATATTTGTTAACAGCGGCTACAATACCGGCTTATTGGAACCGCTACCAGAATAAATACTGCCTTGATCTTCATAAATTCTCCTCCGATAGTCTGCTGATGGTTATCGGAGGAAAAGCCTAAATAATGTCGATATTGTACCCCAACGAACCCCGGCATACAATGGGCGTGAGCAAGCATGTAACTTGAATGATGAAAGGCTCCGGTTTCAAGAGATACAACTAAGGATCTATTATGCAAAAATCTACCGAATTAGAATCCATCGATAAAGTTACCGCTGGCGGTCGCTCGTTGCTTGATATTTTAGACAAGACCTTCCAGTATTGGGCCTTGATACCGGCCCTGATCTTACTCACTCTGTTGACACTTCAACCAATGTTCGATTTGCTGCGGATGAGCGTTTCGACAATTGATTTTGTCGAGGGCAACGATGTTTGGACATTTTCCGCAGCTAAAAATATCGACCTGTTTAAAAATGATTGGATATATCGAGTGGCGCTGAAAAACACATTGATTTTTGTGTTTATCACTGTAACCCTGGAGATGATCCTTGGTTTCGCTTTGGCCTTACTGGTCAGTGGTCTTTCCGCCGGAAAGGGGCTGGTTCGCACGATTATGGTGTTACCTATTCTGGTGCCGGCGGTGACGATTGGTAGTATTTGGAAGCTGATGTACAACTTTGAATTTGGGATTTTCAATCAAATCCTCACTGCTGTTGGGTTCATGCCCCAAGACTGGCTCGGTTCGCTCAATTTGGCTCTAGCTTCCGTCGTTGTGGTCGATATTTGGCATTGGACGCCCTTCGTATTCCTCGTCTTATTGGCTGGCCTGGAAGCGCTCCCTGTTGAAGTATTTGAAGCCGCTGAAGTGGATGGGGCCAATCGGTGGCAACTACTACGTTATGTCACCATTCCGATGATGTGGCCGGCCATCTCTGTCGCGCTTTTATTTCGGATCATCATGGCCTTTAAAGTGTTCGACGAGGTCTTTTTGTTGACTTCAGGGGGGCCTGGGACGGCAACAGAAGTTGTAAGTTTGTACATCTACAAAGTTTTCTTCGCCCAGAATCGGCTGGGGTATGGGGCGCTCCTGTCAATCGTTACCATATTACTTATCTGCGTATTTATCTTTACCTATCGCCACCTATCGCCGGGCAAGGTGGTGAAGGAGTGAGCTATGAAAGAATTCAAGGGACGAGCAAAATTGATAGGATATCTGGTGACCGGCCTCGTTTGCCTGCTTATCCTGTTTCCATTTGTGTGGATGTTTATCAATTCGATCAAAACCCAGATAGATATTTATACCGGCACGTTACAATTCACGCCGACTTTAAACAACTATGACCGGGTACTTTTTAGTAAGCAATCCAATTTCATTTTGAACACCCGAAATAGCGCTTTTGTTGCTATTGGGAGCACGTTCTTGGTGATGGTGGTCGGCACTCTGGCGGCATACACGCTCTGCAGATTTAAGTGGGCAAATTGGGTGGTCGCCGGCTTCCTGGGCTGGATACTTATCTTTCACATGATCCCGGCCATTACTTTGGTTGGACCCTGGTACCTTACATTTCGCCGAGTGGGTCTTTATAACAACTTATGGGGTGTTTTGCTGGCGCATATTACCCTCAACCTGCCATTGACTATCTGGCTGATGATGAGCTTTTTGCAAGATGTGCCCAAAGAATTGGAGGAAGCAGCCTTGATCGATGGCTGCCGGCACGTCGAAGCTTTCATACGGGTTACGCTGCCCCTGGCGGTCCCCGGCTTAATCGCCACAGGCGTTCTCGTCTTTATCTTCAGTTGGAACGAATTCTCTGTTGCCCTCAACTTGACTGCCTCACAAACGGCGACGGTTCCGGTAGGTATCGCCAGGTTTGCCCAGCAATATGAAATTCGACATGGTGAAATGGCAGCAGCTTCCGTACTGTCCACGATCCCGGCGATTATTCTCATGTTCATCGGTCAGCGTTTTATTGTGCGCGGGTTGACCTTTGGGGCGTTAAAAGGGTAGGATTGCGACTGGAGGCTTTTCAATGAAAGCAATTATGGTTATGTTCGACTCGCTCAACCGGCGGATGCTCCCCCCTTATGGCTGCGATTGGGTGCATGCCCCCAATTTTCAGCGAGTGGCCGAAAGAACCGTAACCTTTGAGAACTGTTATATTGGTAGTATGCCCTGTATGCCCGCTCGCCGCGAGCTGCACACCGGGCGTTACAACTTCCTCCACCGAAGCTGGGGCCCTATTGAACCGTTTGATGACTCGATGCCTCAAATTCTTCGTGAACATGGTGTTTACACCCACCTTATCACCGACCATCAGCATTACTGGGAAGATGGTGGCGCAACCTACCATAATCGGTATAATAGCTACGAATTTGTGCGAGGACAGGAAGCCGACCTTTGGAAAGGACATGTCGACCCGCCTGCTGATATTCCGCCGCCATCAACCCGTGATGTGAAGCATCATGCCAGAATGTGGGACCAGGATTGGATCAACCGGCGCTATATGCCCCGCCCGGAAGACCAGTCTCAGGCCAAAACCTTTACTTTGGGCCTGGAATTTATGCGGACGAACCATCGAGCTGACAATTGGTTCCTACAAATCGAGACGTTTGATCCCCATGAACCCTTCTTCACTCATCAAAAATACAAAGACCTCTACCCCTATGACTATGATGGCCCCCATTTTGATTGGCCCCCATACGCGCCTGTCACTGAGCCACAGATGCAGGTAAATCACCTCTGCTACGAATATGCGGCTTTGGTCAGTATGTGTGATGATTACCTGGGCCGAGTCCTTGACCTGATGGATGAATTAGCCTTGTGGGAGGATACAATGTTGATTGTAAACACCGATCATGGCTTTCTGCTGGGCGAACACAACTGGTGGGGCAAAGTTGTTCAACCATTCTACAACGAAGTGGCCCGCACCCCGCTCTTTATTTGGGATCCCCGCTGTGGCATCAGCGGGGAACGTCGAAATAGCTTGGTGCAGATGATTGACCTCCCGGCCACCTTACTTGAATATTTTGGGGTGTCTCACCCTAAAGATATGCTGGGCGTTCCCCTTAGAGGGACGATTACGGCTGATACACCGGTCCGAGAGGCTGCATTATTTGGCGTCCATGGCGGGCATGTCTGCTGCACGGATGGCCGCTATGTTTACATGCGCACGCCCATATATGCTGACAATAAACCGCTCTATGAATACACGGTCATGCCTACCCACGTTCGGGAACTTTTCAGCGTTGAAGAACTTCAAACGGTTGAATTAGCCGAGCCGTTTGCTTTCACCAAGGGCTGCCAGACCATGAGGATTGAAGCGCAACCTTGGATGGACCCCTACCCCTTTGGCACGCTCCTGTTTGATGTGGAAAACGATCCGGCGCAAGAACATCCTCTCGATGATTCCGAAATTGAGGCGATTATGATTCAGCATCTGGTCAAACTGATGCAAACCAACGACGCGCCCCTGGAGCAGTTTGAGCGACTGGGCTTGTTAGGATATTTGTCGTGAAGAAGCCAACAATGTCTATTGACCTCTCCACTGCTGTGCCACCCGTCTTTCAGGTTATGCTCAAACCACACGGGCCTATTTGTAATCTCGACTGCAAATACTGCTATTTTCTCTCCAAAGAAATGCTCTATCCCGGCAGCCGCTTTCGCATGGCCGATGACCTGTTGGAGGCGTACACCCGCCAGTACATCGCGGCCCAGCACGCGCCGGAAGTGACCTTCGCCTGGCAGGGCGGCGAACCGACCCTGATGGGGCTGGCCTTTTTTCAGCGGGCCGTTGAATTACAGCAAAAGTGCCGTAAGCCGGGGATGCGTATCTACAATGCCTTTCAGACCAACGGCGTGTTGCTGGACGATGACTGGGGCGAATTCTTCAAAGCCAATGATTTTCTCATCGGCCTAAGCATTGATGGCCCTCATGAATTGCACGACGCCTACCGGGTGGACAAGGGTGGCCGCCCAACCTTTGACCGGGTCATGCGGGGCTTGAGCTTTCTCAAGAAACATCGGGTGGATTTTAACATCTTGACCACCGTCCACGCGGTCAATGCCGATCATCCGCTGGAGGTCTATCGCTTCTTGCGCGACGAGGTCGGTACGCAGTTCATCCAGTTCATCCCCATCGTGGAGCGCGACAATGCGACCGGCTTTCAAGAGGGCGAACAGATCACCAATCGCTCAGTCACCGGCCGGCAGTACGGCGACTTTTTGATCGCCATCTTTGACGAGTGGGTGCGGCGGGATGTGGGGCGCGTCTTCGTCCAGATCTTCGACATCGCTCTGGGAGCCTGGCTAGGCCGGCCAGCCAGCCTGTGTATCTTCCGCGAAACCTGCGGCGAGGCGTTGGCTCTGGAACATAACGGCGATCTGTACTCCTGCGACCACTTCGTTGAGCCACACCACAAGCTGGGCAATATCCAGGAAATTCCCCTGATCGACCTGGTCACCTCAGAGCAGCAGCGGCAGTTCGGCCAGGCCAAGCGGGACACCCTGCCCCGGGACTGCCGCGAATGTGACGTCCGCTTTGTGTGCAACGGCGGCTGTCCCAAAGACCGTATCCTGCACACACCCGATGGCGAGCCGGGGCTGAACTACCTGTGTGCGGGCTACAAAGCCTTTTTTCGCCATATCGATCAGCCCATGCGCTTTATGGCCAACGAAATTCGGCAGCAGCGCCCGCCGGCCAATATTATGGCCTTTCTGGCCCGGCAAGAAGTGGCGTTGCAACAGCGCTTGGCCCGGGCCAAGCGCAACGAGCCTTGCCCCTGTGGGAGTGGTCGCAAATTCAAACAGTGTCACGGACAGCGATCATCGCAAGTTTTCTGAGGGGGCAGCCACTGAATGGCGAGCTGTTTCCCGAGATCGACATATCAGGGCACTGAGGCTTTTCGTAAGTTACTAACGCTCTGTCGGGCAAAACAGGCTGGCCTCGTAGGTTTTGACAACCCCGGCGGCGGGCCGCTGTTTGATATGGGGCCGTACTGCCTGACCGCTTTGGTCTCCCTGTTAGGCTCGGTGCGCCGGGCAACCGGCTCGGCCCCAATCTCCTATCCCGAACGAACCATTACCAGCCAGCCAGCCCAGATACAATCAGAAAATCAAGGGCGAAGCGCCGCCTCACGTCGTCGGCGTTCTCGATTTCGCCGACAGTGTGGTGGGGACGCTCATTACCAGCTTCGATGTCTGGTCTCACTCGCTGCCGTTTATCGAAATTTACGGCACAGACGGCTCGCTGCGCCTGCCTGATCCCAACACCTTCGCCGGGGCAGACGAATGGCGTGACACGCCGCTGAGCCCCGGCTACATCGACAACAGCCGGGGCTTGGGCGTCGCTGATTTGGCCACCGCACTGCGCTATTCGTCGCTTTTTAGCCGGAACGGTGCGCACGTCAACTGACTTATGGCACCGGGTCAAGTCGCATGTTCGTGCGATCCAGCGCGATGATGGCGTGGTCATCCTTGATGACAGTAGTGCGGAGAAGCCCTATACCGATGAACATGATAGTATCTGCTGGCATTATGACCACTCCAACGAGCGCATGGTCAAAGGATTGCAAAAACTGAGCACTACAGTGACAAGAAAGACGGCAAATAGAAATGATGCTCCCCGATTGAAAAGAATGTCTATTTTCGAGAGATGGTTCAGCAGGCGGTTCACAACCAGCTCCCCTTTCGGTATGTATTGAATGATGTCTGGTTTGCATCAGCCGAGAATATGCGGTTCATCAAATTGACGGTGGAGAAAGATTTCATTATGCCGCTCAAGCGTAATCGTAAGATTGCGGTGAGTGCAGCGAATACAAAGCAAGGTCGCTACGCCCAACTGCGCACACTCGACCTAAAACCACACACGGTTCGTGCAGTCTATCTCAAGGGAGTGGAGTTTCCGCTCCTTCTAGTGAAGCACCTCTTCGTAAACGAAGATGGGAGCGCCGGTGTGTTGTATGTAGTGACGAGTGACACCAACCTGGCGTATAGCGACATGACCACAATCTATCGCAAACGATGGAACGTGAAGCCGTATCACAAGTCTTTGAAGCAGAATGCTTCATTGGAACGGTCGCCAATCCATACGGTGACCACGCAAACCAACCATTTTTTCGCCGCTTTGGACGGATACATCAAGCTGGAACGACTCAAACTCAAGACCAAACGGAACCACTTTGCCCTGAAGGCGACGTTGTATGCGCCGCATTGCACGGAGCATTCGACACGCTGCAAGAGCTTCAGGCGATGCTGGGGGCGTAATTTGCTGCGCACACATGTTTGATACGCACATCCCTGTGTAAGGTGAGTATTATGCCTCTCATCTTCCTGTTGGGAGGACGATAGGTTCCCTTCGCTTCTCTATTGATCCAGTCTTTGCAACCTGATAAAATCGGGAACGGTAATTACTGAGTCCAGATTTGATGGGGAGGCCGTTATGCTAAACCAAGCCGAGATAAGTCCGTTCGACGAGGTGAGCCATCGGACTAATTTAGAGGATTTGCGCAGCCAGCTAACGCAACGGTTGATCGCATTATTGATAGGAGCCAGCTTCCTTGTATTGTGGTTGACCTTGCCTGAAATTCCTTTTCCAACCATTTTGTTTAGCATATCTGCCGTACTATTAGTGTTAGGGATGGGCTTACGCAGAATAGCAACCATTAATTCGGTCTTGGCCCGGCACCTGCTGGTGTGGGGTCTAACCGGCGGCTTGCTAGGCATGATGTGGCTATTCTCCGACCCGTGGCTCCCGTTCCTGGGGCCACTGCTTATCTTAATCGGCGCGATTTTGGTGTCAGGGAGTGAATTGGCTATTATGAGCCTCATTGGCCTAGTCGCCACCGGGTTAGTTTGCATTGGCAGTCGGGATTATCCCATATATGCGCTTATGGCCGTGCTGGTGTTGGGTACGGCCGTATCCTTTTTAGGCGTACGTGCTTTGTATACGGCCCTGGCCTGGGCAGACACCATGCGCCGCCGGGCTGACAACTTGCTGGAAAAGGTTCGGACGCATCGAGCCGAGTTGTTCAGAGCCTTGAAATCGTCTGAGTTGGCCAATATGACGCTGCAGCGCACCGAGCAGGAGCTGATCGCCGCTCGCAAGCAGGCTGACCAGGCCCGGCGATTGAAGGAGCAGTTTGCCGTCAATATCAGCCACGAACTGCGCACCCCGCTCAATCTCATCCTGGGATTTAGCGAGATGATGTATTTGTCGCCGGAGGTTTACGGCCTGGTTGATTGGCCGGTCACGCTGCGGCGGGACGTTCACCAAATCTATCGCAGCAGCCGGCATCTACTGGAGATGATCGACGATGTCCTCGATCTTTCTCGGGTGGAGATGGCCAGCTTTACCTTGAACATCGAGCCGACTCAGTTGGAGCCTCTCCTGCAAGATACAGCCACTATCGCCGCTGATCTGTTTCGCGGGCACTCGGTTTATCTAAATGTAGAGGTTGCACCCGATTTACCCAGATTGGACATTGATCGAACCCGCATTCGCCAGGTGCTGCTCAACCTGCTCAACAATGCCCAACGCTTTACCACGGAAGGCAGCGTAACCTTAACCGCCAGGCAAGTGGGGAATGAAGTCGTGGTCAGCGTCAGCGATACGGGACCGGGCATTCCGGCCGATAAGTTGCCGCACGTTTTCGACGAGTTTTTTCAGGTCGATCTATCCCTACGGCGCAGTTACCAAGGAGCGGGCCTGGGGTTAGCCATCAGTAAACGCTTTGTGGAAGCTCACCGCGGCTATATTTGGGTCGAGAGCGAGGAGGGCCGGGGCTCGACCTTTTCATTTGCCCTGCCCATCGTTAACTACCGCCGGTCAACGACATCGGCCACGGCCGGCGATATGCCGGAGTCAGCCCGACCGAATACCCCTCCAAACATCCTGGTGGTCGATCCCGACCCGGCCGTAGCCGGCTTAATCGACCGGCGTCTGAAAGAGCATGAGGTGATCCAGGTGGCAGATATGGGCCACCTGGCCCAGGCGGTCGATAAGCACCATCCTCACGCCGTTGTTTACAATATGCCGCCCGGAGAGCGGAATGATCTTAACGAGGGGACGTTGAATATCCCAGTTCCGGTCATCAAATGCTCCTTACCCAGCCAGACTTGGCTGATTCAGGAGTTGGCCGTGGTGGCTTGTCTGGCCAAGCCGATTACCAGCGCTCGCTTGATGAACGAGATCAAGCGATTAGGAGATGTTCATCAGGTGTTGATTATTGACGACGACCGGGGGTTTTCTCAACTGATCACCCGGATTCTGGAAGCAGCCGGGCAGCCTTTTGAGCTGCGCCGCGCTTATGACGGTCAGGATGGCCTGGCGGCCATGCGTACTGAGCCACCCGACCTGGTCTTGTTGGATCTGGTGATGCCGGAGGTCGATGGCTTTCAAGTGCTGGGCGAGATGCGCCAAGACCCTGAGCTAGACAAGATACCGGTCATCGTCCTGACCGCCACCAGCTATGCCGAAGATGCCCTGAACCAACACGGCAAGCAGCTCATCATCCAGTATGCCGCCGGCCTGTCGCCGCATAAGGTGTTGGAATTCCTGCAGACGACGCTGGGCCTCTTACAACCGGACTATGGAATTGTGAATGATGAATACATTAACAATTCACAATTGGCAATTCCCAATTCATAATTCACAATTTCAGACCACATCAAGCTGACGCAGGGCCGTCAGAATATCGTTCCGGCCAATGGGCTTGGGCAACACCAGCGAGGCTTCCAGCGAGCGAGCCAGCTCGGGGTCGTCGAAAACCGAGCAGACGATAATCGGCAGTCCCGGTTCGATGCATTGGCTCGTAAGCGTTGCAGCACCTCCCAGCCATCCATCTCGGGCAT
>JAKSDJ010001039.1 GCA_022360155.1 Chloroflexales bacterium | reverse complement strand
GCCGCCGCTGCCACGGCAAGAAAAAGGATTCTTGGAGGGCTGCAAGCCCTCCAACCCTCCCTACCGACCGGTGACCGTGTAAGTCCGGTAATTTGAAAGGTATTGGGTCTAGGGCGCCGTTCCAATCAGTACTTTCATGCGACGCTGGGTTGTAATATATAGTCAGCCCGACATAACGACAGTATGCTGCTATTACAACACAAACAACGTGATCTATATTACAATAATGTAGAGTAGTAGAACATAGATCAAAAAAGGCTGCTTGATGTTGTCTTGTCGGTTTTGATCATGTGCGCAGGCAAGGCCCATGCGGTATGCGCCGCATCCTGATCCATAAAAACGGCCTGTCAGTTGTCGATTCTTTTTGTATGAGTATGTAGTTCTGATGAAAATACAACCTATGCTTGTTGAGGGAACAGCACTTGCAACATTTCGCCAACGACTCCTAGATTGGTTCGCGACCGCCGCGCGCGATTTGCCCTGGCGACGAACCCGCGACCCCTACCATATTCTGGTTTCCGAAGTGATGCTCCAACAGACCCAGGTAGATCGGGTGCTGCCGAAATATGCAGCATTCTTGGAAGCCTTCCCAACGCTCGATGCTCTTGCCAATGCGTCAACTGCCGAAGTCATTAAGTGTTGGGCAGGATTAGGATATAACCGGCGAGCAGTCAACCTGCAGCGTACTGCCCGCGCTGTTTTGCAAGAACACAGTGGCCGCTTTCCTTGTGATGTGGCTGTATTGCGCCGTTTGCCAGGCATTGGCCCCTACACCGCTGGCGCAGTCGCCTGCTTCGCCTTCGGGCAGGATGTTGCTTTTATGGACACCAACATCCGCCGTGTGTTGCGCCGCTGCCTGGTCGGCCCAGAAGAAAGCGGCTCGGCGGTTCACGACCGCGAGTTGTTGGACTTGGCCCAATCGCTTGTACCTCCTGGGCAGGGTTGGCGTTGGAATCAGGCCATCATGGAGTTAGGCGCTTTGATCTGCACAGCGACTTCACCCGCTTGTTGGCGATGCCCTGTGCGCGAACACTGTCGAGCGTTCGCGGCCTGGCGGAGCGCCGACGAGCAGGTGTTTACCACGGATGTAACCGGTTCTTTCGCCTATCCCCTGAATCTGGGAGTCCGCCCTACTCGCCGCGTCGCCGAGAAGCGCGAAGAGACATATATCGGTTCACGGCGCTATTATCGTGGACGGATCGTCGATGTGCTACGCGCACTCCATCCAGGGGCTGCCCTTTCTCTGCAACAGCTTGGTTCTCAAGTTCGCGATGATTACGCAGCTGACCATCTCCCTTGGTTGCGCGACCTCGTAGCGGGTTTGGCCCGCGATGGCCTGATCGAAGTGGACGATGATATGATCCGGCTGCCTCAGACGTAATCCTGATCTTTTTAGTTGGCAGCGTTCTTTGATTGACATAATGAATTACCAATGCCATCGCATCGGTACTGCACACATTTGCTTTTGCAGAATATCGTCAAGTTGTCATAACTCTGGCTTAATTTTCTGTCAGGCGTTCTTGACCGGGGCACAACGCTATGTTACAGTGTGTATTTATAATAGAGTTACGCAGTCTATCCTATCCAAGTCATCTGGAAGCCCTATCAGTCGAATACAGAAAATCATAGTTTGGCGCTTTTCAAAGAGACTCCGATTTTTAACTGCATAAAACCTATTATAGTGAGCTAGGGGAGCGGATGCATGGCCAGTGTTACCTTGCGCCCCGGTCGCGAACGACCAGTCCAACAGCGCCATCCCTGGGTCTTCTCAGGTGCGATTGCACAACTACGCGGCCAACCGCGGAATGGCGATGTGGTTGAGGTGCATTCTGCTGCAGGTGAATGGCTAGCGCGCGGTACATGGAGCGGCGCTTCGCAGATTCGGATCCGCTTGTTTACATGGGATGCGGACGAACCGCTCGATGACGATCTCTTTCGTCGGCGCTTAGAACGCGCAATCAGCGGCCGCAATAGTCTCTTTTCCCAAGCAACGGCTTCTGTTGCGCGACCAGTGGCGTATCGTTTGGTTGCGGCTGAGTCTGATGGGCTGCCGGGACTGATCGTTGACCAATATGGCGACTACCTTGTGATCCAGTTGCTTACGCAAGGTGTTGCTACTCGGGCAAATCGTATCATCCAAATCCTTGCCGAGCTTCGCAACCCGCGCGGAATCTATGAGCGTAGCGATTCTGAGGTGCGGGAGAAAGAAGCGCTGCCTTTTGCCGAGGGGCTGCGCTGGGGCGAGGAGGCGCCTGTGCAACTCCAAGTGCAGTTCTTGTCGAGCGAAGTGCGGCAGGGCCGAGGTGGTAGTGAACCTCACTTCATTGCCAACCTGGATACTGGCCAAAAAACGGGACTCTATCTCGATCAAGCCGACAACCGCCTACGGGTCGCAGCATACTGCCGGAACCAACAGGTTTTGGATTGCTTCTGTTACACCGGCGGCTTTACACTCTATGCAGCATGGTCCGGCGCTAGCGCGCTGACAGCTATAGACAGCAGCGTGCTGGCCCTTGAGAAGCTTCAGGCCCAAGTGGAGCTCAATGGAATAAACACAGCGGTCGATGCTATTGCCGGCGATGTCTTTTCTTTGTTGCGTCAATATCGCACAATGGAACGATATTTTGACGTTATCATCCTCGATCCGCCGAAATTCGTCCATAACCAAGCCCATCTCGAACGGGCGACGCGGGGCTACAAAGATATTAACTTGCTTGCGGTGCAACTGCTGCGACCGGGCGGCATCCTCGCGACATGTAGTTGTTCAGGCCTTGTCTCTGCCGATCTCTTTCAGAAAGTAGTATTTGGAGCTGCTGTTGACGCCCGGCGTGATGTCCAGATCCTAGAGCGTTTGGCTCAATCGCCCGATCATCCGGTGCTGCTCTCCTTTCCGGAAGGTGAGTATCTCAAAGGGCTTATCTGCCGGGTGTGGTAAAGCCGAGTGACGAGCGACATATACTAGTCAATGCCGCCCATCGCTCTTTATATCGAACTCACAACGCGCAATGAGCTACACTACCTTTGAAGACGGCCATATTGCCAGCCCTCTCGGCTTTCGTGCAACGGGTGTCTCGTGCGGCCTGAAAGAAGGCACCAGAGCCCGTGACCTGGCGTTGATCTATTCGCAACATCCATGTCGAGTCGCTGCCATGTTTACAACCAATGCGATGAAAGCGGCGCCAGTCTTTTTTGACCAGGCGATCTTGGCTCGGAACCGCGAGGATATTCGTGCGGTGTTGATCAACGCTGGCCAGGCCAATGCCGGTACAGGGCAGCCAGGTCTCGCGAATGCCGTGGAGTGCGCCAAAATTGTTGCCGACGAACTAGAGGTTCCCCGCGACAGCGTACTTTTGATGTCGACCGGAATCATCGGCATACAGCTGTTGATGGATAAGATCCGCGACGGTATCAAGCGAGCCATCTCGGAGTTGGACAGCGGCGGCGGACGGCGGGCTGCGCTAGCGGCCTTGACCACCGATACACGGCCTAAGGAGCGTGTTTTGCGAGTTCAACTACGCGAAGGTCGCCGGATAACGCTTGCCGGGTTTGCCAAAGGCACCCGTATGATCCATCCCCAACTCGCTACGTTGCTCTGCTTGATAACAACCGATCTCACGATCGACTCCCGTTTGCTCAACCGTTCGTTGCAACAGAGTGTGGCTCGCTCCTTCAACCGCCTCGACCTGGATGGCGATACAAGTCCCAATGATACGGTCTTGCTCCTATCCAACGGCGCGGCTGACGGCCCGCCGATTATAGATGCCAGTTCCTGGGAATATGGTGCGTGGCAAGAAGCGCTCGACTCACTTACCGCCGACCTCGCCCAGCAAGTTGTACGTGATGCGACTAGGACGGGCAAGATCATTCAGGTGACCGTGCGTGGTGCTCCAGAAGAGGCTGTCGCACACCAGGTCGCTCAGAACGTTGCGCGTTCGACTGCACTACGACAAGCTTGCACACACAACTTGCCCGATTGGGGCGCCCTGATGGCTGCTGTTGGCGCTAGTGATGCTGAGATCCGACCGGACTTGCTGGAATTGCGCGCTGGGCCATTGCTGCTGATGCAGGAAGGAGTTGCAGTGGCTTTCGATTATAATGCTGGGTTACAAGCTTTCTCCGGTCCAGAGATAGAATTTATTGTGGATTTGCACCTTGGTCCTAGTACAGCAACGATGTGGACGTGTACCTGGCATGGTGAGTAGAATGATGCAGAAAATTCCTTTATTTCCATTGAGCACAGTTCTGTTCCCTGGTGCGTCTCTCACTCTTCACATTTTTGAAGAGCGCTATCGCTTGATGATTGCGCGCTGCCTTGAACAGAATCTGCCCTTCGGCGTTGTGCTCATCCGTGAGGGTGAAGAAGTTGGACAGTCGGCGGTGCCGTATACGATTGGCACAACGGCGCAGATCAATGCGAATGTGCGGATGGAAGATGGACGCTACTATATCGCCACGGTCGGTCAGCGTCGATTTCGCGTCCAGTACGCCCTCCAGCGCGTACCGTACATGATTGCTTCAGTCGCGCTATTGCCCGAAGAGAGCGTTGCGGAGGTGGCGTCGCCGGCGCAGGAGTTACGGACGATCTACGAACGATACTGGCAAGCGATTGCAACGGCAACCGGGTTCCCAGCCAAGGGTGAGGATCTGCCGCATGATGTTGTCGCGATGACTTATCAACTTGCGGACCGGTTGCAGGTGACCAATGAGCGCAAACAGCGTTGGCTCGAAGCCGATGTGACAACGCGCGTGCGCGAGATCACAGCAGTATTACGCGCCGAGCTATCGCTTTTGCCCCAGACTTACAAAGGTGGACAAGAAGAAGATTGGAATGGTTCCGGGTCGTGGAACTAAGCATTTTATTCGCATAGCTAGTTGTGATACGAGACCCTTGTCCTCGTGAAGTCTTGTGGTGAAGTTGCGCAGCTAGTCTCTTGAGGCGTCAGCCAACAACATAGCATATGATCGTCGGTTCTTGCACTATTGTTCTGCATCTGCCCGCTGCGCGTTCGCTGAAAGAGAAACGCCAGGTGATTAAATCGTTGATTGCTAGAGTACGTAATGAGTATAATGTCTCAATCGCTGAAGTCGACGCGCAGGATCGTTGGCAAACAGCAGTATTGGGCTTGGCTTGCGTGTCATCTTCCCAGAAGTATGCCCAGGGTCAACTCGAAGCGGTTGTACGTTTCATCGAGGGGCAGCGCCCCGACATTCCGCTGGTGAGTTATGAGATCGAGCTTTTATGACGAACGACCGAAACCCGATTGACATCTTGCCTGGTAACCATGGCGCATTGGTCGTCGCTTACTGAGCGGAAAAATGGACGAGATTCTCCCCTACCCGCTCCTCGCATTGGTTGGTCAGTCAGAGCTAAAGACTGCGCTTATCCTTGGCCTGATTAACGAGCAGATCGGAGGGGTGCTCCTCAGCGGCCCATATGGCGTTGGGAAGACAACGGCAGTACGTAGCCTGCTCGATATTCTGCCCCTGATCGAGACCGAAGAAACGGATGAGCATGGCAACCCGATCACGAGCCGAACCGCTATGCGGCTGGTTGAACTGCCGCTCAACGCGCGGATGGAAGACGTCGTTGGCGGTATCAATGAGCGTATTGCGCTTGAGCAACGCCAGATCCAATTGGAAGAAGGCGTGCTTGCCAAGGCGCACCGCAATCTACTCTATATCGATGAGATTAACCTTCTCGATCCGCGTGTTACTGACGCTATCCTTGATGCAGCAGCCCAGGGGCATACCCTGGTGCGGCGCGGCCCAATGACGCGTCTGTTCCCGACCCGGTTCGTGCTGGTTGGCTCGATGAATCCTGAAGAGGGATTGCTCCGCCCGCAAATCATGGATCGTTTTGGCTTACGAGTCTGGGTTGCGCCTTTGGCCGATACAACTCAGCGCCTCGATATCTATCGGCGTGCCCAGGCATTTCGCGCCGATCCAGCGGCCTTTCGTTCCGCCTACGCCGCACAGACCGCCGCGCTGCGCGAAGAGGTCGCCATTGCCCGCGAGATCCTGACGCACGTCGATATCCCCGCCCAGGCGGCGGAACTTGCCCTCGCCCTCATCCAAGAGTTGCGCATACCCTCGCACCGGGCCGAGATTGCGCTGCTTGAAGCCGCACGAGCGCGCGCCGCCGCCGATTTCCGCAATCAAGTGACAACCGATGATATTTGCCGTATGGCCCCCTTGACCTTACGTCAGCGGCGGAGTGAAACCCTTGAAGCCTACGCCGCACAAGTGCAGACAGAGAACACCAGTATCGAAGCGGCGCTCCAGCGGATTATCCCCCAGTCAGGCAAGACCGCGCCGCGGCGCAAGCGGCGCAGTATGATGCGCGAACTCGAAGAAAAGTAACCCTGCGCCATTCCTAGATCTGCGTCAACGTAAGATACCAATCGCATGATTGCCATAGAGTGGCGGCTAACTGTGATGAAACGATATGCATGTGCGTTATTGCCGGACCATGATGCAGCCTTACGCCATTTCCGCTTCTGAATGAAAATGTTTCAATCTGTGGCATAATGAGAAGAATCGGAAAGGGAGAAAGCCATAGTGCAAGGAGGCAACAATGGCTGGGCTAATTAAAATTGGCGACATGGTTATCAATCTAAACTTGATGACCCAGGCGTTCTTCAAACCTGGCTCGGTGCGGCTCTATTTTGCTGTTGCAACCGGCAAAGCGAGCGATATGCACCTGGATATGGTAGATGTCTTTGGCCGTGACGCTGCTGCTCTACGCGCCTATCTCGAAGCGCATAGCGAGGATCTGCTGGCGTTTTACCCTCCAGCAGAGTAATGCAAGATCGTGCAACGTATTGATTTAGAGCTGTTTTCCGTAGTCGCACAGCATAGGGCCGAGTCTATTCTATCGTTTTACCCAGCGCAATAGACATTATCCTGAATGATCGGCGTCGGTGATGGCGGGTAAAGGGTTTGTGGCGAAGATATACTCGGTGACAACTTTACCGCCAATCAAATGTTCCTGGATAATTCGTTCGAGGACTTCCGGCGTGCAGGAGTGATACCAAACGCCTTCCGGGTAGACAACGGCGATAGGACCATGTTCGCAAACCCGCAAACAGTTTGCCTTAGTGCGATACACGCCGCCATCTGCCATCGAAAGCCCGAGCTGTTTGAGGCGATCTTTAAGGTATTTCCAAGACTCGACCCCTTGCTTTTGCGATGTGCATTTAGCCTCGGTCTGATCAGCGCAGAGCAAAATATGGCGGTGATATGTACCGATGCCGAACCGAACCGCAGTCTCTTGAAGCTCTTGAAGCAGTCTATTTTCTTCCTGCATTATCTCTATGTTCATTTGAATCCTGTTGATACAGCGATCTTCTTATGCATATCTCCCACTCACAATGACAAAGCGGGATTGTGAGGGTTGTATCTACCTAAATTCTCATCTTGCTTCCCATCGCAAAGAGGGGCGCTACGTGAGTCAATGGGGATTAGGTCAACACACAACGCGCATTATAGCTGTTTCAAGGTGTATCTGCAAAATACACTTTTCAACGCGGGGTTGGATTTACGCTTACACTTCCTGGCCCCAACGTTGCACCGCCTCGACTAAGTTATCAGGAATACCAATATCGAGGCATACACCGCTTGCAAACAGCACCGAATCTACACGTAACCCGGCGACGGTACCAGCCTGAATGACATCACCGACAAATACCTCACGGCCAATGGGTGATTGGCCGCCCAACCGGTTGCGTGTTGTTTCGATATCGACCAGATAATCGTGCATAAAGCGCGTAAACACTGGCGTCCAAACGGCGATCATCCAAGTGTAGTGCAACTGTGTTTGCGCCGGCTTGATCAGAATCTGGCGGACCTGACCGCTGGGGTCGAAGTCCACCATATCTGCTGTCTCGGGGCGTTTGGTTGGAAAGAGACCCAGCACTACGTCTGCTTGGGTCGCATCCTGGCGCGCCAACAGATGAACAAAAGCGTCATCGGGCTGGAACAGAATATCGGGGAAGCCCATCGCCACAACAGCGTCTTGCACAAATGGATACGCCTGATCGAGCGTATAGGGCGCCCCGTGCGACAGACGCATGAGCAGGTAGCCCAGGTGCATGTCGACCAGGGCGCCATCGCCAAAATAGGCAGGGATATCCCACTTGCCGCTCCGCAGAATTACGTAGGCTTTCGTAATGTCCGCCAGGCGCATCTTCTCCAGAAGATAGTGGCAAATTGCTTTGGGGCGCGGCCCTTCTGCGGTGGCGCGAAACCCGATCGGGTAGAGTTCCTTGCTGCATGGTAACGGCGCAATCCTCATTGCAACGCCAGCTGCCGGAATCAAACCGACAACTTCACGCCGTAACTTATTGGACGAATTGCATTGTGGCATCACGGTAACTTCATTGTGGGCTGGTCCACGGCGGCGTTTACCCTAAGCCCCAAATGACAACATAGAAAATCGCTCCGATGCACAGATAAGTACCATAGGAGATGTATTCTGGCATGCTGTTCTGGCGCAGCAAACGCCGCGCAATGATTATTGCGGCGGCAACCAGGCCAGCCAACAGCACACCATAGATCAGCGCTGCGCCCAGACGAGTCAGGCCAAGCGCAGCGCCGATAAAGATGCCTAGGTAGACATCTCCCATGCCGAAAGGAGCGGCTTTGCCAGGAAACAACAATTTGGCCAGCAGGTAGAGGAAGATGAAGACTACGCCCGCCACGAACGCGCCTAGTCCGGCATTGAGCATATTCAGGTGCGGCACGACCAGGCTGAGCAGCAGTGCTAGCAGGGCGGCCCCAAGAATGACGAAGGTGTAAATATAGCGGTAGAGCCAATCGATTGCGCCGGTGACGATCAGCACGACGCATACGAAGGCCAAATAGAAGAATGCTGCTGAGAAGCCGTATTGACTGTAGAGTAATGCCAACACGAGAGCGGTCAGTAATTCGACCAAGGGATATATCCAGTGCAGCGGTTTGCCATTACTGGCTCGGCCACGCTGGAGCCCCCAGCCAACAAGCGGCAGGAGTTGCCACCAAGCTAGCGGTTCACCTGTACGAGTACAGCGTGGCCAACCGAGCAGTCGTTGTTCGCGGGGCAGCCGGATAATCGCGATGTTGAGCAATGTTCCCAGAAACAGACCGACGATGAAGGTAAGCAAGGTAAGTGTGGTTGTCATCATAGATGTTGAGCGACAAACTGATCCGCCGACAAGCTGACAAGCGTAGAGATCGCTAGCTTCCTGTTATTGTGTCACTTTATCATGAGGGAGGCGCGCATGACGTCAATGGGTGCAGCACAACCGGTCCAACGACTAAAGGCCAGCGCGCCTTGGCGCACAAGCATGCCGAGCCCATCTAGCGTGCGGGCGCCGTGGACCGCCGCTTCGTGGAGCAGCCAGGTGGGTTGGTAGACCATATCGTAGACCAGCATGCCGGGGCCAAGCGGTGGGTCGGACAGAGGTGTCTCGTCGGCATGCCAGCCCATAGATGTGGCGTTGATCAATAACCTGCTCTCGGCAAT
>JAKSDJ010000536.1 GCA_022360155.1 Chloroflexales bacterium | reverse complement strand
TACAATGATCCATCATGCTTGATTGCAGTGTTCGCGCATAATAAGGCATTCGCCGTTCGATATCGGCAGACTGCGGCGGCACGCCTTTTCCACACCGAATACTGCCACACTACTATTTTACGATGGATCAATCATACTATGGCATACTACATCCGCGATAATCTACCATCGGAGTCGATCCTTGGATCGCGCCGTCCCACCATTAACGAGTTCTTCCTCTCATCGTATACCATGAGCATCTATACCGGCTGCGAGCTGGGTTGTTCGTATTGCGACGGCTGGGCCTACAGCGCACGACCGCTCACCGAGGCCGTGCGCGTCCCGCTTGACCTGCCGCAGCGCCTGGCCGCCGAACTGGACTCCGTTGATCGTGGCGACCTGATTGCTATTACGGCCCTAAGCGATCCCTATCAACCCGCCGAACAAATCTATCGGATCACCAGGCAGGTTTTGCAGGCTCTGTCCGATGCCGGGCAGCCGTGCCTGATTATGACCAAGAGCGCAAGGATACTCGATGATCTGCCGGTGCTCAAGCAGCTCAACGAGCGTAGCCTGGCAATCGTTATGACCACGCTGCTGACGATCAACCCGCAAATGGCCGAACGACTCGACGGCAAAGCGCCGCCGCCCCGTGTGCGCCTGGACACGCTGAAGGCGCTCAAACAAGCCGGTATTCCCGTCGGCGTTGCACTGCTCCCGATCATTCCGTATGTCAACGATGCCGACTTCGCCCTGGTCGAACTGCTGCGCGCATGCGCCAAGGCCGAGGTTGACTTCGTGATCTGGGATTATTTACACATCCCCAACGAGCGTCACCGCACACGGATCAACGAAATCCTGGCGCGGGTTGGCTCGTATCCGGCCAGCTACTACCGAGACATCTACGGCAACCAGCCTTTCGTTAGTGCAAGCTATCGCGCTGAACGCGATGCAGTTATCTTGCAACGCTGCGATGGTTTGGATCTAGAGCCGCGCGTCCCGCACAAGATCTTTGCCGGATGGCTGCGCCCCGCCAATGAGATAGCGCTGCTGCTCAAACACGCTGCTTTTCGCGACACGGTTCGCGGTCGTCACCTGATCGCACGCCGGAACCGCGAGTTGGCCGAGCTTGCCTACCAGGATAAGGCTTCCCGCGAAGACTTGAGCGCTAGTCCTCTGTGGCCGACGATACGCCGAGTATTGTATGGGGAGCCGGACGATTGATTGG
>JAKSDJ010000960.1 GCA_022360155.1 Chloroflexales bacterium | reverse complement strand
GCTGCACGCTTGGAGGCGCAGAGGCGGGGACACGAGGGCGGAGTCCTTCGGAGTTGCGATATATCACACATTGCCCTTCCGCCCTTGGTATGCCAAAGTCCGCACGCAGCAGAGCCAAACTATAAAACCCTACTGGCAAATATAGTCGACGCTTGGTGCAAGTGTTCGCTAGTACTACAACGAGACTTCGAGACACACCTCGTTGGAACGCCATCGAACATGTCGCCCTGAGCGAAGCGAAGGGTCTCGCAACCGTTGGTAAAGAGATTCTTCACTGCGTTCAGAATGACATGTCTCGTTGTAGTACTAGGATTGTCGATTTCAAATACAACACTCATAAAGAAGATTCTGTGGTTTGATCTATGCTATACTGTGTGATAAGCAAAAAACCGTACTATCTCACTGCCTCTGTCGTTTACAGTTTAGAAAACAGACTGAGCGAATCGTGAACGTACTATAGTGTATAGCACACAATACTGTCACGCCTGCTCCTAAATGTCGTACAATATTATTATGCCGCTTCCACAAAAATTATCGCCCCATCAATGGTACAGCAAGTTATGGATGTCCCAGGCAAAGATCGTACAATCGTCAATCCTTGCTTCTCGCAGGTTGCTTACTGACGCCACGAAGCAAGGTTGATTGTGCGACCTTTAACTGATTTCTCTATAATTGAATGCTATAATCTTTTTGTTTCCATTACGAGAGGCGCAGATGTCAATTGTGTCGTGACAATTACTGTGTCATCTGGATACAAAAACCGTTATTAGAACAACGGGCTGCTCAGATCAGGCTTTCTCTAATCCATAAGGATGGTGCGAGAATACCAATTTGGCGCAGTAGTTCCACGCAATTCGGCTTCATACAGCGCCTATCATACGAATTGCTTCTTGATCATGATTGCCTTTCCCAACAAAATTGCAATCCCGCAGCGTCCGGCAACGCTTGTGTCGCGGCCGCGCTTAATCGAAGCGCTTGCGCCCATTTGCACACGGCGCTTGATCACCCTCGTTGCGCCAGCCGGGTACGGTAAAACGTCCCTGCTTATCGACTTCGTAACCGCACATGCGCCATATCCTGTTTGCTGGTATACCCTCGACCGCTTTGATGGCGACCCCTGGGTCTTTGTCGAATACCTCACTGCTGCGTTCGCCCAGCATGCACCCAACGCGCTGCCGAACACCACAGCGTTGCTCACTGGAGCGGGGCGCGTTTCGCTGAATGATACGGTTACAACCCTCGTCCGTGAGGTGGCAGCTCTCGAATGTCCGCTTATCGTGGCCATTGATGACTGGCATCTGGTTGACTCGATCCCAGAGATCGTCACCATTATCGATCTGCTCCTAACTCGTTGCACCAATTGCCATCTTATCCTGGCTTCGCGATCCTACCCAAGCATTCCTGACTTGATGCTGTTGATTGCGCGCAAACAGATGATCGGGCTCGACGAACAGCCGTTGCGCTTTACCCCAACCGAGATCTGTACGGTCCTTGCCGCTGAGCATCAATCGGACGTGTCGCTTGCAGAAGCAACACAGCTCGCCGCACAGACCCATGGCTGGATTACCGGCGTCTTGCTGTCCTATCAACCTGATGGTTCGCCGCCAACAGGCGCAACAGCGAGCACGGACCCGCAGGTGTATCATTTTTTGGTTGAGCAAGTTTTCAACCGCCAGTCTGCCGATATCCAATCGTTTCTGCTCGACTCCGCGTTATTAGACGAAATTAGCGCCGACCAATGTCTGACGTTTCTGGCGCGGACGGATGGGCATGCCGCAATCACCTATTTGCTGAAACACCATCTATTCGTCCACGAAGTCAAACCGGGGGTTATGCGCTACCATCCGCTCTTTCGCGAGTTTCTGCTGGAGCACTATCGCTGCGTCGATGTCGACCGCTATCACAAACAGGTCAGTCGCGTCGCAGCAGTCTATGAGGGTCAACGCCAGTGGAATCAAGCCTTTGAACTCAACCATACGATTGGCGACATCGCAGCAGTCCAACGGATCATGGCCGTCGGCGGCGAGGAACTCTACGCCCATGGCCGGCTCGAAACGTTGGAACGATGGTTCCAGATCATGCCGCTAGAATGCCTGGACATACCTCTCCTTTGCTTGAAAGCACAGGTTCTATTGGGGCGTGGACACGCGCCTGAGGCACAGATTCTAGTCGATCTTGCGCGTGGACGGATGCTCCCGCACGAAGAGCCAACCGTCCTGCTGCTGCAGGCTAAGCTTGAGCGTATTAACGGGAAATATGAAACTGCCCTCACTACGGCGCGACGTGTCTATGAACAGACCCAAGATCCAGGGCAACAAGCCACAGCACTGCGCCTCATCGCCAATTGTCAATTTCGGCTTGGTCACAGCGTTGCGCGTGCCATTGACGATCTGCATGTAGCGCTGGCGATTGAGCAGCAACGGGGCGATCTCGATGCGCTGGCGATGATTCAGCACGATCTTGGGATGTGTTATGAGGCGACCGGGATGCTAGACGAGGCGGAAGCGTGTTATATCAACGAAAGCGCGACTTGGTCGACGCTGGGACACCAAGGTCGGCAGGCGCTTGGCCTGAATAGTACCGGGGTTGTGCAACACATGAGAGGGCGATATCACGAAGCACATGCAACGTTGCGTACAGCGCTTCAAAAGGCTCAGGATTCTGGGTTTCCCGCGTATGTAGCTGCTATTCTGACCAGCCTTGGCGATCTCTACAGCGATCTTGAGCTTTGGGAACAAGCCCATACAGCATACCACGACGCCCAACAACAGGGAGGAAGCGCCTTCATTCGTAGCTATCTGGAGTTGGCCGTTATTCGGCTCTCGCTGCGCCAACATCAGCCGCGGGCGGCAGCGTTGGCGCTCAAGCACATCAGCCCGACGACGCAGCAGCGCCAGGGTGCTCAGGTCACGCTCCTCCGCGGCATGCTCGCCTGTCTTCAGGGCGACTATGAGCAGGCGATCTCCATCGCCCGCCAATTCATCGCAGAGGCGGCGTCTGATGCATTACGTGAGCTCGCCCAGGCATATCTCTGTTATGCCTGGGGCATTGCCGGGGCGACGCCTGCCGAGACAACGGAGTGGCTGGCGGCGCTTGATCGTGCTGCCCAGATCGGAACACAACTGGGGAACGACACTTTTTTAATCGTTGAGACCCTGCCGATGCGTACGGTGTTGCGCCAAGCCGCAGCAGCCGGTTGGTCGCGTGCGACGGAGTGGCTGGCGCGGCAGCAAGATCTCCGGCTGCTGGCCCAATTGCTGACGCGCACCGATGATCGCCCGGTCTTTGTGGTGCGCACGCTTGGCGCCGAGCAGATATCCCTCAATAGCCAGCCTATCGACATCGGTTGGCAGAAGGCTCGCGAGGTCTTATACTACCTGCTCGCCCACCCCAACGGCAGTGCAGCCGATACCATCCGCGAGGAGATCTGGCCGGATCTTTCCCCACAACGGAGCCGCGATGCGTTGAAGACCGCAATCTACAAACTCCGCGCGGTTTTTCCGCAAGGCTTGATTGTGTCCCAAGGACGCCAGATCTATCGCTTGGATCTGGAAACGATCCATCTTGACTATGATGTGATGCGATTTCTCTCGACTCTGGAGATGCAACGCGATAATGACGAAGCGCTATTTGATGCTCTGGATCTCTATCGTGGCGCCTATCTCCCCTGGAGCGACAATCCCTGGAGTAGCGCTATTCGCACTGCGCTGGAACAACGCTATCTTCAGATCCTGCGCCTTATGGCCACCCGGCGCTTCTCCCGCCGAGCCTATCTAGATGCGCTTGCGTTGTATCAACGGCTGCTCGCAGTCGATGGCCTCGATGAGGCGGCCCACAGCGGTGTTATGCACTGCTTCATCGCGCTCGGCAATCGGGCGGCGGCAATCGAACAGTACCGGACCCTATGTCGCCTCATTCAGGATGAACTTGGCCTCGCTATAGATCATGACTCTGAAGCTGAACAACTGTATCATCAGATTATCACCGCCTCGTAAACTGTTCAACAGCGCGCAACCTGCCACAGCGGGTTCGACTTAAATGAGGCGGGACTCTTCCTGAAAATCCACCCTTTGATGCATCTTTCCACCGCATCGATTCCTCCATCAATTCGTTTGAATAGGAAACCCGATCTTTTGGGCTGTTCGGTGCAGTGATAGTGATGCACCAGTTTACGGCCTAGCTGAGTGCGAACTTGGCGTGTGGGCACAACCCATGGCCCCACCCCATCCACCCCAAAGCGCCGGCCTTGGTATGAGCGTGCCATCCCCTCCCACGCTTCCACGCGATGAGTCTCTTGTGAGTTACTGGGAGGTTACTTCCAGTTTACTGGTGTTCATTATGCTTGAACCAGACTTTGGTAATTTTCATAGTTTGGCGCCGCGCATCGAGTCGCGGACAGTTGAACGGACGACGCACCTATGTCGTTGTAGCTTCCGTCGTTGAGCACCGTCTTCAAGCCGAATCGAGCCACGGTTTAGACCGCTCGTAGTTCATTGCACAAGGAGGTCTCTGATGATACGCTCATGGTCTCATATCATTGTACGCGGAGCTGTTGTTATTGGTGTCGCCCTTGCGCTCCTCTTATCGAGCGGTGCGCCGAGCGACTTCCATTATAGCCAGCCGCTCACCTCAACAGCGCAGCATTAGCCACAGCATCGCGATGATAATCCTCATGATCACATTCACGCTGATTCTGACGGTATTGATTATCTGGTACGGCTGGGCTGGGGTAGTCCGGCTTGCCATGATGCCGCTACGGGGCGTTCCCCTGATGCTGCTTGCATTGGGCGCCCAATTGACCAGTATTATGACACATCAGCACCGCCTGGCATTGCTGCTGATCACAGCGGTATTGCTAACCTGGTTTTGTTGGCTGAACCGCCGCCTGGTCGGGGTCAAGTTGATCTATATCGGGATTGCCCTGAACATTGTGGTCATGGCAGTGAACGGAGGCGTCATGCCAATCAGTCCGGCGACATTGAATGCCATGGGATATCATCATGCGATTGCGGAGGGAACAGAGCCTCGATTTTCCAAGAGCGTGGTTCTTGATGAGGACCGCGCAATTCTTCCCGGGTTGAGTGATCGATTGCTGCTCCCTGGTCCGCTTGCTGTCATTGCCGCCTGGAGCATCGGCGATGTATTCCTGATCCTTGGAGTTAGTCAGTTATTGTGGCATGCCATGCGCGGGCCGGGAGAACGAAGGTATGCATGTTGAAGTGTACCGGAAATTGCGCCCAAGGCCATATTACTCTCCGGTTTTGGAGCGTCTCATGTGTCGGGCGGCAAGCGACGAAGCATTTGCGGCGCGATTGCTTGCAGCGCCGGATCAAGCGCTTGGCGATTACTCGCTGTCCGATCAGGAATATGCACTCGTCGCGTCGATCACAACGGCTTGCGATATTCACGATTTTGCCGCGCAGTTGCATGGGAAACTGCGGCGACGGCATACTTGCTATACGCTGCACACCATAGACGACAATCAGACAGGCCATACAATCCTTAGTTAAATGGGAAGGTGATACGATGCGTAACTTGCGGAGGAAACACCGCCATCTGTGGGGCGTTGTTACGCTGCTTGCCGGACTTGCCAGTTGGCTGCTTCGGCGCAACCACACCGCCGTTGAGTTGAACGACCTCCGCCTCTTTGCTTCGTATACCGCCGATCTGCTTCTGGTCTATGCCCCAGATCGCAGTCTTCTCTTTGTCAACTCTGCTGTCGAAGCCCGCACTGGCTATCGACTCGCCGCCGCCACGTCCGCCACCCTGGAGTTGTTCCATCCCGACGATCGAGCGACGATACAGGCGGCCCTCGATACGACGTTCACCGGCAGCCACGGCGGGCAGAATGAGGTGCGCGTGATTACCTCAACCGGCGCGCTGATGTGGGTCGTCGCAATGTGGGCGCCGCTGCACACCCGCACGGGGCGTTTGCGCGGCGTGTTCCTGCTTCTTCGCGATATAACGGCGGAGAAGAACACCGCAGCCCAAATCGACCAACTCCAAGCCCGCCTCCACCAGCGCGAAAAGCTGGCGACGCTGGGGCATTTGCTCACTGGGTTAGCGCATGATCTTAACACACCCCTGACCAGCGTCTTGCTTAGCACCGATTTGCTGCTCAGGGATAAGCAGAAGCTGCCCGAGGCCGTTCAACACGATCTGAACGTGGTTGCAGCCCAAGCCGCCCACGCGAGCCAAATTGTGAAGCAGTTGCTTACCTTTGCCCGCAAGCGCACGCCGCAACGCCAACTGATTGATCTCAATACGGTAGTCAAACAGAGTATGAACCTGCGGGCGTATGCTTTGCAGCGGCAGGGTATTACAGTAGATCTCTATCTGGCGCCTGATTTGCCCAGCATTCAGGCCGATCCGTTTCAACTCCAGCAAGGATTGCTCAACGTGTTGGCCAATGCTGAACAAGCATTTCAGGACGAGCGCTGGCTCAAGTGCACCGCTCTGCATAACCCGGCGCGCTTGAGCATTCGCACCGCATGCCAACGCCTTGCCTCAAGCGGAGAGGTGCAGGTCGTCGTCCAGGTAAGCGACAACGGACCAGGGCTACCCGCCGAGTTGCGTGAACAGGTTTTCGAGCCCTTTGTGACGACGAAACCGGAAGGACAGGGCACCGGGCTGGGCTTGGCAATCGTGGCGGAGATCGTCCGCAGCCACGACGGTCAGATCGCCATCATAGGCTCTGAACAGGGCGGGACGAGCATCGAAATGTCCTTCCCTGTGAGTGAAACTCAGGATCAGGCGCGGCTGGAGTCGCGGTCTGTGTCGCCCATTCCCCAGGCGGCGCGCGCTCACGGCGCAGCGAACTCCTCAAGGGCGAGTTGCGGCAGTTCACTCAATCTCTAAGGAACAGATGATGAACAGACCGACCTGTTGGGGCAGACAATATGCCAGCGCGTTCCAGGAAAATAGCGTTGCTGAAGCCTATAATTACCGCCCGCCTTACCCGCCGGTCGTCTTCGATGTGCTAGCCAGTTTGCTGCCGCAACACTATCGCCGCATCCTCGATGTTGGCTGCGGTACCGGCGCACTCCCCCGTTATCTCACGTCGCTGGGGGCGCCGATTGACGCGGTTGATATTTCAGCGGTCATGATTGCGCGGGGGCGGAGCCTGCCCAATGGGACGCATCCGCTCATCAACTGGACGTGCGGCGCCGTGGAAGAGATCAACCTAACGCCGCCGTATGACCTCATCACTGCCGGTGATAGTTTGCATTGGATGGAATGGCGCACCGTGTTGCCCCGCTTTGCCGAACTGCTGGCTCCGCAGGGGCGTCTAGCCATCCTTGAACTTCACCAAGATCCTGTGCCGTGGAGCGATCAGCTTGGTCGCCTGATCCGATGCTATTCGCTCAACCAGGACTATCATGCGATCGACCTGATCGCTGAACTCGAGCAACGCAATCTCTTTACAGTGAAAGGCCGCCAAACTACGCCGCCCTGGTTCTTCCAACAGTCGATCGACGACTACGTCGAGTCGTTCCACGGGCGGGCTTCGTTTGCCCGCGAGCGAATGGCGCCCCAGCAGGCCGCTGACTTCGATCACGCGGTTCGAACGCTGGTCAGCTTGCATTGTAGCGACACGGTCGAATTGCCGGTCGTCGCAACCATCGTCTGGGGCAAACCACACCTGGTCGGATAGAAGATTGCCCTGTCGTCTAGCGAGGAACGGCGGCTTGCCGCCGCTGCGAGCAAGGCGCAAAGGTGACCGCACAGGGCGCTGCGCCCTGCACCCGCTAGTGGCGCCACACCCGTATGGGCTGTAGGGAACGGCCCAACGGACCGCGGCACACGCTCATCACACCGGCGTCCGGCTTCTCCGCTGGATGGCGCTGCTACCGCCGTGCCTGACCACGCCGCTACTCGACGTCGTTCGCATAGATTGACACTGCAATTGGATGTGCGTTGAGACACTTGTCAGGATCTGCGACGGATTTGTTATTGACGAATTCCAACCACAGGCCCATGGCGCAGGTGTTAGATGGCAAAACCGCGTGCCCAGCATTGCGTAAGCGGGCGTATTGTACACGCTCGAACTGAGCCGCGGCCAATTTGGCGTCCTCATGGGGCGTTTGCATATCGAAGTCGCCGTTGAGAATAAGGACAGGCATGTCCGACCGCCAAGCGCCAACTTCATGTTTTAACTCCGTGGGGCGATCGGCAGGTGCGGCCGGCCAGTTGATGCATTCGAGGTGGTTCATCTGGCTTCCTGGAGCCATAACCCACTCTTCCCCGGTAAACGGAGCAAAGCTGCCAACCGGGACATTCCGCGCCGCTTCTAAGAGTTCGGCGCGTCTTGTGGCGATATCAGCGGAGGGCGTCCAAAGCGGCCTCTCCTCCGGGCAGGTAACGGCCAAGTTCACCGTACGGGTATTGACTAGCGCACTAGGAAATCCGAGGGATTCGATCGCCACCTGTTCAAGACTTGACCAATTACCTGTCGCACGTGCTTCTAGCACAGCGCCGAGCACCGGTAATCGAAATGCGACTGGAGGCTGCGACCGAAGTGGTACATCGCGGGCGAGTGATGCCAGCATTGCGCCGTCGAGTATGGCGCTCTGCGGATATACTAATTCGCCGTTCTCAGGCAGGCTCAACGGACGCGGCGCTTTTCGCAGCTCCTCAGCGGCCCAGTCAAGCGCGTCTAGCGCATCGTCTGGGTCGCATTCGTTGCTGCGGTCGCAAAACTGGCGTATCTGCCGACGAAAGGCGTTGTACAATGTCGGCATAAAGTCCCCATACGAAGTGACCGGATCGACGCCGTCGAGCGTCAGTGTCCGTACGCGGTCTGGATACATCGCCGCATACACCGCCGATAGAGTGGCGCCGTATGAAAAGGCTAGTATGTCCAACTGCTCGATTCCAAGCGCCTGGCGAACACGATCGAAATCACGCGCTGTGTTCACGGTGGAATAGTGGATCCGATCACGTCCAAGTTGATCCGCACATAATGCGATGGCGCCTGTATCGAAGGCGTAAACACTGCTTTGGAATGCGTCGCATTCCAGGCGCGTCGACATGCCGACGCCGCGTGTGTCAATGGCGAGGATACCGCGATTGTAGAGCGCCAATTGGCCCACCCACACCGGCGCACTTTTGATCTCACTGCTGATCGGCAAGCCCGGTCCGCCACCGACAATTTGGACCGCAGTGCGCCGGTCGGCGCCAAATCCTACAGGGGAGTAGTAAATGAATCCAACTTCGATAGTATCGCCTGTGGGATCTTGATAGTCCAGTGGTGCGGCAACTGTGCCGCATCGGGCGCCTCGAAACGCATCATCACAGGAAATTTCGGTCAATGCTATCGTCGGTTCTGCAGATTGCAGCTGGGGACCGCTCATGCCAAGGCGCACATAGACAAGCACCCCCAAAACAAGCATCATCGCGCCTAATACGCCCAATGCACGGAACAAAACCCTCATCAGCCTCTCTCCAAAATAAGTGGATGCATATGCAAGCATACGGCCGAGCGCTGCCAGGTATGCTCAGTATCTCTATCAGCTAAACAGTTCTACGCCCCGCATCTCCATCGGCTGGTCCATCAGCCACAGCGCTGCCGCCAGCAGCGCCACGAAGACCATGAGCCAGACAGCAAACGCCTGCGTCCCCTGGCGCCGAAACAGACGCAGCGCCGTACGCTGGGCCAGCACCGCGCTCGCGATGAAGCCTCCCAGCAGCGCAACTAGCTCGATCAGGCCCAGCCACGGCGAGTCAAGCGGCGCTCCCATGAACGCATAGCTCGGTACAAAGCCAAAGAACTCCTGCAACGCCGGAACAATCGCCCCTATGCCGGTGAGGAAATGAAAGAGGTAATGCGCTGTCCAGATGCCGAGACCGACCGGTACGAAGGCGGGGGCGAAAGCGGCGACGATCTCGCGCAAGGATAGCCGACCGGCGCTGCTTGTGACGCGCTGGGTGAGCCAACCCGCGCCCAGCGCCACGCCTGCCGGCAGCAACAAATTGCCCACGCCAAAAATCAGCAGCAGCACGACGCCTTCGATGGCCTGCGGCGCAAAGCCCAGCGCCAGCAGCGGGCGCAGCCCCTCGGCCAGCGCGTCGATCAGCCGGTAGACGGGCGGGACCATGCCAAAGGCGTTGGTGATGCCCATGAACGCCAGCGCAATCACCAGCAGCGCTACATCCCAGCGCTTGCGCCACGCATGCGGGTTGGCCAGTTCACGACCCGGCATGCGCAGAAAGAGGCCGATGTTGTCGTGCGGGCAGGCGCGCGCGCAATCCAGGCAGAAGACACAGTCGAGGTTGGACTGCATCTGTGGCGGGAAGAGCAGCGTACCGCAGCCCAGCGTCCCCCGTGCATTGTGCTCGTGCGTCGCCGCGGGTCGGCCCGCCGGATCATAGCGGTCTACCAGCATAATCGGCTGCGGGCTGTAGCTGCCATTGACGCACTCCTTGCCCACGCAGGTTGCACAGATGTCGTGGTCACGCACGCCGATTTGGCTAGGCGACGCCGTCGCATAGACCAAGTTGAATGTTCCCAGCGGGCAGACGTATTTGCAGAACGGACTCTCTTTGAAGAACAGCTCCAGTGTGAATGACGCCGCGAAGTAGGTCACGATCACCCACGCGGTGAGCCACGGGCTGGCCCACAAATCGAGCCATTCGTAGAGGAAGAAAAACACAAACAGCCCACTGATAGCCAGCCACTTGTTGCGCAACACCCGCGGCCAACGGCGACCGCTGCTCGACCAGCGCTTGGCGAGCGTGCGAGGCAGCGTGAAGGGGCAGGCCATGCAGAAAAGGTTGCCCGCCAACAGCAGCGCCAAGACCACCAGCCCGCGGTAGTGAACCCATGCGCCAATCGTTGCCGTGTTGCGCGAAGCAAGCTGATTGCCCCACAGCCCATCGACGATCAGCAGCACGGCCAGCGCGATCAGGGGGATCTGCATGGCGAGTCGGCCCCAGCGCCAGCGCAACAGGCGGCCCAGCACGGGCAGGCGCAGCATATCCAGCCGCGAGGTGTGATTGACGGTCGTACGCCGAGAGACATTGACGGCCATGCTTAGTTGCCCATCTCCATGGTACTCATCTCGCCGTCAACGGTCAGGTCGAAGCTTTGCTCGGATGTTGCGCCGCTCGCTGCCTCTGCAGTGATGGTGACCACCCAATCGCCGCCCATCGTCCACTCGAACGGCACGCTGTAGACGCCGGCTTCACCTGCGCTCGCTTCGCCAAAGACCGGTTGCATGCCAGCGTGGGTCATGTCGCCGCGCACGTTCACCGTCGCGTCTAGCACCGGCGCGCCGCCAGCGTCGGTGAGCGTGACGAGCAGCGTCGTTTCGCCGATGGCGGCGGGAGTGGGATAGTCGAGCGCGATGGTCAAGCCGCCGTCGTTGGGAGCATTATCGGCAACTGCCGCGTTACAGCCCACTAGCAGCAGCATTGCGGCGAGGAGCGCAATCAGGGTCGTGGCTTTGAACATATATCTCATCCTCTTTATTCATCCCTCAACAGTTCGGTTTCGTCGTTTTGGTCATCGTACTGCTCATCTGGGAATTCCAGGCCTTGACTCTGGCGCCAACTCATGAAGAGCATGCCAATCGCAACGACGACAAGGGCTGCCATCGCCACCTCGTCCCAAATGCCGAGAACCCCGTGGGCTAGTACAAGGCGTGGTAAAATACTCATCGCACCTTACTCTGTTGTTTCACGCTGGCGCGGCTGCATGAGCCGTACGCCCCGCATGGCAAACAGGCCAATCGTGCCAATTGCAATGGCGATTGGCAACACGATGCTGCCAATGACGAATGGCAGGGGCGGCTCTGGGCTGCGCGGCCACACGAACGTGTCGAACTCGCCGCTGTGGGCGCCGTCGCTATCCGTAATTCGCACATTGACGAGCCATTCTTCGGCCGCGTGGAATGGCAGCGAGTCAACGAAATATTCGCCGTTCCGGTACTCGGCCACGAATGTTTGCGCCAGCGAATCGGGTTCGATACTGGTCGCGGCAAGTGCAGCGCCGCTCGAGTCGGCCAACTCCTCCAGCGCCCATTCTGTTGGTTCCAAGTCCACCACAATATCGAGCTGATCCGTCGGGACATTGTTCGGCGAAGTGACGTCGATGCGGAAATATCCGCTGTCTACGAAACGCTCGCCCTCGACGGTGATATAGTACGGGCCGATGGGCAATTTATTGATGATTTTTTCCTCGGTGGAGGACACGCGGCTTGCCAGTTCGTCGATGCTGGCGCGGCCCTGGATCAGCACGATCGCCAGCAGCGCCGCGCCCAGCAGCAGACCCGCAAGAAGTTTGATACGCTGCATCTTTATAGCTCCCGTGCGCCAAGCGCGTACGCTTCGCTGCTGTTGGATGTCAGGTTCATGGTCGCGAAAAACGCGAGCACAAAGCCAAACAATCCCGATTGGACAATCGCACCCGACCAGATATAGTTCGTAAACCAGATACCGCCGCCAATGCCTGTAAACCCATAGAAGGCGTAGTACGTCGCCCAAATCGCCATCGGCGCGAAGAGGCCGAAGAGCCGAAAGCGCAGCGGGTTGTCGAGCGCCGGCTGGGTCAGATGATAGACGATCTCAACGCTAATACCCGCCAGCGCCGTTACCACGAAGGCAAGCGGATAGACCGAAATGACAGAGAGCAGCAGGCCATAGACGGCAAAGAGCAGGGTCATTGCTCCCTTGGGCAGCCGCACCCGCGAGACAAACCAGAGCAGCATGCTCATAATGACCAGTGTTTGCACGAAGATACCGCCCAGTTCGAGAGCTTTTGCAGATCCTTCGGCAGAGCCCCGCATCTCCTGGACAGCGCGCGGCATGTCTGACAACGGCGTAAAACCGAGCATGGCAAAGGTCAGTGGGCTGATGAGCGTCACTGCGGCGATCACAACGAGCGGCATCTCGCGCATGGGCAGCGTCTGCCCGCGGGAGTGGCGCGCAAAGACAGCGCGCGCCGGTCCCAGTGCAACCACAAACAACGAGAGGAATCCCAAGTTATGTGAGGGGCTAAGGATCGCCTCCATCCCTGTCTCAAAACCGAATAGGGCGTGGCCAGTCAGGTCTAACACCCCAAAGATGCCAAACAAGATGACGCCCGCGAAAGACAGCCCGTAACCTATTGGTAGCGCGCTATCCCAGCGATATCCTGCCCGCACATTCATCGTATGGACGTAGAGCAGTAGACCGCCAATCATGGCCATTGATGTATAGAAGAGAAAGTGGTAGGCGCTCAGCACCGACTGATCCGGGCCAAACGCGGTGTGCGACCAAACATCGATGAAAATACCAATCACAACCAGTAGCGCCAAAAAGGCATAGAGCGAATCAAACGCCAGCGTGCTTATGGGTTTGCTTGTGCGCCTTCTTGCCGGACGACGCAGTTCTAACAGCGTTGCTAAATCACCAACCATGGACACCATCTCCTTGCATTCGTATATTTTTAGAGGAGGCGAGGAGTAGAAGAACAGAAGAGAGGAAGACGCCACTGCCTCGTCGCCTCCTCGTCTCCCCGTTTCAGCGTCCCATCGCCTTGTCTCATCGTTTCGTCGCCTCCGCGTCTCATCAGCTCATATCCAGCCGCGTTCACGTGCATACAACGCGGCCTAGGTGCGGTCGCGCAGCCCCAGCCGACTGAGGATGCTCGAGATATGCGCCTTCACGGTTCCCTCACTGATCACCAGCGTGTCGGCAATCTCGCGGTTCGATTTTCCTTGGGCAAGCAGGCGCAAGACATCGATCTCGCGACTTGTCACGCCTTCCGCTGCGTACTCTGCAGACTGTTCCGGGTGCGCGGCGGGCGCTTCTGCACTGCCGGCATGCTTCCGGCTTAGGTTCGACTCGATCAGCGCGGCCATCACCTTTCCTGCAATCATCCGATCGAAGAGGTACATCCGCCGCTGCGCCGCGTGGATTGCCTGGGCTAAATCCTGCGCAGGGATATCTTTCAGCAAATAGCCGACCGCACCAGCCTGTAAAGCTTGGACAATGTACTCTTCATCGTCAAAAGTCGTGAGCACTAAGACCTGACAATCCGGCCATTGCCGAGAAATCTCCCTTGTCGCGGCGATGCCATCCATGACCGGCATGCGCACATCCATCAACACAATGTCGGGCTGGAGCGTGGGCATCTGCGCCAGCGCCGCTTGCCCATTGAGGGCCATGCCAACGACCGTGAGACCATCTTGCAGGCTCAACAGTGAGGCAATACTCTCACAGATGATCCGCTGATCATCGACCCCTAGCACCCGCACGTCGCGACGATCTGGTTGTGGCGGCTCGGTCATAGCGCTGTCCCCCGCGTTTCAATATGCCGCTCATTGCGACGAGATAAGCCCTCGCGCGGCGCGACGATGGTGAGCACGGTTCCGGCGCCCGGACGGCTCTCGATCTGCATCGAACCGCCCATCAGCTCGAAGCGCTCCTGGAGACCGCGCAAGCCATAGCTATTGGAGCCGACGAAGCCTGCCTGTGCAATATCGTCCGGCCAGAATCCGACGCCATCATCGGTGATTTGGAGGATCGCTTGGTCTACGGCGAAGCGAAGCACGATCGTTGCGTGGCTCGCTCGCGCGTGGCGCTGGATGTTCGTCAACCCCTCCTGCGCACCGCGATAGAGCGCCAGGCGTATCTGCAAAGGAAACGCGCGCTCTTCGCCATCAACGGTCAATGCAACTGTAAAGCGGTCATTGCGCAGCGGTTCCACCAAGGTCACGAGTGCGTCTTTGAGCGAAAACGATGGCTCTGTGCTGCGCAGCATTCCGACGGAGCGGCGAACATCATCGAGCACTTCCTGGGCCAGGCGTTGCGCGTCTTGGATGGAGCGTTTAGATTCCGCCGCATCCCAGTCGTAAAATGCGTGCGCCTTTTCGAGCTGAATTTTCATGCCGATCAGATAATGGCCCAGGCTGTCGTGAATGTCGCGCGCCAGTCGATTCCGCTCAGTGACGGTGGCCAATTCCGCCGATTGGGTGGCATAGGCCGACAATTGCTGGTGCGAGTGCTCAAGGTCGATCAGCAATTGCTCCGCACGCCGGCGATCAAACCGTTCCCGACTCACCACCCTTGCCATCGTTAGGGCAAAGACGATCCCCATCGTAAAAACGGTCGTGTTCGACCATATCAATTCAAGGTCCGCGCCAAACGATGCCATCTTGAACATAAACACCAGCCAGACCAACGCGCCCATTGCATATCCGGCTCGAAGCCCGAAGTCCATCGATGCAATAAACGGCAACAATATGTAGAGAAACGTCGACAACTCTAGGTCATTGAGCTGAACGACCGTTTCGATCAGTATAATGCGGAGAATGAAGAAGATCACGCTGATATATGTTGGCGGCTCCTCGCCATAACGCCAATACTGCCAGCGATCGAGCGCCAACAGCGTCAGGATCGCTGTGATCATGCCCGGCGTATGAGCGCTTGACTGCCCACCAGCGTGAAATGTGATGAAATCGACGAGTACGCCCAGATAGATGAACGATGACACCCAATCAAACGGGCGCGGCGCCAGCCAATCTTGCCAGCGGTGCGGGAACCAGTCAACTGTATTCGACGGGTGTTGCAGAGCTTGGCGCTGGATTTGGCGAATGTTGCGCATAGGCGTGCTCATCTGGCGTGGGAAACAAGTCAGGTTATTCTGGATGTCTGTATCAGCAAGCGACTCGCGAGTTGGTCCATGTTATGCACTCCCCGCACGAACTGCTCCCTGAAGCCTCAAGAAGAGCGTGTGAGACATGGGCTATACCATGTTTCGTCGGGCGTTGATCCGTCAGTCGTGTAGCTATTGTAACGCATCGTTTCCAGGAAGGCATCTGCCAAAAGCTAAGATCCGCTTCGCCAAAGGTCGTACGACTTTTGGCGAGCGTGTCTCAAAGAACTGGGCCAATGTTCTGCAAAGGCGCGCAGAGGGCTGTAAAATTACGGCAATTGCGCTTATTGAACTATGGCTGATTTCCCGCTTTCTTTGACGAAACTCTAGCCGATCTTGTTGCTGTCTGTGGCAATATCATACCTGTGCTACAATCAACCTAACACGAACATAGCTGAGAATGGAGAATGGAGAATGCTAGGCTGTAACGTTCAAACGTGCTAATCTGTGAACCCCGGTCCTGAGCCCTTCGGAAGCTTGTCCTGAGCGCCGCCGAAGGATGCCAACATGTCAACGTGCCAACGTGCCTGCTTTGGAAAGGAACTTGCTCAGATGGCTTATCCCCGCACCGACGAGGGGCAGCGAACACGGACGAATACAACCGCGCTGTACGACCATATGCGCGCCGCGCTTGCGCCCTGGGTTACGTTTGATGAACCGAAGCAGGTATATGCTGTGCAGCGCGTTGTAATTACCAGCTTGCCGCATGTATGTTATGAATAGAACTTACGCGGCGGTGGGGGTCGGGGAGGCGCAGCTTCCCCAAGAACTCCTGCTTGCCGCCGCTGCTGCGGCGAGCAAAAGGATTCGATGTTCCTTGTCGAATGCGCGCGAACCGTCCCGCGTCCTGAGCGGCCTGGGGGATATGGCGGGCACTCTGACTCAGCTGCACCGACTGGCCCTGCACCAGCCCCACAATGATCCCGCTCCAATTCGCCAGCCGTCGCCAGTGCAGGGTCGGATGGATGGCTTCCAGCTTTGCCGCGATCTGCGTGTATACTTCTGAACTACAGTTACGCGAATCTGACATATGAGAGATAGTGATTACCGACTTACAAAATCCATGTGCGGCGCGGCTGCACCCTTGCACGAAAGCAACCAGTATCCTCGATCCCTGCTACTCTGCGGCATCAGCGGCGGCGGCCCGCGCCAGGGCCGCCTGGTAGGCCTCCACCGCCCCCTCCAACGCCGCCGGGTCGCGCACCCCCAGCAACCGCTGGAAGTCTGCATCGAAGAGCGAGCGCTCGGTCGACTCGAATGGACCGGCGCTGAGGACGGCGGGCTGCTGGAGCCTGAGCGCTGCCTGCGTCGCCACCTGGAAAATCTGCCGGATCTCGCTCAACAGAAAGCTGTGGTCGGCTTCAGCCATGCGCTCGGCGCGCTCTAGCGTGTCTTTCCAGACTGCGCGCGCCTTCATGCGCTCCTGATCGGAGCTGAACGCATCGAGCCGCCGTAGTTGGCGTAATCCATCTTGCAGAATTCCCCGCCATGCGCTGGTTCGCGCGGCTTCTTCGCCGCGTCGCTCACGGGCGCGTATCCTGAGCAGAGCGTACGTGTTGCGCTCTGAAAACGGCGCCCGCGGGTCGTCCAACCGCCCGCCGGGGCGTAACCGCAACGCCGTGGGGATGTCGCCCGGCGTATCTGGAGCGAGTGCAGCCCAGTACCCAGACCTAAGACTATGCACCGGCAAATCCGCCGTGAGTTCGAGCATATGTTGCTCCTTGCCTTCTTCGAGCACGCTGCCGATCATCTTGCCCGCGATCGCAGCGATCGTCACGCCCGTGCCGATCTGCGGGGCAATCAGCGAGAGTGCGCTGCTCAGGCCCAGATTATCCATTGCGTCGGTCAACTTGCCGAAGGGTCTATCGCGCATCGCCAGGAGTTTGAGCGTCACACGAATGGTCTTGTCGGAAACCGCAGGCAGCCAATCGGTCAGCGCCACGCTCAGGCCGAGCAGGCACGGCCTGTTCTTTTGCACAGTCTCAACCTTATGGATACTCCGCACCTGATGATCCGGCAGAAAGGCGCTGCCGACCTCAGTGCTGCAGATCAGATAAGCTGTCTGGCTGAGGCTGGGCATGGTGATAAACGCTTGAGCAGCGTATAACGCAATCTGAAAATAGCTATCATCGGCGGTGATCGGCGTGAAGTGCTCGTCACTCGTTACGGGCAATAGAATGGTCGTACCGTTTGCCATGAAATCGTCTCCTTCCTTTCAGGCGGCTTGGAGCGCTGCAAGTTTCCCGCGCTGTTCCAACAAGCGCACGATGGCGGCGAAGGGAATGCCTTGGTTGTACTGCGGGCGGTACAGCGGTGCATAGTTCGGATCGCCGCTGTGGTGCAGCGCGACCAGGTTCCAGTTCGCATCGAAACAGGGCGATCCCGATGAGCCTGGCTCCGTATTCGTGCGGTAGCGCACCCGCGTGCCATTGCCATTGACGGCGATAATGGCGTCGGTGTCGATCGCCAGTTTGAGCTCTTTGCCATCGGGGTGTTGCACGATCAGTAAGGGGCTGTTCGGCGCGAGGGCGGCGGATGCGCTTGCGGGCGGCGGCAGCCGCCGCCAGCCGCGCTGGACGCGCTGCGTATCTGTGCCGACCAGCCGTACCACCTGCTCGTTCCCTGGCGCGCCGTCCACCCGCAGCAGGGCATAATCGAGCTGGTCGAGATCAGGATTAGCTTCAGCCGTAATCTGGAGATCGAACGGGCTATAGGGCGAAGCGTCGATCAGCCAACCGTGTTGCGCCAGGGCATAGCTTTGACCAACGTGCGGGGTTACGCCGTCTTCCAGCAGGTGATAATCGAAGAGCAGGCTGACGCTCGTGGCCGGGATCTGGTCCCTGATCACCCGTTCGATCACGTGGTAGTTGGTCATAACGATCGCGGGCGCTACCAGGAAGCCTGTGCCATAGGCAACGCTGCTGTCGAATGAGACGGCGATTCGGCAGACCTGATCTTTGAGCATCGCCAGGTGCGCAATCCAGGTCGGAATGTCGAGCATAGCGCTCGACTCGCGGATCTTGCGCTCGAGTTGCGGGTCGCTGGGGCTGTTCGGCGGCAGTGTCACCCGTAATCCGTAGGCTAGTTCGCTTGCTAACGCCAGCAGATTGTCGTGGCGCTCGTCGGCGGGGTCATACTTCTCAGCCAGGGTCCATAGGAGCAAGAGCAGTGCGGGCTGCTGCGATGTGGTCCGCTTATCACGCAGATAATCGATCAGCCGGTCGACGCGCGTCATCAGACTATCCGCTTCGGGAAGATGACCACGCCAGAGCTTCAACCGTGGATC
>JAKSDJ010000763.1 GCA_022360155.1 Chloroflexales bacterium | reverse complement strand
TACCAGGCGCGCTGGCGCAGGTTCCGATCCTCGCAGAGCCGAATCCAGGTTGCACCGCCATCATCGGAGCGAAAGACGCCGCCCTCTTCGGCTTCGACAATGGCCCAGACCCGCCCGGAGCGAGCGGGCGAGACAGCGACGCCGATCTTGCCCTTCAAGCCAGCGGGCAGACCAGGGTTGTCGGACAGTTCGGCCCAGGTTGCGCCGCCATCGCTCGACTTAAAAAGCCCGCTGCCCGGCCCGCCGCTCGAAAGATAGTGCGGCCCGCGTCGCGCCTCCCAAAACGCAGCGTAGATGATCCGCGGATTCTGTGGATCAAGCGCGACATCATTTGCGCCGGCGTCTTCGCTCCGAAACAACGCCAATTCCCAGGTTTTGCCACCGTCGCTCGAACGGTACAAGCCGCGCTCGGGATTGGATCCGTGCGCGTGTCCGAACGCTGCGACATAGACGATATCTGGGTTGGCGGGATGCACCCGAATCTTGCCGATATTGCGCGTCGCGGCGAGGCCTAGGTGTGTCCAGGTCGCCCCCCCATCGCTTGACTTGTAGACCCCATCGCCATGGGAAACGTTGCCGCGAATCGTTGTCTCGCCCATCCCGACATAGATCACATTCGGGTCTGACGGAGCGATGGCGATAGCGCCAACCGAGGCGCGGCGAAAGAACCCGTCGGAGATATTCTCCCAGGTCTGCGCGCCATCGTTTGTCTTCCAAACACCGCCGCCGGTCGAGCCGAAGTAAAACACCGCCGGATTAGAAGGGTCGCCGGCCACAGCGACGACGCGCCCGCCACGATGCGGACCGATACAACGCCACTCAAGGTTTTTCAACAGGTCGTGAGACATTAGTGATAGCTCCTGTTCTTTAGTTAGAATAGCCGATAGCCAATAGCCGGTCGATCGGCGCTGGGCGGCCATTTTCGTACATCCGTGTGCAGCGCAGCCGCACGGGTTCTGGTTAGAATAGTTGATAGCCGAGCGGGTGATGTGCGATGGCCCTCGTACGACGCCAGGTCAATATGGGACAGCGCCAAAGAACACCTCATAATCGACGTACATGGCGGTTTCTTCCCATCGAGCCGATAGCCGTCATGTTTAATGCTTGCAGTATGCACGCGGCGTATGGGGAGGTGATGTGCTCACGCGCCAACCGACCAACCTGCCACCGAGACGCATAAGGACGCTCCATCAGCACGATGCTTGGCAACGCATAACGCTCATCAATCCGCCGAATAGCCCGATCCTGAGGCGACGGCCGCCTCCGCTGCAGCTCGCTTTTGGAAAACCGCTGCGCGACGCCAGACAAGCAAAGCCCCAAGCAACAGCCCGCCGCCCATCAGCCAAAGAGTGTTGGCAAAGCCAACCTGAGCGATCAACCAGCCAGCCAGGATCGGCCCGATGACTTTGCCCGCATTGTCCAGCGTCCCAATCAAGCCCATGCCCGCACCAAGATGCTGTTCATCTACTTGGGTGGAGACCAGGGCGACAATCGAGGGAAAAGCCAAGGATTGGGCGACACCCATCAGCACCGCCGGCGCCAACCAGACAAAGCCGTTGTTTGTCAGCGTGAGGAGCGGCAGAGTCGCGCCGAGGACGAACATGCCCAGGCCCACGACCCAACGGTAGCCCCAGCGGTCGCCCAGCCGCCCGCCGGACGGATTCATCAGCATGTTGGTCGCTTCCTGGACCGTAAAGAACACCCCAACCAGTGCAACATTGACGCCTGCGGCCATCGCCTGGACCGGCAGGAAGGCTTTAATGGCATACAGTGCGATATACATCGTTGCGTCCAACCCGCCCGAGACCCAGATCGCCGGAGTACGCCCACTCATACGCAAGGCCTGTACTGTGTGATGGAAGAGCGGAGGCCGCTGTTTGCGCGGGGGCAGCGCAGCTTCGTGCAATAGGAAGACGGGAATAAAGGCCAGGCAGCTCAACAAGCCAATGATCGTGAAGACCGCCACCGTATCGATAAGTAGCAGCAGCGCTCCGGCAACCGCCGGCCCTAAAACGTAGCCAGCTTCACGTGCCATTCCGAACCAGCCCAAGCGCTCAGCCCGGTTGCTCTGTGATTGCTGGGCAATGTAGGCCAGCGTTACCGGACCATAGATGGCGGTGGCTAAGCCATGCACAATCCGCACAGCGAAGAGGTGCTCGGGTGTTTGTACAAACTGATAGACGAAGGGCATACCGGCAAAGAAGGCAGTTCCAACAAGCAACCAGGCGCGCCGTCCCCATCGATCCGACAGCATCCCAATAAATGGTTTGAGGACCATACCTGTCAACGTAGACACCGAGACAATAAAACCGAGGAACGGTCCACTGGCGCCCAGCGCAGCGGCGAAGATCGGCAGAAGCGGGGTTTTTCCCATCTGATAAGCCGAACGGACGATGAAATCGGCCAAAGTGAGCAAGAGAAAGCTACGGCGCTGATTCATATATTGATGATCCTGCGGATAGATGAAAGTGTACGGCACTGCATTATCGCGATAGCTTTGGATTGTGTCAACTTGCCTTGGTAGTACAGACAGTGCGCTGTGTTGAATGGTTATCGCGTGTAAACGTTCCTCAACTCAAACAACAATGCCAGAACGATATACTAGACTACATCCATGTCTGTCCCGAAGATACGCTGGCTTTTGCATTCGGGCTGAGTCGGGACAGCATTGCGCGAGCGCCAAGCAGACAGCAAGTGGTCAAACAGTTTCATGAGGTGAGATATGGCTCAGGACAATAACACATCATCACGCGTTTCGGCAGCGACCGACTCACAACAGTCGGAAGCGCACACTGGAGCGTTCGCCCCGTTTCATATGCCTCTATCTACAATGATGGGTTTTCAGTTGGATGCTACGCGTCAGTGGTTCAAGTACCTCAACCGCTACATGCTGCTCCTGTGGCGCCTCGGGCTGGGGGGATGGCTCAATGCCTGGCCAGCAGCGTTGGGGCGCTACATGGTTCTAACCCATATCGGGCGCAAGAGCGGCCTGCGTCGGCGCACACCTTTGAACTATGCCCTTATTGACGGGGAGATCTACTGCACGGCAGGATATGGCCCCGGCTCGGATTGGTATCGCAATATGCTTGCCAACCCGCACGTCGAGGTCTGGCTGCCGGATGGCTGGTGGGCCGGTCTTGCCGAAGAGGTTCACGATGCTGAACGGCGCACCCGGCTTATGCGCCAGGTGTTGATCGGCAGCGGCTTCGTGGCTCCCATGATTGGCATCAATCCCTCCCACGACTCGGATGCGGCCCTGGCTACGGCCACCACCGACTACCGCTTGGTCCGGATTCGCCTGACGGAGGCGCGCACCGGACCTGACGGCCCCGGTGATCTAGCCTGGATTTGGCCGACCGCGACACTGCTCCTGTTGGCTGCGCTGTGGCGCAACCGTCGTGCAAAAAACTGAAACACCAGGGGTAGCGCGGGTAATCACAGATTACGAGAGCGCTGGGACATCGACAATCCAGCAGCTTGAAACTAGAGGGAAGATCACAAGAGGCAAGAGCCGAAAATTCCACGGCTCTTGCCTCTTATCAAAGCGATGGATACACTCCAGTCTCGTGGTCTCGTGAAATATCCAACCAGCGTTTATCCGCCGCGCTTGGCCCTTCAGACACAAAACGGACTGGCGTCCCCAGCTCGCCGTTCAGGAGTTCGAGCAGCGCCGACGGGTTTGCCACTGGCTCGAAGAGCGGACGGCAGCGCGCCAAATTGCGCATGATTTGCTCTTGGTGCGCCAACGAACGAGAGGTTGGCGAGCGCGCGATGCGTTCGACGACGAAGGTGTCGAAGCTGTAGCGGCGGCAGACCTGCAAAGCGGGAAGTTCGGCCAGTCGGTCCAGGCAGGTGACCGTCAGATAGTCCAGCGAGCCGGCAAGCTCCAGGGCGTAGCGCACGACGGTATGGGCGGCATAAGTGCGGATGAGAAAGTCTGCGATGCACCCCTTGCTGGCATCGCCGAAGCCTAGTCTCGATTATCAGGAATGCCTGGTTCATTGATAGGGTTGAACGTTGGAACGTTGACACGTTACTAGGCGGTGCAATAACAGTTATTAGCGATGCCTATACGTATGTCATCTGGCGTAGTTCACGGCTGCGGCCCAAGCGAGCAAGCACGGTACGTCTTACCATATAAACCGCATGGACGCTAGAGAACAGATCTTGGCGCTGGTGGTAAATATCACCTGGCTTCATCCCGGCCACAAAGAGACCTAAGATCACAACCCGCTCAGCTTCGCTGCGCAACAATGTGCAGATATACTCCCAGAATTCGGCGCGGCAGACTTGCTCGACTATCTCTTCCTGGGCAGACCAGATAGGGGTTTCATCTTCGGCGATGGATTCTTCGGGCACAACCTTGTTCCAGGATTGGGTGCGTGCGCTATCCATCACCGCGCAGCTTGTGCAAAGCTGAAGGTACTGCAATAAGGTCGCCAGCGCCGGGAAGGCAGCGAAGCGATCCGGGCCAATCGCACGCCAGAAGCGCGTAAACGCTTCACTGACAAAAAATTCGGTTGTCTCGCCACTCTGGGCCAGATGGCGGTTGTATTGCGCCCAACGCTCGATCAAACTCGCATAGAGCCGATAAAGCTGGGTCCAGGCGAGTTCGTTGCGTTCAACCAGAGCGCGGCGGAACAATTCATAGGCAAACCTGGTATCAGAAGGCTGTCGACGAACGAAACGGTCGTGTTCAATGGAGGCGCGCCCCGCTAATAGCCCAATTTCCATTTGGGCAAGCTCCGTATCCGCTACATCGGCGACGCTCAGATGATCTGGCGACTCGGTCGGTCGAGGGGCGGTTTGATTGGGGATATCGTGTGACAGTGCCATAAAACGCTCCTTCTGACTCAGCACCAACAAAATACAGCGACGTCCATATGCCGCCTGGCGACATAGGACGTGTAGAGGACCGGGCAGATTGTCCAGCCAGTTCAACAGATTTGTTGCAAAACCAAGTTAGCGCGAGAAATTGTTGCTTTTACCTAGATAAGGCAGGTTAAAGGCAGCGATCTTACACTTCTTGCAAAAATTAGGGTGATGAGGGGCTCAGGTTGGTTCTTTCGTTTGCAGACAAAGACATGCCCCATAGCGGCGGCTTGCAGCTGCCGCTACGGGACATGTCGAAATCCTTCAGCTACACCTCGAACCCGTCAAGCCAGACGCCCTCGCATTGTTGCAGCGTCCGCTGCTTCTCACCTCACGTCCGTGGTATCCAGAAGAGTCGGTAGCGCTCGACCCGCTCCTCGTCGCTCGCCACAGTCTTGGCCACCAGTCGCCCCCCGACCGCCGCCACGTGCAACGGCGCGGCCGCAAACGACGCCCCCGGCCGGTGATAGGTCAG
>JAKSDJ010000091.1 GCA_022360155.1 Chloroflexales bacterium | reverse complement strand
TTTCCTCGAAGAGCACGTTACTCGAAAGACCCGGCATCGTCAAGTCCATCAGAATCGCTGTCAGTTCTGGTACACCGGCCTGCAACATCGCTAACCCGGATAGGCTATCCGCCGCGATACACACCTCAAACGCGATATACACCTCAAAGCCCATATGACGCAACTGTTGAGCCGTAATCTCGCGCACGCCGGTTTCGTCATCAATCACCAGCACCGTTCCGAAATTGCTGAGGAAGAACAGACGCCACATTAGTGACTGGAACATTGACCGTGTTGGTCTCGCCGGCAGCCAGGCCCGAAACATCGAACCCAGACCAGCATAGACACCTGCAAAAGATCGGCCATTCTGGTAAATGGCTGATCGGCAACCACATTAATGCAGCGCAAAAACAACCATCCGGCGCAACTCCGGCGAGACTTTGAACTGGTCGGGGGCGATTTCTTGAAAATAACGTTCCCGATGCTCTGGAGAGATTTGGCCTAAGCGGCTGATATCATATACGCCATTGGCAGCGATCCGCAATGATCCGGCGTGGGCATCGGTTGCAAAGATCGAAATTTTCTCGGTGAACCCGCACTCTTGTGCCGCTTCGTGAAAGAGGATCGCGATAGAGTAGGCTTCTTCGCCAGTTGCGCATCCAGTCACCCAGATACGTACTCCTTCTTTGCGCACGGCTTCCGCTAGGAGCTTGGGAATCACGATACTTATACAGAACATCGAAGGCATCCGGGTCACGAAAAAACTCGGTCACGCCGATCAGCAAGTCGTGATAGAGCGCATCAAGTTCCTCAACATTATCGGCCAGCAACCCAATATAGTCGTTAATATGCTGGATCCGCCGCCGCGCGATCCGCCGCCCAGTGGAAAGTTTCGTATTGCACTTCGCCTGTCAAGGCGTGTTGAATACTGATGGCTTAGGGTTAAAACGGAGATAGTGCTTTATTATAAGTTGTGCGAGACGGATTGTGAATGACAACGAGGTGAGATCGCAGGAGCAGTTTGTGTAGTTAGCCGCTTCGTTATATATTTACTATATTGTACTCGTAAAAAGAAAATAAACAGATCATTTTCCGTAAGATACGGGTGAAGCAGGGATTGCGGGCCTTCGAGCGCGTTTGTCCGAATGCGCTGCTCCTTCGATGGAAGCAGAGAATTTGGGCAAGAAGAGGCGCGTGGTTCCAGGTCGCGCTGCGCGGCTGAATGATGTGCGCTGAATGATATGCGCGATTGGCATTGGGTAAATCGGCATTGATCCCATTCTCGAAATCGAGGAACGCCCGACCCGGTAAAATTGTAATATGAATTTTTAACACAAAATAAACATGTTGGTGTATACTGAGAGAGTTAGTACCAAAGTCCCAGGGGTATTATCTTGTGACTAAAGAAAAACTTCTCGTCGTCGAAGATCAACCTGACATTCAAAGTCTGCTCAAGATTTACTTCACCCTTCAGGGATACGACGTCGTCACCGCCTCGTGCGGGGCGGAGGCGATCCGGCTCATCCCCGAGTCTAAGCCCGACCTCGCTCTTCTTGACGTTAATTTGCCAGATATGGAAGGTTATGACATTGGACGACACATGCGCGCCAACCCGCGCACCGATCATATCCCGATCATCTTTCTCACGGCGCGCGGCGACCGGCGCGACCGGCTGATCGGCTTGGGCGAAATCCAAGCCCAATACTTCATTACCAAGCCCTTCGACATCGAAGAGGTTCACGTCATCGTCAAAAACTGCCTCCACGATGTGCGGCGAAGAAATTCGACCCATCCAATCACCCACCTGCCCATCGCCGATGTTGTGAACGAGCGACTCCGCACATTGCTCTCGAACGATGGCTGGGCACTGGCGCTCTTACATATAAATGGCTTTCAAACGTTCTCGCAGTTCTACGGAGTGATGGCCGGTGAGAACGTGCTCAAAGCCGCAGCGCAACTCTTGACCGAAACAATCGGCGAGTTGGGGAAAGCAGATGATTTTATCGGCCAGATGGTCGTTGGCCCCGACTTTCTGGTGATCTCGACCCCCGATCATGTCAGGGCGATCTGCGAGCGGATTATCACCCGATTCGACAATGATATCTGTCTGCACTACAACTATAAGCATCGCAAACAAGGCTACATCGAGATCCTGGACGACGATGGCGAACTGCGCCAGGTTTCGTTGATGTCGATATCGATCGGCGTGCTGACCAGCAATAACGGTCCGTTCTACGACATCCACGACTTGAGCGAGACTGTTGAAGAAGTTCGCCAGAAAGCCGTTCGGTTAGCTCGCGAACAGGGCTTGGGCAGCTTCGTTCACTATGGGCGACTGCTCAATCAACACGAACTGGAAGATATTGCCCGCCGCGACGATCTCGCGCTGGTTGCGATCAGCATCAATGCGCACTCGGATGTCGCCTACAAGTTGCTCTCGCAAGGCGTACTCACGCTCCCCAACGCCCAGCAGATCAGTTTGCTCGGGATCAGCGATATGGCGGTTGTTGTTCCTTCGAGCCAAGTCGAACAGGATATCGAACAGACGATCGAGCGTTTCTACAACCACGCACTGGTCCGGCATGGCGGCGATGCAATGCTGACATTTGGCTGGGCACAGGGGCCGCACAACTCGGTGGACGACATGATTGTCGCCGTTGCCCGCGACATGCTTGAACGTTGCGCGTCGCAAGGAGTCGACTCACTGCACGAGTTGGCCATCTTCCAGCTCGAACCCCAACGCATCGCATTGCAAAAACGCTATGAACAGGCTTGTCGTCTGTACGACGCTTATGAAGAAGAGCAGCGAGTCTTTTGGGACGCCAGCGAGCAACCAATCCGCGCTGAAATCGGCGATCTGACCGCAGTAGTGGACCACGACCTGGGCAGCGTCCTCGGTGCGTTGACCCAGACTATCGCCTACACTGCCCAACAGACCGAGGCCCACGCAGCACTGACCCGACTGAGCCGCCAGCTCACGATTTGCATTGCCTGGAAGCGCAGTATGGTTGAGTTGGGCACAGGAAATATCCCGCAACCACGGTTGTTGGATATTAGCGATTGGCTTGCCGATCACTTACATCTGCTCAACGAACAACTCGACCTCGGCTTGAACATCGAACTGCAAAAGGCAACCGAGTCACAACAGAGCAAGCTTGATCCCGAGTTGTTGCTGGTTGCGTGTATGCACATGATTCTGGCTGCACACGCTGCGGGTGCGCACTGGCTACGGGCAACGGTCGGACCGCTGCAGAGCGATGACGGATTTGTCTTGAAATTCGAAGATGACGGCAAAACGCTCTGTCGTATGCGCATGCTCCAGTACGGCGGGCCGACCATGCTCCAGAACGAGCCCAACTACTCCCGCCACAGCCTGAAACTGCTGCGCCACGTATTGCATCTTCAGGGGATTGGGCTGCGCTATCAGCAAGAAAAAACGGGCTTCCACATGATCTGGGATATGCCCGGAACCCATTCCGAGTCGGCGATGCGGATCGTCCCGTTGTGCGAACTCGAAGACGAAGTGATCCGCATCGAGCAAGAAGTCGCCTGCCTTGAAGCTCTCTTCAATGGCCATGATCAAAGTAGGGAACGCGCGCTGTCTAAAGCCGACAAGTCAAATACGGATCGTCTGCAGCAACTGCTGCTTCCCTACGTGGAGGAACTCGATCACCACATCCAAGTACTGTTCAACGAGGCCGCCAGTTTTTTGCAATTGCCAGGGATGGATACGGTACCCGTCCGCCGGATGGTGCGGCTGTCCCTCTATAGTCGTCTGCTGGTGCGCAACCTGGCGTTGGTTTTGCAAGGGAATACGCTCCCAGTCGAAGAAGTTGATATCAACGATGAAATCCAGCAGGTTCTCGATCTGCTCGAACACAAGCTCGCTGATATCAATATTTCGCTCGATCTGTTCGATCATCTGCCGCCGGTCGCGATGGCCGCGGTCGAGTCGAAACAGGTGCTGATGAATGTGCTCAAAAATGTTGCTGAAGCCACCAAGAACCACGGAGAGTTATATATCAAGACCAGACGGTGGCGCAGTTTTGTGATTATCGAGATCCGGGATAGCGGGATTGGAATCCTACCGGAGAACCGTAACAAGATCTTCCAGTTGAAGTTTAGCACCAAGGGTAAAGGAACCAACTCTGGAGTTGGGCTCTTTGCTGTGCAGTCTATTGTTGGCCGGGCTGGCGGAAGAATCCGAGTCGCCAGCGCCGCAATGAACGGACACGAAAAGCTGCTTCGTTGGAAGAGCGGCTTTTCTAGACATCCCTACCGCTGGAATCGTTCAGGTACGCTGTTCCAGCTCGAACTGCCTATCGTAAAGGATGGTAGAGATGACACCAAGTATCCTGGTCGTGGATGACGACCGTTATGACAACGACCGTTACTGCCAAGTCTTGCGCAGTGCCGGCTATACAGTCCAAAGCGTCACCGGCGCCGAGCAAGCGCTGGAAGCGATCAGTCAGCAACGTTTCGACGTGGTCTTGCTCGATATGTTACTCCCGCTGCGCTTACAGGGTCGCATGGATTTTGGCGGGATCGAAGTGCTCCGCCAGATCAAAGAGCGAGATCCAATGACCCAGGTCATCGCGGTGACCGGCTACGGAAGCCGCGAACTGGCTGCGGAGGCTATGGCAGCCGGGGCGCTCGACTATATTACCAAAGATCCCGATACCGATGACCGGCTGCCCGGCAGCGTGAAGATCGCCGCCGTGCGCTCACAGTTGATGCGCGCTGGCGGCCCGGCCCTCGCTGAAGAAGACAGCGAAGCAACCATGGAAACACCAGCACAGCTCGTTGCCGGTAGCGCCGTCATGCGGCAAATGCTGCGCCGCGCCCAACTCCTGGCTCGTATTGACAGTCCGCTGCTCATCGTCGGCGAGCCGGGATCGGGCAAAGAGTTGATCGCTACAGTGATTCATCTCAATAGCAACCATGCGAATGGTTCCTTCAAAGTCGTGCTCTGTCGCAGTCTGAGCAGCGATTTGGTCGAGTTATGGGGCCGTGCGGATGATCCAGGCTCGGGATATTGCGCCCAAGCGGAAGGCGGAACCCTGCTCTTGAAGGGCATCCAAGATTTACCGTTCAACCAACAGAAGCAGTTGGTCAGCCTGGTCGAACGACAGGTCTATACTCCAGTTGGCGCCATCGAACCCGTTCACTCGAATCTGCGCGTGATCGCGACAACCACCGCCGACTTGGAGCGGATGGTGCGCCAGGGCCGGTTTTGGCGGGCGCTGTATGATGCGTTGAGCGTGGCGACCCTCGACGTACCGTCTCTCCGCGAACGCCGCGACAAAGACGATATTCTGGCGATTGCCGGCCATCTCTTGCGGCGTTATGGGCTGGCCCCCCGTATTGCACCCGATGCGCAGGAACTGCTTGCCGCCCACGACTATGCCAAGAGCAACATCAAGGAGCTCGAAGAGATCTTACGCAACGCGGCGTTGCAGTCTGGCGGCGGCGAAATCCTGCCAGCGCATTTGCCGGCGGCGGTGCGCGGCGCCAAAGATGAGGAACTGCCTGCTGCTGCCGTAACCCAGCCCCCCAACGAGAGCGTTGCGTTGTCGGTGCGGCTGGTGCCCAGCGAGCCGGCGTTGCTGATCTGGGAGTCGCACGTCTTTGGCAACAGCCGCTCGTCTCTGCATCTCCCTTTTCCTATGTCCGATTTGCCGCTGTTCCTACGCGCGCTGGAAACGCTGCAATGGCCCCACCATCCCCATACCGGACCACAGTTCACCAGCGCCGAGCAAGACACATTAGCCAAATTCGGGATCTGGAGCGAGGAACGGGTCGTTACCGATGTGGATCGCCGGATCGGACAACTGCTGTACCAGGCGGTTGTCGCCGATCCGGCGGCGCGCTCGGCATTGGATAGCGCTCGGCATATGGCAACGGACAAAGGCCAATCGCTCGCGCTGACCTTGCGCTTCCCCGCCGACGCTTTTTCATTGGCGGCACTGCCCTGGGAGCTGATTTGGAACGAGCGGCAGCCCTTGTTGCTAAGCCATACTCGGCGGCTCGCCTCGTGCGTGCGCTATCTCGATATTCCCCAGGCGTTGCCGCTGCCGCCGGCAACCGGGCGTACCCTGCGCTTACTGGCGGTATGTCCCGCTGCCGGCGTGCCCGATCACCTGTACGCCGCCGAGGAGTCGCTACGCGCCGCTGCGCTTGGGCCGCTGGTCGAGGCAGGGGCGCTCACCATCGAAGAAATACGCCCAGCTACTATTAGTAGCCTAACCGATCGCCTGCTGGATGGCGAGCCGGTCGATATCCTGCATTTCTACGGCCATGGGTTCTGGAAGGATGGGTTGGCCTATCTCACCTTCGATGACGGCGTGTTGAATGCCAACCAAGCTGCCACCCTGTTCGGTGATATTCCGCTTGTAGTGCTCTACGCCTGTCGTTCGGCGACCATCGGTGACGATGATATGTTTACGGGCATCGCGCCAATGTTGAGCGCCGAAGGCGTGACCGCCGTTGTTGCGATGCAATTCACGGTGGGCGCCCAGGCTGCGAACCGCTTTGCGACGATATTTTATCGCAACCTGGCCCACGGCGAGTCGGTGCAAATGGCAGTGGCCAAGGCCCGCCAGGCGCTGTATGTCGAACATCGTGAGAGTTGGTATATCCCGGTGGTATATATCCGCTCGCGGGATATGGGGCCGTTTGTGTTGGTGCGCAAATGATAAGCGTAGCACAAAACAAACTTGATCGATAAGCGCTGGTCGTTATGTAGCCAGTCATAAGCCGCACTCGGCAGCAACACCAAGATAGCGTCACCACGACTCAAGCACAGACCTGGCGGCATCGTAGTCATGATAACTATGGTTATCATCGTTCGTCGCAAATGAGCAGAGCTGCGCGCGTCATTCTGTCGCCTGAATTGCGTCGATATCCTCTTCCCCTGTGACTCCAGGACGCTTGTACCTGGCCTATTGCTGGTCCCCTCATGGGTTTAGCGCCTTGGCTGTGTCACCAAGCGCAGATGCATTCCCTCCAAAGATCGACACTACCTCCGTCTAGAGATCGACAATTTTTCTCACAAGTGATAATATAATCATTGTTAAGATCAACTGTTGCACAACAGGAGGATATATGACACCAGCACTGCAACTGAGCAACGGCTTCATCATTGGTTCGGTGATCGCAATTGCCTTTATGATCATGTTTCCGCTTGCCCTCGCGGTGCTTGCACGGCGCAAGCTCGGTGTTGGATGGCGTTACTTCGGCTTTGGCGCGCTGGTGTTTTTCGTATCCCAGATGCTAATTAGGATTCCGCTGATCATCGCGCTGCAAATGGCCCTTGCACCCCAGCTATCCGGTTCGCGGGGACTGCAAATTGCGTTTGGCGGTTTGCTCGCCCTGACGGCGGGACTCTTCGAAAGCGTGGGGCGTTATCTTGGATACCGCTGGCTTATGCGCAACGACGAGAAGACCTGGTCCAAAGGCGTTATGTATGGTCTGGGCCATGGCGGTATCGAGGCGATGCTCCTCGTCGCCGGTCTCGCGCTCGCCAACCTCATTGCGCTGCTCACAATGTCCGCCGTGCAGTTCGAGGCGCTTCCATTGGACGCACGCGAAGCGCTGCTTGAAGCGACCCAATTGCCGATATGGGTGGTCTTCGCTGGGGCTTGGGAGCGGATCTGGGCCATCAGCTTTCATGCTGCAATGTCGCTAGTGGTGCTCCAGGTCTTCCGGCGCGGCAGCATGCGCTGGCTGCTGTACGCCATCCTGCTCCATGCCCTCTTTGACTTTATTGCGCCAGTACTAGTTCCGCAGCTTGGGCTGGATCTAACGTCGCGTATTCTGCTTCAGGAAGGACTGATTATGCTGATAGGACTCTGCGGTATCTGGATTATCTGGGCTTTGCGTGACCGCCCCAACGATCAGCCCCGGAGTGAAGCGACACCAACCGGACAGATCGTCTCGTAACACTATCGTGCGTACAGTAACAGTAGCCCTGGGAGCTGACGCAGGCCAGACATCTATAAACAGGACTTACACGGACACCAATCGGCAGGGGGTTTGGAGGGCTTGGAGCCCTCCAAACCCTCTTTTTTCACCACAGCAGCGGTGAGAAGGAGTTTTCGGTGAGGCTTCGCCTCCCCGACGCCCGCCACAGCATAAGCCTTGTATAAAATCACTCATTGCGCGAAGGAGAGCGATAGTGCTGACGCCGTCATCGCCACTGAAAACAGTAGCGATGACGGCCATGTTTATTTTGCGCCTCAACCCTCGTTTTCATCTGTCGGGATCAACCGGCATCGTAGGCCACGGCGGCGGCTCCTTAAAGGGTGTCACTGTAGAAGGGTCTGAAGGGTTCGCGGCCCCTAGATGCCCCCTGGAGGTATCCGTGATGGCGCCCAACGTGCGCGGGTTAACCGTACAGATAGAACAAGACCGGCAGGGGCTTGCCACGACTGATCAACTGCTCTAGCCAACCCATCCCGATCGGAAACAAGCTGTATTTCCAGGCGTGGGGCGGCCCATCGTCCCCGCGCCGGCGCCACCCTGTCTTGACCACGTCGCGCCCGATGCGTACCATCCCGAGATAGACCAGCCGCAGCGCCAACCACAAGCGCCGGAAGCGCTCAGGGTCGATCACCCCACAGCCATCGCGATCGCAGCCCTGACTCTGCCAATCCCGAACGATCGTCTCGATCCACATGCGTCGCCGGCCATGCCCATAGGTGCGCCAGGTGGCAGGCAGATTGGTCATCACCGCCCGGCGAATCGGCTTACCATCGTCATCTTTGGCCCACCAGGCGATCACCTGCACGGGGCCACCGTGCGCGTCCGTCAGATAGCCCCCATTGCGGTAGACCACGGCCGCACGGGGCGCCCGGTCGGCGCGGGGGGCGGGGTCACCGCTGGGCGTGCCCGCACTGCGCGTATCACCGCGGATGCCGAGCATGGCGCTCCAGTCCCGCGCCCGCAGCCAGGCATACAACGCCTGACTGCGGACCTCACTGTCCGCATGCACCGTCACCCGCACCCGGTCGGGGCGCAGCGCGACCGCCGCCTGGAGCCCCGCTTGCTGCTCCGCCAGGGTGCTCGACCCCGTATGCGGAAGCACGAGCCAGACCAGCGGGATCGACCGGCGGCGGAACGCGGCGCTGACCACCAGGGCGTTTGGCCCATGCGACAGCACCACGCGATCCAGCAGCAGACTCACGCGCTGTCCGGTCAATCCGCGCAGGGCGTCCTTGACCACGGGCGGGAAATGGATCGCCGGGTCAATGCGGGGGTTATCGCGCAGGCGGCGGATACGCTGTTTTTTGCTTGCCTGATCGGTCTCCAGCGGCATGGCGCGGGCCATGGCCCCCTGGGCCGACGACCCGCTGACGGCAATCCCCGCCAACACCCGGGCCAAGGTCTCGATCGGGCTCGGCGCCGCATCCGGCAGCCGGGCCGCCAACGCGGCGGACGTGCTATCATACAGGGGGCGGTGGGCATGGCAGCGCTCCTGTGGGTGATCAGGTTTTGGCACCCGGTATCATACCAAAGGATGGCGTCCTGTTTACCTCCCTGATCCAAGTGACACCCCCTGAGGGGGTACACGCCCCGTGCGGGGTGGTTCAGGGGCGGACCGCACCCATGTTTGGAACGAGATGGACTGCTTCCTGATGCGGCGTGTTCCCCCCTCTCCCACAACCCCCCGCGTGTGGGGGGATCAAGGGGGGCGAGAGAGGGCTCTCAGGTGTAGGGTTTTTGCGAGGCCG
>JAKSDJ010000760.1 GCA_022360155.1 Chloroflexales bacterium | reverse complement strand
TGCCGAAAGTCGTACTCTCCCGCGGGCGCGTACTGGTGCAGGATGGTGCGTGGCTGGGCGAGCAGGGCGCGGGCAAGTTCGTCAAGCGCAAACCGTTCAGACGGTGAGACGAAGCGTAGGGCGGTGCGGCAAACAGCAGGGTCTCGCTGCACCTCTGTGCCTCTTATCTCTTCACTATAAGGCGGCTGCGGATGGTGAGTTTCCCGCAGCCGCCCTGTTGCACCAGCCGCAGAAACGTGCGGGCTCCCTCGATCTGGTATGTGCCAACCCACGTGACCACAGCGCCCATGCCCGGCGGCGTGCAGACCGCCAGCGGCAGAAGGTTCATGTATCCCTGCTTGGCCAGCGATGCCAAGCCGGCAAAGCGGACGTTACTAGCCCTGTACTTTTCCTGGCGCCAGCCCTTTCGGCGTGACATATAACCCGATACGCCTCACGGTATCTTTGGGGGATATGCCGAAAGTGTGACGAAGATACTCGCGCGTGGTGCGGCCCATCATACCAAGCGCTCCTCGCAGCGTCAACCCAGCCCGTCAGTAATCGACTGGTCTTTGCTCCACGTTCGGGCGCCACGTCATTCGAAGAAGACTCGGCAAAGATGGGAATGGGCGTACTGGATTGTGGAGTGCGGCAGCCATGCTATCGTACTCCATACCCCAGAACGCGCCAACGTTCCAACGTTCCAACCCGCTAACCTTTTAGCGACAATGCCGGTTTCTGCTCCGGCCAGGGCGCGATAGCCTCAAAGCACGCCGCCGCGCGCAGCACAAGGGCGTCGCTATGCCAGCGCCCAACGATTTGCAGCCCAACCGGCAGCCCCGCAGATGTGAACCCGCAGGGCGCCGTAATGGCCGGTTGGCCAGTGATGTTGAAGGGATACATGAACGGCACCCGATCAATGAGGTGCGCTACCGGGCGCCCAGCGATCGTGCGCGGTTCCTCCTCTGCGCCGCTGCCCAACGGCCACGCGCCGGCCGGCATCGTCGGCGTGAGAAGCAAATCGAAGTCGTCGAAAGAAGCCAGCACGGCACGATAATAATTGGCCCGCTCGTACAGCGCCTGCCGATGCTGGATCGCGCTGATGCTTCCCGCGTTGAGCACCATGCGCATCAGCGTGGGCTCAATCCAGTCGGGCCGCTGTTGCGCCTGCTCGTACACACGGGCGCCCTGCGCCACATCCCAGATGATGGTGTAGAACGAGCGCGCGTCGGGCCAACTGATCTGGGGCGTGTCGAGCGTGCAGCCCAGTTCGACAAAGCGGCGGGCGGCCGCTTCGGCGATTGCCGCCACCTCAGGCTCGACTGGCCCCGTGCCAAGATCGGGGCTCCACGCGATCCGCAGCCCAGCAAGGTCGCCTTCGCAGGCGGCGAGGTAGTCGACCGGCGCCGAATCGATGCTCAGCGGGTCGCGGGCATCTGGCCCGGCCATCGCTTGGAGCATCAGGGCGGCGTCGCGCACCGTGCGTGTCATCGGCCCGGAGTGGGTGAACGCCGACCAAGGATCGACGTGGGGCGCGTAGGGCACTCTGCCCAACGATGGCTTGAAGCCGACAATCCCACAGAACGAAGCCGGTATCCGGATCGACCCCGCACCGTCGGTGCCGTGGGCCAGCGGTCCCAGCCCAGCCGCAACCGCCGCTCCCGCCCCCGCCGACGATCCCCCTGGGCTTCTCTCTCGATTCCAGGGGTTGCGACAGGGCTCGCCTAACAGGTTATCACTCAACTCCTTGTGTCCGAAATGGGGCGTGTTGGTCTTCCCGAGGAGTACCGCACCACTCTGACGCATGCGCTCGGCCACCACACCGTCCTCGTCAGGCACGTATTGCTCGAAGAACTTGGAGCCAAATGTCGTGCGGATGCCCTTGGTCGGTTCGAGATCCTTGAGCGAGTATGGCACGCCGTCGAGTAATCCTAGCGGTTCGTCGCGGTGCAGGCGCTCTTCCGAAGCCTTAGCCAGGTCACGGGCATGATCGGCGGTGATGGTTAAAAAGGCGTTTAGTTGCGGATTCAACTGCTCGATTCGCGCCAGCACAGCCTCGACAACCTCGACCGGCGATAGCTCACGCGCCCGGTAGCGGGTCGCCAACTCAGTTGCCGGCATCCAACAAAGCTCTTCCATCGCATCCTCCTTGTTACGTTGGAACGTTGAAACGTTAGCATCCTCCGGCTGCGCCAGTCCTGAGCGCAGCCGAAGGGCTCAAGACAGGGGTTGAAACGTTCCAACCTTAACCAACACGAAAATAACCATAAGCTATCAGCCGATAGACTAATGCCATTTGATCATCAACAGAGGTAGTCTGCCGTAGTACCGCCTCTAGGCGGTACTACGGCAATACAACCGCCTGAAGGCGGCACTACGCTATATCGTTTCTTTGTGCCGATTAGGATGCGGCCCGCCGCATAGACAGCATCGCAGCACGTCCGCAATCGGCGTACACGGCGATTCCTCCCCACAGTGTCGTTAGCTAACCGACTATGCTCATGCCTGTGGTATGCACCTCGCATCTAGAATAGCCAACATTCTAACGAACCACCTAGTGCAGTCCGATCTTGGCGGCGATCCGCCGGCTGTGTTTATCCCTGTGCTGCATCACCCGGTCGAGATAGACGCGCGTTGTGGCCAGGTCGCGGTGGTGCAAAGCCTCTTGCACCTCGGCCAGGGTTTCGGCATCCTCCCCGACCAGCGCCGCAAACGTGTGGCGCGTCTGGTGCAAATGAACATCCCCAAGCCCGGCATCGAGCGCATAGCGCTTCAAGTTCTTGACAAAGCCGTGAGAGCCGAGCGGATCATCGGGGCGGCGGTCGCGCCGGTGTTTACGACCAATCATCGTCGTCGCGCGGTCGTGCGCCAACCAGAGCGGGGCCTCGGGCGCCAGCGTGGCGGGATCACGCCCGGTGGCGGCAAGGTACGCGCGCACGGCGGCGGCGGCGACCGGCGCTTCGATCCGCTTCGTGCGCGACTGGCCGCCCTTCATCTGCGTAGTGAGGAGCAGCGCCTCGCCATCCCAGGCGATATCTCCTGCGCGCACCTGGATCACTTCGCGCCGGCGCAGTCCGGTCAGAATATAGATCACCAACAACGCATAGTCCCGCAGCGCCGGCAACGAGCCGTCTTCGGCGCATTGCTTGACATAATTTAAAAGCATACCAACCTCGTCTGCAGACCATGCCCTGGTCCCCCGCGACTGGTACGGCTTTGCGCGCGTCGGTCGCTCTAGCAGCGCCGGATTATAGGGTATGGCTGCCGCGAGATTCGGATGACGGCGCAACCATGTATAAAAGGATGAGAGCCGGCTGATGTAGGCATAGACCGTCTCGGCAGCAAGGCCGCGCGCTTCGAGCGCCAGCCGCCAGGCGCGTATATCGAGCGGCTGCACCAGGGTCGGCGACTTGTGGGTGAACTCGAAGAAGCTCAACACCATCCGCGCCTTGTCGCGCAGCAGATCGGTGCGGCGCGGCGTATCACTCGCAGTGGTCGTGGCCGCCCACGAGTCGACCGCCAGGCAGAGCGCGTCGAGATCGAACGCCCGCTCAGGTGCGAAGTCGTCGGGGGTGGCAAGATCGCCTGATGTAGGAATGAGCGCGGTCGTCATTGGCCCCTCTCGTTGCTAGCGAAACACGGTCGATCGAGCCGGAAGATATGGTTACACTTCTCAATAGGTTGTGTAACCATACGATACTACAGATCGGCGAGTGCGTCAAGGGCGCCTCGTCGCTCCTGCGACCTGTGGCAGCGGCTTCAAGCCGCCAGACCTTCTTCCTAACGGATATGGTGCGGATTACATGATCCGTTCGTGCTGATCCGATCGGGCTCGGCCCCTCGGGCTCCCCGCAGAGGAACCCTGCCGGTTCCCCAGACCCCGCCGCAGTCCCCCCTTGGTCCCCCGCGTGCGGGGGAAGGGGCGTGGTCGGCAGTTCGTGCGGTTGGGGCCGATGCCTCCGCTACGATGTGTGCATGGCGGCACGCACGAACGGGCGGTTGGCAGCGCGGCTGTCGCTGCGCGTTTCGTCTCCTCGTTTCCTCGTCTCCTCTTGTGTATCGCAATGCGGGCTGTTACAATGCGCCCATCACCCTTCCCTCATGTTCCTGCTCGGCGCTTGATTGGATGACAAGGAAGATGGTATGCGGAGGATTGTATGGCGCTCCCTTGGGTTGGCGCTCGTGGTCTTCATCAGTGTGTGTGCATCGCCTATGGTCGCGGTACATTCGGCGGCGCCAAGCGCTATGTTGACCCGCCATGACCTGTTCGCGGACTCCCCTGAAGCGTCGTACAGGTTATACGCCGGCCTTACCCGAAAGCAATGCCTTCATACAGGTGCGTCATCGGCAGATCGTACTCAAGTGTTTCCAGCGTAAGCACGGCATCAATATGATCGGTCAAATGCACATACCAGAAATGGGGCGTCTGGCGGACGTAGCGTTGCACATATGCGCGGGTTTGCCCAATCAAAACATACTCGTGGAGTGATGCGATCGTTCGGTAATATTCCAATTTCTCTTTCCGATCGCGGGCTTCTGTTGATGCCGACATAATCTCAATAATCAGTGTCGGATTGATAAGCGTCAGCTCGGTGGGTTCCAGGTACTGTGGCGTGCCACAAACCACAGTAATATCGGGGTAGGTGTAGATGGTTTGATCCATGGCTTGCACGCGCATATCACTGGGAAAGAGGAGGCATCCCTTTTGGCGCACCCGCGCATACAGATGACCAATAAGATTGGCCACAATGAGATTATGTCGCCCCGTCGCTCCGGCTTGTGCCACGATGGTTCCCGCAAAATATTCCAACTTTTGATCGGCCTGTGCGTCGCGGGAAAAATACTCGGCGACCGAGAACGACACTTTCGGTTGTGCAGTCATGGCCTGCTCCTTCTCCGCTGGTGCGTTGTTATGATGCACCATGATACCAGTGAAGGGATGTGTATGCAACGGCCAGACAGGTGTATGAGCAGGGCCTTGTGTATGCAACGGCCAGGCGGGATTATGAGCAGAGCCTTCGCATATTTTTGTGGAGGGTCAGTACGTTCTGAAGCAGTATCGCGGATTGGGGCGGATGCCTCCGCTGCGAGGATTGCACGCGAGCAGAAGCGCACGGGCGGTTGGCAGCGCGGCTGTCGCTGCGCGTCGCGCGTCTCGTCTCCTCGTTTCTTCGTCTCCTCTTGTGTATCGCAATGCGGGCTGTTACAATGCGCCCATCACCCTTCCCTCATGTTCCTGCTCGGCGCTCGATTGGATGAAAGGATACG
>JAKSDJ010000788.1 GCA_022360155.1 Chloroflexales bacterium | reverse complement strand
TATCTGAGCCCGGCGGCTCGTCGCAAATCACGGAGTTGCGGTCCGGTCCATACCTCCGACTCAGAGACAGGCCTTGGGAACATATCTATGATGAGCATGAAGATAAACGTTCCCAGGGCAAGGGTCGTTCCGGCGGCAATCGCCGATCGGATCAAGGCATCGACCTGGGGGGACGTTTGCTGAGCCATGAAGGGCATGAGCACAAAGACCGTGATATTGGCTAGGCCGTGGGCGATGGAAACCCCAAGCAGCGATCGGCTCCAGTAGACAATGCAGCCGAAGATCAGTCCCACGCCCAGTGTGAAGCCAAATGCCGGGAGGGAGCGTGTCCCGAATTGCATCACGGCGAATAAAAGCGCAACGTAGAACAGCGCCCAGCGTCCCAAGGCAGGTAGTGCAATAGACTGCAAGAGGCCGCGGAAAATCAACTCTTCGATGAAACCGGCGGCGAGTAGCACGCCAAGTGTGGCCAACAACATCGTATTCCACGAAAAGGCTGTCACAAGCGCCTCTGGCTGGAGTTGCAGGTAATGCGCTGCTCCCAGTCCCAGCCCACCGCCGGCAAGCAGTAATTGCGTGAGCAGATTGCCGGGATCGAGGCCGAATTCGACCCGCGCCAGCCGGAGTTGACGGACCACAAGCCACGCGACGAACAGCAGGGGGAGCAACACGAAGGGATACCAGAGAAGCTGCGGCAGACTGGCTAGCGGCAAGGTGAGGGTTAGAATTCGCGCTGCCGGCGCTATAATGAGGGTGAGAGCAACCTGTCGCTCCATTTCATACTCGCTCAGTGTGCCGCGCAGGACAAGCACAAACAAAACGAACATATGAAAGCTCAGCCCAATGATGGGATTGGAGAAGGCCACCAGCGCTTCGGCGGCGGCGATCAACAGCAAGTAACTCCAGATCAGCCAGCCAGTCTGGCGAGCTGTTGTTGCAGCAACAAGCTTCGTGGTCACGGGTATTCCTTCTTCAGGTTGGTCAGGACCATCATGCGCCCCATGAGCACAATGCAGAGATGCTCTCAAAACGGTGAGCAATTTACTCAGCGTCGTATTATGGAAATGCTTCGAGTAAGCCCATGTTTGGTGGATCGTTCTAGGCGCGAGGGTGGCCTATCCGTTAGCGATATATGAGGGATGCTTCCCCGCTATGATTGCGCGAGCATGCGGTATAACCTCTTTGTAACATCCTATTCATAACTCGCTGTTGGCCATTCGTCGCTACGCTTTTGCTAAATACCTGAATCATCTATGGATCGGATTTCCGGAAAGTATTGCGCCATAAGCGATGCACAATGGTTTTTTACTTTCTCCTCGAGGTAGTTACGGTCAATTTGACACAGGACACCGGCTTTTTTCGGATTCTTGAACGAAAACGTTTTTTCTAATCGTACTGCTTCTTTCGGTAGGCCGGCAAATGCTGCAATGTCGTATGCGCGCTGCGAAATACCGTTAGTTTTAACGATCAGCAGCCGGTCTTTAGAGACAGTGTCAAGGACTTTTTGATTATGATTGGCCCAGTAGGACAGGTAGCCATCTATTGTATAAAGCCCTTGTTCTTTCAAAATGCGTTCTTCTGGCGGATGCGCCGCTTCCGTTGTTTTGAACCGAAAATCGCGCAGTTTGTCCCATCCTGGTCGTACATCAACAAAATAGAGTGAATGGTTGATGAAAGAGTCAAGCCATGCGTAGCAGTTTCGTAAGGTAAGCACAAAACGTGCATCATCGAATTCTTTGAGTAGAATGTCTAAGAGAAAGAAATTCAGTTGCGATGAGTCAATATCAATGCACAATCGCTTATCTCTTCCTCGTACGTAGGATACTAGATTTTCCTCATTTATGCGACCTGCGGAGATGTCAAGAATCTTACAAATAATCTGCTCACTGTCTGCTTCTATGGGTGGTTCGAACCGTCGCATTGAACATCGCAGCAATCGAATGTGTGCCGCTTTTTGCTGTGCCAACGCAGTAGAGGCGGGTTTTTCGAACGTAACTAAGCCGATGAAGATAATGCGTTACAGAGTGGATTGGTTTGGCTAGATAGTCTTTAAGTGATTCCATGGCTTGGTAGTTTCTCAAATGGGCGTGTCATGCTGATGCCAAGTGAAGCCCTCGCCGGTGATGTTTCGCGCAGCATCGCGTAACAGAAAGCCGCGATGCTGCGCGAAGTGTATGCTGGGTGTAGAGCTCAACTTGACTGGATGCACAGTGCTCTGGCAAAGTGACATGGGGTGATGGCGTCATCCAACTAGACGCTGGAAGCGCTATTGACTCGGTTGGGCAAACAGTTCGAGCAGTTTGCCATCACCAGGCTGGAAGGTAATAGCTTCCCCAAGTGAGTAGAGTTGCTCTGTTTCGACATCGCGCAACACACCCTGCAGATGGCGTGCATTGATAGTAAGCTGTTGCGCTTGCTGGCAATCACGATTCACCGCCAGGGCAAACATCCGCTGACCATCTCGGCTGGAGAGGGTGCTGATATATGGTTTTTTCTGACCAGCGACGGTGAAACGATCATCGGTTTTCTGTAGTTTCAATAACAGTTTTCGCAGTGGCCGCAGCCGGTAGGTTTGCATCGTCACTTCGTCGAGCAGATCGTTGTTGTCTTCCAGCCCAATCCAGCTTTGTTGAGTGCTGTAAACGAACCAGAAGACCCCAGTTGCACCTTCTCCCAGAGCGAGCCACTGCTGCATCCGTACTTCGCTTGGTCGCGGTTGCCGTAGCGAGAAGTTGCTGTTGGAGAAAGCGTGGGTCTGAAGAATAGTCCAGAGCGGCGCTCCGGCTGGTCTTTTCTGGCTGACTGCACGAATATAGGGCACAAAATCGATATGATGATAGCCCAAGCCAGTCATCCGTGTGTCACAGGGTGGGTTGTTGCGTCCAAACGGATAGGCGTCGATTGCCATTACATCGAGGCCAACCGCCGTGTAAATTGGTTCGACTCGATCGAGCCCAACCAACGACGCGAGCAGCGGTGTTGCCGGATCGAGTTCACGGAGTGTGCGCGCCATGAGTTGTAGTTTGGGTATGTGAGCTCGATAGGGCTCATCCTTGAGTACATAGCCTTTGAGGCTAGGGTGACCGCTCCAGGCTCTAACGACCGGTTGGGCGGCGTTCCGGGCTGCAGGAAGATTTTTCGGTATGCTGGCAGGCCACCAGGTCTGGTTCCAATCGCCTGCTGGCATCATATACATATTGAAGTCGTACTGATCCGTCAGGTTGAGCAGCGATGCATCACGTTCGGCAAAGTTATTGACCATAAACATCGAGTCGAAGCCGCGTGCTTGCAGATTCTGTATCGTGCGCTCGAAATCTGAATTATCGCCGCGCACGATGTTTGCATCCTCGATGACGCCGATCGGAAAGTAATCGATGCTCTGCGCAGCCTTGCTCTTTGCCGTAGTCGCAGTGTTGCGCGGCGCGTTGTTGGGTGTGTTTTGCGCGCCAAATCCCAACATGCAAAGGAAGGCGGGTATCAAAAGTAGCAATAGGAGCGGACTACGAAGCATGGCCAACACCAATCAAACCAATATGGCTCCTATGTTTCATGTGCTTCACCTTTCAAGCTAGGTTGTCGAGTCGACCATAACGACTCAATTCAGGATGTCGATGATGTGTAGCACAGCGGCAGTCGAAAAAGCGATAAGCAACGGTATTAAGGCCACATCGATCACCCGGCTCAGTTGTTTGGCGGTGTGACCTTCGATTCCGCTGGCGATCTCCTTCTTGATCATCAAGATCAGAAGGGCAAGCAACACGACCAGTACTGCCGTTGTCGTAACAATGGCCCCGCTTGTAACGATATCGATAACAGGCGCAATAGTACTGTCCATTGGCGCTTACCTCCTTTCTTCCACATTGATCCACAAAACCAGGCGACGGTAGGGATCTGTATCATCCTCACGCAGGAGCAAGATTTCAACTTGTTGATTATCGCCGGCCCAGGGCATACGCCAAGTCAACGTTTGCTCTTGGGATAGATCTGTCATAAGGTCAATGCTTTCGCTGAGCACCTGTTCGCGACGGTTGGCGTTCCAAGGATCGGAAACCCACCCTTCGATACGATAGTTGTGGTTATCGCTATCGCCTTGCCTGATACCCATTGTGACTGTTACTGGCTCACCGACAATTGCCGCACGTGGATAGTTATCGGCCAAGCCCGATGGGTCCAAGATGTAGAACTCGGTTGGTTTGGCTGGGATATTAGGGAGGAGCCAGAGCGCTGCGCTAACATTAATCGTCACGGCAATGATCAGCGTGCCGAAGGCGTACATAAGCTGATCGGACTCGGAGAGACGGCGCCACCAGTCTTGGATGTCGAATGCCGGCGGTATAATCACGTCTTTTGTAGTGACAAGCTGCCAACGGCGGAATAGTGCGACGACGCAGCACGTCAAGATCAAAATGGTGAGCGCTATCAGTATCGGTTGGGGAGCGATTTTCCAAGGCAGTTGATCGAGCACCGTAATGAGCAGCGGCAACAGCGCGAGACTCGTTCCACAACTCAGGGCGGCCCGGGTCAGCCCATCGATGTCGGCGGGGCGAGGGAAGAGTGCTGCGATCAGAGCATATCCCGGCGCTAACAGAGCCACCAATAACCCTATTGGCACACGCACCTCTGGCGCAGGTAGCGCTGGCAACATTGGTATCGCGATCGCTAATGCGGCAAGCACAAATAAGTCGTAGCTATGTTTCAAATTGGTCATGGTGTTACCGTTGATCTGGCGTCTGTAGGCGCAGACGATAGAGTTCAGCCTCGCCATTATCATAGATGCGGAACGCATCGGGCAGGCTAGGCAGCGGCGTTTCCAGTCGGTTGCTACGCAAGCGCGTCACATCCGAGATGAGGAACACGCGCGTGGTCGCCTTGACTCTTTGGCGTACAAAGGCATTGCGATATTGTGACGGGCCATAGTTCGTGATGTAGGCAGTGAACAGCCGCTCGTCGAATCCGGTCCAGATCTGGCTTTCGCGTAGATGATCATCGGCCCAGCGCATTGCAGTGATTTCATTGTCATGATAAAAGATCCATTTATTGCTCAACAACGGCTCATTGGTCGCCTTTATCATTGCAAGCGCCCCTAATATCACAATAACCGCCACAAGCGCACGATTCAACAACGCGATCCCGAATTGGGGACGCCATTGCGTGATCGCACCAGCAACAATCGCGACGGCGATCATCGAGAACGATGGGAAGATACGTTGTTGTAAGTTGCTGCCGAGCGCGCCGCTGATATCGACAATCACAGACAGCGCACCCTCTACCCCAAGCGCCAAGTAGAAGAGCCAAAGCAATTGTCGCGCTTGGCTTTTGGGGGGCTGGTTTTGGATGATCCAGCGCCAACCCTGCCAGGCCCAGAGAACGAACGAGAAGATCAAGATGATCCAATTGGCAATACTGACCGTAAAGTAGACGGGTAGGTTCGGCCAGGTCGCCGTGACATACGCATAGGGGTCGGTGGGTGTGGCAGGAACTTCAGAGGGTTGGCCCTGTTCAGCAAAAACCAATGCCTCAACCCGTAGCCAGGTGTCCTCGAGAATCAGCACATCGTGTTTCGCTGGCGGGTAGATATAAAAGGTTGCAAGGTAGACAAGCGCCATGCAGGTGATCGTCACCTGCAAGAGGCGTTTATTAGCTAGGTCGCGTACATTTTGGTAAGCATTGCGTCGCTGTAGCAGCCAGCTCATACCCATTGCCATTGTCAGTGAGAAGATGAAAGACTGACCAAGCAGGTTGTTGCTCGAAATCAAGGCAAAGGCCATGAGATAGAACAGTACCACATGGATCGCAAAGGGAACAGCTTTCTTGTGCATTGTGGCGCTGTGTACCAACAAGAAGATGCACAGCAACATGAGCGTGCGAGTAAACTTCTCGTGCGAGCTGCGTAAAATAACGAAGAGAAATTCGGGCTGAGTCAAAAGCAGGGCGACGGCAAGAGTAGCGCCACGGTTGCTGTCTGTCAGCGTGCGGTAGGTGACCCAAGCGGGAACGACCACGACCAGCGCTAATAACGGGTAAATGTGTTGCTGAAGGTCTTGGATCTCCAGGCCGGTCAGCGCCAGAATGACGGTCGAAATGGACTGGAAGGCAAAACCGTTGGGGTAGACCATCCCCTTGTCTGGCACGAGTTGACCGCTGTTGGTAAAAACGCGCAGTGTTTGGGTGAAGATGGCTGAGTCGTTTTCCGCCCAATTTCCATTGTAGCGCAGAACACTATAAAGGCCCACCACCACCATCGCGAGCATAGGGGTAAGCCAGAACCAGGCGCTCACACGCGCTGGCACAGGAGGTTGAAGATTGTCGCTCTGTGTTGCCATCGTGTGCGTTCCTAAGAAGACACCAATCCGCTTTGCTCTCGTCTATCTGAACTAATGCTTGCTGGCCAGGTTTGGAGGCCGCAATCGCCCGATGCTTGGGTCGTTTGCGGCATGTCCGACAGGCTAATAACCTGTCTCCGATCTGCGCTTGCTGGCCTGCCGTCAACCCAACGCGGGGTAGTGCGCAGATGTGTTCGCAGCGCCGCTGCTGCTGCCGGAACGATGATCAGCGCTAGGTGCGGTGCGGTGTATTGGCGGGCCAGGACAAGGCCCATCATCGTACGGAAGGCCAAGACCCTGGGCAGATCGCGCCAGGGCAGATGCCTTAACGCAAAGAGCAGCGAGTTATGGTTCACGAAGTAGTAGAACCGCGGGCTGCGCCTCCGGCTGCCACAGCCGCCCGCTACTTGTTGCAGATGTACAAGATGCGCTTGGGGGGCGAATACGATGCGGTAACCATACCGCCGCAGGCGAAAGCAGAAGTCAACGTCTTCATAGGTCGCCGAGCCGCCGAACATCGTGTCGAAGCCGCCTGCCTCCGCGATCAGCCGCCGCCGAAACGACATGTTGCAGCCCGAAGCCCATTCGACAGCATGTTGCGGCGCGGTCGCGGAAAAGTTAGACACATGCGTCGAGTTCCGCGCAATCACACCCACCGGCGTCGAAGGCTCAGGCGGCATAGGCTCGACGGGGAAGGTGCGGCGGCCTGCCACGCCGCCAATATCTGGTGCGTTGTAGGCGGCGGCGTGCGCGGCGATCAGGTTGGGGCCAGGGATGATGTCGTCGTCGACGAAGAGTACAAGCTCGCCCCGCGCCTGTTGCGTCCCAAAATTCCGCGCGTTGGGCAGCGAAGGCTGATCGAGGTGAAAGTAGCGGATGGCTCCTGCCTGGATCAGCGCGTTGAGCTGTATCGTCGTCTTTGGCTCATGGGCACTGGTCTGGTCGAC